>NZ_CP019333.1:1096696-1424613 GCF_002163875.1 Gilvibacter sp. SZ-19 | reverse complement strand
AAACCACAAAACCCGCCTAAATTCTTCCGCAATCTCAGAATTCTTAACGGCGTGTTTTGTTATCGATGCGGTGGGACATTCTTTAGTTTCGTCTGGATTAAGCATAGCAATATCAACGCTGGTGGCTTGTTTTTCTAAAAGATCGCTTAAGAGTCTCATGGGGTTTAATCACTCGATGACCGTAATAAAAGCAAATCAGTTCAATTGTTTGTATTTCTTTATCTTAAGGCACAAATCCACTTAGCATGAAAAACCTGATCCTCCTAAGTTTGCTATTATTTATGGCAATCCCCACAACTGCGCAGCAAAAAGCTGCCAGAGCTGATTATACACAGATAAAAGCCTTAATCCCTTATAGTAGTACGGAGCTTGAAGCGCGACAGAAACAGTTTCAAGACAGCCTGTTGCAAGCCTTAGAAAGACAGTACGATATCAAGAAAATAGAACAAGAAGCAAGTATCTTCAAGAATCAACAGGAGTATAATGCTGGCGATGAAGCTACTCAATTAAAATTTACAGAAGCTCAAGAAAAACTGCAAAGGATATCAGACTATTACAGTCAGGCTGTGTCTGAAAATGCATCGAAAGTCTATAAACCGTTCCTTGATCTATCGGAAGAAATAAGGCAAATCATTGCGAAGAATGGATATGACCTGATTTTCCTCTTCGGACCCAATGGGGTTGAATCTGTGGAATATAAAGATGTTGAAACTAACAGCAATTTTCAGAATAGTATTGTTGACTGCGCCAGAAAAAAAGGTTTTTCGAATCAGGCAGACTACAATGAAAAACTAAACATGTGTTCTAGGGAAATTCTCAGCCCACTTATGCAGAATAGTGTAGACATCACAGAATTAGTAATACAAGAATTAAAAAAGTAAGGCATGGGTAATCTCCAATTCAATTTCCAAGCTAGGCTATTTGTAACGCTTCTTTTTTTAGCAATGATAAGCCATACGAGCTTGGCTCAGTACAACGTAAAAGCCGCAAGAGTTAATTATCCATTACTTGAAAAAATAGTTCAACCTAATAAGGCCGAATTGCAGCTGCAACTCGATAGCTATATTGACAGCTTAAATACAGCCTTGTCGGGAAAAGAAAGAACAAGAGATCTTGAGAACTATACCAATAATCTTATCGCGCTAAAAAAACAAGAACTCTTCTATAAAACATATCGTTTGAATGAGCTCATTACGACTATTGCTAAAACTAAAGATTGTGATGTGGCCTTTTTAATGAGTGCAGACGATGAATTCATCGGTTTCCTTTTTGTGCCAAATCGTGAAATTCAATTAAAGTTATTAGCTAATAATTGCGCGGCAGAGTACATGAAGAATGCCCAAGAAAAAGTAGACGATGAAACACTCTATTACAGCTGTTTAAAAGCAATTTTTGACCGTATGTTGCCCGAAAGTACGGACATAACAAAACAAATTAGTGAGATTCTGAACAAATAAAAAACCAGCCATTTGGCTGGTTGGTAGTTAGCTAACTAATTTAATTTTATCAGTTTTTTCTCCAGGTTGAGCTCGTCTAACATCTGACGGGTAAAACTGTAATGCCCTCGGGCAGTTATGATCTTAAATCGGTGATCTTTTAGATTGGTCATTACGTCTAAAAAGCGCCATTTGGTTTTAAGTAAGGTAGGCTTCTCACTTTTTACACTGACCTCAAAAAAATGTTTGCGGCCGTCTCTCTGGGCCGTAATGTCTGGGGTTATCACCAGATCGGAGCCCTTGCGGCGATAACTCTTTGGGGTTTCATAGCCGTCTAGATCGGCTTTAATGTTCTCGAATCCTTTTTGCTGTAAATGCTGTACGGATTGTTCTAATAATTCCGTGTTGTTTTTCTTGTCTATCTGTATCATAACCTATAGAATAAGATTTTTTGTTGGATTTCTCTGTTAATGGAGGGTTAAAATGTTTAAAATCAAGTTTTTATTATCTTTTTTAAAGGACTATCCCTTTGATATTCTGTTATTGTCGCGATACCTGTTGCAACTGAGGTTTGTTCGGTGCGAGATCGCGCAAAGAGTCGCAGAGCGACGCGCGACTCAGAAAAACCGAAGGGTTCGTTGCTTAGGCAACGAATGCAACTCCATCGCGACTAGATTTTTTTGAACACTTTTTTCATCGATGGAAAAAAGTGTTAGAAAAGGTTTGCGGCACTCGCCGCGATGATTAAACAGAGTTTGTCGAGTGGCACAAAAAATATAAAAGGTTAATTTTACAAAATGAAAAATGCTAAAGCTGTACTCTTTGACATGGATGGGGTGATCATTGATTCTGAGCCCTTACATCACGAAGCCTATTTTAAAATGTTTGCCGAGGTAGGTATAGACGTTTCAGAGGAGCTTTACGAGAGTTTTACAGGTCGCTCTACCAAAGAGATAAGTGATCAGCTGGCTGCGGATTTCAATACCCAAGAATCGCCCCAAGAGTTGACGCGCCTAAAGCGCAAATACTTTTACGAGCTGTTTGACAACAGCCCCAATTTGCAACTCATAGACGGCGTAAGAGATGCTATGATCCGCTTTCACAGCGCTGGTTTAAAATTGGTAGTGGCTTCATCGGCTTCTATGGAGAACATCAAAAGGGTGTTTGACCGTTTTGAGTTAGACCAGTATTTTGTGGGAAAGATATCGGGCGCCGATCTACCTAAATCCAAACCGCATCCGGAGATCTTTCAAAAAGCCGCCCAAATTGCCGGCGAAGCCCCAGAAGATTGCTTTGTTATAGAAGACGCCACCAACGGTATCAAAGCCGCCAAAGCTGCGGGCATTTATTGTTATGCGTTTAAATCTGAGCATTCTACAGGGCAAGATTATGGGCTTGCGGATCGGGTTATTTCTTCTTTTGAGGAGATTGAGATTTAACGGTTATCGAATGATTTTCACGTAGTGGAAATTGTATCGAGATAACAGCTTTGAGAATAGTGCTTGCCGCTTCGCGGGTGCTTCGCTTAAAAGCCCACCAAATGTTTCTTATCTTTCAGAAACTAATTACTTTAAAACCTGAGATATTTTTGTTATGAAAATAATTTCTACGCACGGCGACGAATACAGTGATTTTCGAGATTTTGTGGGATATTATGCCGAAAAGATTATTGAAAACACTGGTATATACCAGAATCCAGGTTCAGGTTCTCATAACAGAAATGTAACGATTAGAACCCCTGGAGATGGTCCAAGAATAAGTGTCTATGCTGAGCGAATTAAAATCAATTTGTTTAAAACCAACTTAGTAAGGTCTGAAGCAGAATTGGATGAGCAACAAATTGCTCTGTTAGATTGTAGAGTCGTACATTCCAAACAATGGGATATTGTTAACCTGTACCCTAAGAGTCTTGACTCATTTGGATCATCTGAAAAAGAAATGGCAAAAAGAGCCACTTACGTTTTAACTATCATCCAGTATGCTCTTAAAGTTTTAATCTATCCAGTAGATTTGCCAGAAGAAACTCAACAGTAAATTGTCTAATTATTATTCTAGACCTCTAACACGAGAATCATACAATTCATTAAACCAAATGGTCTTAAACATTGAATTCACTTTATCCTCGGTCATTTTATTATAAAATTCCAATTTTTTATCGATGAAATTAAGTAGTTCACTATCTATTTCTTCGTTAAATTTCTCTTTTATATTGTCTTTAGAATTAGCTTGATTAAAGAATGCCATTAGCTTTTGATTGGCATAAATGTTCTCTTTCATTTTGCTAAATTCTACCTTGTCTTCATCCGTAAGTTCTAATCCGTAAGTATCATTCAGAACTTTAATGATTTTGGTAAGAAAATCCAATTCATCTTCTTGGTTTGGTCCTTTGCCTCCAGGTTTTAAACCTTCGTCTTCACCATCAGCAGATTCCAGTTTTAATTTTGTAGTATACTTATGCTGAATTTTATAACTATGTAGTTTTACATCGTTAATGACGTCCACTGGGAGATCTGGTTTGTCAAATGGTAATTTTTTGAGTAATGCGGTAAGAAAAACATAATTCTTCTCCAAATCTACATCTGTAAAACTGATTACATGGCTTAAAAATCTGTAAAGCTTTATAAATGATTTAGAAGCTTTTTTAAAGTTATCCTGATCTTCTTTATTAAGTTGATCCTTATATCTATTTGCAACTGTTTTCAAAATGGGCTGAAGTTGTTCAAAATCTTCTTTTGGAGAGAAAAAGATCCCAGCAAAGCTTTCAACCTCACTCTCATAAAATAGATTAAATCTTTCCACTTCATTCAAACTATCGTAAATCGCATTCGGATCTGTCAAGTTTTCTTCCAAAATGTAGTTTTTTCCATAATAATGTTGAAAGTCTGCTTGAATATCCTCTGGATCATTCACAAAATCCAAGACCATTGTTGAGTCTTTTCCTTTGGTGGTTCTATTAAGCCTTGACAGTGTTTGTACTGTGCTAGTTTGTCCTAGCTTTTTATCAACAAACATGGTGTGCATCAGTGGTTCGTCAAAACCTGTTTGATACTTGTTGGCAACAATTAAAATTCTGTATTTAGGTAGTTTTAAGGCATCTGTTATACTAATTCTCCCACCTAAATTATTCATACTACTCTCAGTATAATCTTCACCTGTTTCCGAGTCTTTGACTGTGCCAGAGAAAGCAACTAAGGCTTCATAGGGCAGCTTCATTTCGCGCATGATATCGTCAAACTTCCGTTTATAGCGAACAGCATGCAAACGCGATTTAGTAACAAGCATAGCTCTAGCTTTACCCTGAATTTTGTTTTGAGTGTCAGCCGCGAAATGCTCCAACATGATTCGCGATTTCTTTTCTATTGCGTGATCTTGTAAATCGACATAGTTGCCTAAGATTCGAACGGTCTTTTTCTTTTCGTATTCCTTGTCTTCAATTTCAGAGCGTTTAATCAGTTTGTAGTATCTCTTAAACGACATATAATTTTCAAGAACGTCCAAGATAAAGCCTTCCTTAATTGCCTGCTCCATCGTATACTTATCAAAGGGTTCCTTTTTTCCATTAACAAGTGTACCAAACAACTCTATGGTTTTTGACTTAGGTGTTGCTGTAAATGCAAATTGAGAAATATTGGGTTGTTGTCCTTTTTTAGCAATTTCATCGGCTATAACTTCATCTAAGTCTTTTGCCGGAACATCCTTCTCTGCAGCTTCTTCTAAGCTAAGAGCTTTTCTCATATGTCTTGCAACCTCTCCTGATTGAGAACTATGAGCCTCATCAATTATAATCGCATAATTACGCTCTTTTGATTGCGTTACTACATCCGATATAATTGGAAACTTTTGAATTGTTGTTATAATGATCCTTGTACCATGTTCTATCTCACGCTTTAAATCTTGGGCAGATGTCTTTTCATCTAGATATGCCACCATACCAGGAATATTATCTATCTGTCTAATATTCTCTTGTATTTGTTTATTTAAAACTCGACGATCGGTCACCACAATTATAGAATCATATAGTGCCTTTTCATCTGTATAATGCCGATAGAAATTTGCTAAGCGGTAGGCTAACCAGGTTATGGAATTGGACTTACCAGAACCCGCAGAATGTTGGATTAGATAGTTTTTACCCGCACCATCTATCTTCAACTGTTCCAATAATCGTCTTACGGCCTTTAACTGATGGTAGCGAGGAAATAATAACTTTGTAGACTTTTTCTCCAACAACTTTTTAGTTCTTGGGTCATAATACTTCTCGGTATCTTCCTGCAGATTAATATAGTTTTGAACAAGATCCATAATGGAGTCCTTGCGCAAAATTTCTTGCCATAGATAGGCAGTATCAAAACCATCAGGATTACTATTTCTTAATCCTTTATTAAATGGTAAAAAGAAAGTCGATTTCCCTTTAAGCTGGGTGGTCATAAACACTTTTTCAGTGCCTACCGCGAAATGCACAAGACATCTTCGAAACTCTAAAAGTGGTTCCCCTTTAGGATCCCTGTCTTGAATGTATTGTTTTATGGCATTGTGATGATTTTGGTTTGTTAGAGCATTTTTCAGTTCAGCCGTAGCAACAGGTATTCCATTTATAAAAAAAGCCAGGTCAATTTCATTGCTATTCTTGGTTGAGTATGCCAGCTGTCTGATAATAGATAATCGGTTTTGCTTATACCATACTTCATGTTCTGGAGTTTTATTATTGGAAGGCTTAAAATAGGCCAATTCAAACTTCAATCCGTTTATTTTTATACCTTTCCGCAGCGTGTCAAGTGTCTTATTGGTCTTTAAGCTTTTAACAACTCGCTCCAAAAGTTTGTTATCGATTGCATCTCCTAATTGTTCTTTTAAATAAGAATATTGGTCTCCTTGTGATTCCACAATAAAGCTCAATATTTCTCTAGGAACTATAGCGTTATCTCTATCATATTTCTCATTCGAAACTTGATGGTATTCATTAACGCCTCCCTCTTCCGTCTTTGCGGTGAGGTATTTAACAATGTGATCTTCGAAATGTATTTCTTTTGTTCCTCCTGCCATGTGCTACAATTTTCTCGTGCCCTTTAAACGCTCCTCAATTTCATTCTCATAGCGTTTCAACATTTCGCTTTTGAACCTATTGCGCTTTGTTTCATGAAACTTCTTATTCTTTTTAATTGCCTTATGAACTTCATTGGAGTCAATTCAAATACTCCCTAAAGCATCTTCTAATTCTTTATGAAGGCTAAGCGCTGCCCAGGCCCCGTCAGTGATAAAGAAATCAACAATATTATCATAGCACCACGCTATATAAGTAGGGTTGTTCTGCATGGCCTCTGCAACCGTTTCACCTTTGTGTTGGCCAAAACTTAAAACAGTATCAAAATCATACAATTCCATGATCAACTATCGTTAGGTTTTTGCCAGTCTCTTACGTCTATTTTACCGGTTACCGCCTCACTAATTAGTGACTGACGATACTCTTTGAGTTTTTGGATTGAAATATTTATGCTATCTATCGACTTCTTAATTGAAGAGTCTTTTCCTTCAAGAAATTCGAGTATGATGTCTTGTTCGGCTCTTGGGGGTAGCAAGAGTTTTAATTTTTTAAACTCTGTTAAACCAATTCTTAACCTTGTTGTCCCTGTGCTTTTTAATTCTGCCTGAAAATTGAAATATTTGGAATTAATGGCATATTCTAAAAATTTTGAAGAGACTTTTTCATCATTAACTTCAAATCTTATTCCATCTGAAGCCATAATGTATCTTCTATCGAAGTCTGGCATTATACAAGCTCTAGCAACAGGATCAGCCATTTTTGCAATAATCAAATCACCTGGAAAAATATTACATGAGAATAGTTCATCCGCTTTTTCTTCACTTGTATAAATTTTATAATGATCTCTAAATTCGCCAACACCAATATTTTGAAGTTGTATAATTCTAACACCTTCGGGAGTGAATTCTTCATTCTTTAGATCTGAGCCAAAAGGACCTCCAGTAATTGAATATTGGTTCTGTTTTGCCACAGAAGAAATCTTAATAAACTTCCAGTGCTTCGGTATATTTCCAAGCCAATCAATGCGACTATCTTTCAGTTCAGCTCCAGGATTCAATCCCTTAGTCACAGCTTCGTTAATAATAGCCTGCCGTTGCTCTTGAAGTTTTTCAATGAGCTTTTCTTTTTTGTCAATAAGAGAGTCGATCAATGTAGTATGATAGTCCAGAAAGGCTGCTATTTTGGATTGTTCCATTTTAGAAGCTGGAATCACTACAGGCAGGTTCTGGATTTTACCCATCTGCAAATTAATTCTTGTAAATCCTTTTGCTTCTATTGATAAAATCTTTCTGTAAACATCACCGCTCAATAGGTAATTCAAAAACTTGGCATCTAAGTCCTTGTTATCAAATAACCTGAAACCTTTACAAAAACTGTTTAAATAGGTGTTCTCTGTATCATCTAATAGAATAGCTGTTTTCCCTATATCATCATAATTTTCAGAACTCATTAAAAAAAACAGGTCGTTCTTTTCAACTTGATTTTGATTTTCATCTGGAAAAATCTCAACTGAATCTAGTTTCTCCAAATCAATTTCAAAATTATTGGCGATGTTAGTAAATGGGATGTAATTGTGATTAAATTCAGAATCTTCTTTTCTAAAATCGTCGCCCTTTTTACCACTTAGACCACTATATAAAGCTCCCAAAAACTTCAATCTAATGGGTTCCCAATGATTTGGAACATTTCCGATCCATTCTACACCACTCTCCTTATATTTCTCGTAAGCTTTCTGCATTAGCTAATTAAGTCTTTTAATAGATCGGCAATATTTTGCTCAAGAGATTCAATTTCTGTTTTAATAGTGCTCGCCGCGCGCAAAGGTGTATAGTTATAGAAATACTTAGTAAAGTTAATTTCGTATCCTATACGGGTTTTGTCATAGTCTATCCAAGCGTTCGGTACGTGTGGTTTAACTTCTGTCTCAAAATAGGTTTCCACGTCTTCAGACAGCGGTACACTTTCAGTATCGCGTTTCTTGCTGTCAGGTTTTGGATTTCCTTTGCTATCCAAAACAATTTTCCCGTTTTCATCTACTTTAGGCTTTTCAACCGTTAACTGATAGTAGCCAAAGTACTCGTTATCAAAAATCTTGGAGTGCTCATTTTCCTCAAAGTTTTGGTAGAGCGCTAATAACTGCTCAATGTGATCGGCTGTAATTTCGTTTCGTTTATTACCTAAACTTTTCTTATTGGGTTGGCAAAATAGGTGCTTGGTCTCTTCCTTTCCGGTAACTACAATGGTCTCTTGCGCATCGCCGTTTATGAGCTGTACTTTCCCTTTACGGTGCGGAGCCTTGTCATTGGTTAAAAACCAGATGTAGGTATTAATACCAGTGTTGTAGAAAAGATCTTTTGGTAAAGCCACTATACACTCCAGCCAGTCATTTTCAATGATCCATCTGCGGATATCACTTTCGCCAGATCCTGCATTTCCTGTAAACAGGGGTGAACCATTGGTTACCACGCCAATTCGTGAACCTTCGCGCTCCATCTTAGAGATCATGTGCTGCAAAAACAGTAGCTGGCCATCGCTTACTCTGGGAGTTCCTGCATAAAAGCGCCCTGCAGGGTTTAAGGCTTCATTCTCAATGAATTTTCGGTCTTTCTTCCAGGTAACCCCGTAAGGCGGATTGGCCATCATATAGTGAAAGGTCTTGCCTTGAAAGCGATCTTCACTAAAAGAATTACCATGTTTAATATTATTGGCATCTTCGCCGGTAATTAAGGCCTCTGACTTAGCAATAGCATAAGACTGCTCATTAATTTCTTGACCATAAGTAACAATGGTAGGCTTATTTTCACTCCCTGAACAGACCTGTTCAAGGATAAACTTTTTACCCAAATTTACCATACCCCCGGTACCACAGGCAGGATCGAATATGGTTCTAATAATTCCTGGCTTGGAGAGCTTATCTTTCTCATTAACAAACATGAAGTTGTTCATGATCTCAATGACGTCCCTTGGGGTAAAATGCTCTCCCGCTGTCTCATTGGACTGCTCGTTGGAGATACGGATTAGTTCTTCAAAAACATAACCCATTCCATGATTATCTATAGCCTCTGTGTGCAGATCTATCTTACAGATCGCATCGATCATCTCATAAAGCAACTTATTTTTGGTAAGGCGCGCTACAATTTTATCAAACTGGAAGCTCTCTAGTATGTCTTGTACCTCTGGGTTGAATCCGTTTAAATAATTGTTGAAGTTAATTTGAATGTATTGCGGTTCATCCTTTAGCGAATGCAGGGTGTGTTTCGAGGTATTGTAGAATTTGAGTCCTCCAGAAGCTTTGCGTAAAATAGGAACCAGCTTATCCCCGTCAACTTTGTCTTTAAAATTGGCATAAGCATCTCTCACTTTTTGGTTAACGGGTTCTAAAATACAATCTAGTCGTCGCAGCACTACAAAAGGGAGGACCACATCCCCGATCTCATTTTTCTTAAAGGCATCGCGTAGCACATCGTCTGTAATCTGCCAAATAAACCCTACTTCTACTTTGTTATTATTACTCATTTATGATTTAAATGTTGTCTGTTTTTCTCTTTGACTTTGCAAATATATATCGCATGTGTGCATTTTTTGTGCACACATTAATTTAATAGGCGGTTTTTTATGGTTTTGTCCTTATTGCATCCAAATAACATTCTTTCTGCAGTATTTCCATTAGCCTTCACAAAAGCTGATAAAGTAGCGCACTTAGTTTCCAATTTACCAAGTGTGTTAGACGCAGCTTGAAAATATTTGGTGCCAAGATTATCGAGGTTAGAAAAAACCTCATAATGTTCGAATTCATTGTCTAAATTCACAACGTCCACTTTCCTAGCATGGAAAAGATCATAACCATGGTCCATTTTTCCAATGACGTAGTTGCTTATCAATCTTCTACGATGGATGGTTTGAGCAAGAATCAACTCTAAATGTATATCGTATGGGCGTAAGCCCCTAATTTTCGCCAGTAATTGACCATACGCTTTTATCCACCACTCTTCCGGTTTATTATAGTCATTTGCAAAAACAGCTATTTGATATTCCACCGCCAAACTATCAGGAAGATAAGCATCTAAAAAATTGAATAGGTTACTAAACCCACGGTTAATCCCATCGTCTTCATTAGAGAAATAGAAGTTATCCGTAACTATCAAGCTATTTGATAAAGCTTTCTCAAAAGTGATGATGCCTTTCCAGTTGTTTTGAATATTTTGATTTTTATCTAGATCTACCGAATAAGAAAAATCAAGAATTTTTTCAGGTAGGTTGTTGACAGAATATATTGCCATACCCAAATCTTGTCTCGCGTTAAGGGCTACGGCTTCATCTATATCTAATAAAAAGATTGATCTTGGTTTTTCTAATGTTCTAGTGAGATCTGCTTTTATGTCTGCAATAAAACTCTCCAAGGCAACGGGTAATGGCATACTCGCAGAAGCTTGATGAGCTAAAAAAATGGGATCTTCGGGGTTTATAAGCTTTTCATCTAAGTCATCATCACTTATGTTGATACATATGTTTAAACCACTCTTGAGAATCTTATTCCACTGCGGATAGTCTTCAGGGAATATGGCAATTTCATCCAACAATTGCTGTTCGCTATAAATTGTTGTCATTAGCTTTTAATTTTTCGGATATTTTTGATTATTTCAATTGAAATATTAGATGCCTCATTGTAGAACCCTGGCCCAAAGTCTTTTTTAAATTTTCCTTGTTCGGTAAACTCCATCTCATAATGTCCCTCTTCTTTATGGAAATAGAATATTTTGAAAGGATTAGGGTTAACCTCTAGGTTTTTCGCGTAATCTTCTTCTATTGAATAGAGCTGAGCTTTTCTTATCATATACTCCGAGTGAGTCTCAATAATGAACTTGAAACCGTATTCTCGATTAACTTCATGAAAGAAATTGGTGAGTTTAGATTGAAGTGCGGGGTGCAGATTAAGCTCAGGTTCTTCAATTAATAGTGTAATTGTATTATCACTCTTTTTACTTATACGAATTAGACTTGCTACTCTTAAGATAAGTAGCATGGCCTGTAAAGATCCCATACCTTTGTCAGAGAGGTGGTTGACTGTTTTATTCTCTCCAATAACGTGGAATTGATATGCCTCTCCTGCGTAAAAGTCAATAATATAACTGTGTCCAACCTCAAACTCGCGCATCCATTTTTTTACAAACATGCCCTCTTCAGTGCTCTCTCCAATATCAAGTTGTTTAAACTCATGAATGGCTTGTGCCAAGGCATTGTTTTTGTCTCTTAACTGAAACAGTGCGGACTGTTTTGAAGGGTTTGCACCTAAGTAATAAAACGACTCTCTCTCTATTGTCGACACTATTTCATCAATCCAATCTTTTAAGTCTTCCTTATTGTTGTCCAATTCAACAATGTCTTGATTGAATTCATATTCATCAGCGAATTTATCTCGTAGTTCTATCGCTTGTTTATATGCAATGTTGTTGTAGTAAAGCAAAACACTCACTATTTCCTTAAGTTCGTTATCCTCTGAACGTGGAACTGAGTTTTCCTCCGCTTCATCTAGGGCGGAAAGCTCGTCTAAATGCTCTTCCGTATTGTACACGTCTGTTTGATCAAAAAATTCATCATGAAGGTCTTCATCGAAGTTCTCATCCTGATAATTTATTGGATACTCAAGGCTGTATTCGAGATCATCTTCGGCTTCGCGGATTTCTTCATTATGTGCTAGTCTATTTCGTCTATCCCTTAATTTATTTAGTTGGTCACTGATTTGTAAAGCTTCTTTCGATCCTTTCTTAGTGATATTTTTGAGTGCCCCTTCCAATTTTTGAATTTCGGCTACTAATTTTGTTAATTCTTGCTGCGTATCAAGTATTTGATCTCGTCTAGGAAGTTTTTTTATTATACGCGTTCGTTGCGTATCATAGTTAATCACCAGTTCATAACCATTCCAGTCATCTGTAATAATCAGAACATTGACATTAGCTCTAGTCTGATCATCATTTCCGGAAATGTTTAAGGTAATATTGTAATCTCCTAATTTTAAATTGAAAACAATCTCAGGTTCATCAATAAAATTGCACTTCGCCCTTCCAAAGGTTACTATATTGGCATCTTCGAGCGCTTGATTATCAAATGAGAATGTGTCAGATAGTTGATTCTTTAGATAATCTAAAACAAGAAGGAGCGCCTTTACCATAGTCGATTTACCTGAATTATTGCGACCAACCATATAAGTGATCTCACCAAACTCAAGCATTGAAAACTCCGGAAACCTTCTAAAATTTTTAAAGGCAATACCTTTTGAATGATCCTGGTTCATTTTGCAAATCTATATTTGATGTGTGCATTTATTCTGCACGGTTATATTTGTCTATTAGTTTCTTTAATCTACCGGTGATTTTATTTCTAAAATCGAGAGGTTCTAATACCTCAATTCTTTCTCCGTGCTGCAGAATTACGGCTTCCAATTCATAATTTGGGATTAACTGTAATGCAACATCTATGAACTCAATTGTTCTATTCAACACTCTCTGAGATCCATGCAATGGTTTGGTTTCTATATATGGCCATAAGTCCCGCTCAATTCTTAAGACAACCTTACATGGGCTTAGCTCATTAAAACGCGTAACACCAATAAAATCTTCAAAATACTCTTTGAAGTTTATATCTGTTTCAATGAAATCAATTGTTAATTGTGCTATATCTTCTATTCTGTCTAAAGCTAAATTAGTTATGTCTTTGAATTTTGGATTCTGCCCAAATACAAACCAACGATTATTGAATTGCTTTAGATAATAAGGATGCAATTCTATTATCTGCCGTTCATTTTCTTTGAAACTTTGGTAATGTATTTCTAATGGAGTTTTATTGATTATTGCGTGATACAAAGCATTAATGAATTCTTTTCCTTTTAAAAATTCATTTTGATCAAATTCGATGACTTGGTTAGCATCTATTCCGAATTGAAATGAAGCCTCTAGCCTTGTGGTCATACTCTCAATCCACTCGAATTGAGGCAATCCCTTGAATCGGTTTAAAGTAAGAAGTGTTTCTTTTAGCTCTAAAGCTTCATCTTCGGTTAATGGTTGGTTGTTGATAGAGAAATTAGGATCTTCATAATAGTAATATACGCTTCTTCCTATTTTGTCCTTTATGATCGGAGCAGCATACCCATTGTCACTTTTCATAAAGGCAATATCATTATAGATTTGCCTCTTTTGTATAGCCTCAGCATTTCCTGAAAATTCTTCGATAGCAACCTGACAGGCTTCTACAAGGTCATCTATAAAATATCGATTTACCCTGCTACGAAAACACCTATCCAATGTTTGATAGCGAATTATTTGATTTTTAGAATAGGGCATAAAATCTGATTAAAAATAAACCCACCTCCTTCTGCGTATTGAGAAAGAGAGTGGGGAAGTATAAAGATATTAAATTAAAAGGGCTTCACCTATAATTTTACTCTGTTCAAGATCATATCATAATGTATGCAAGTCTATTGCACACATAGGCGGTATTCTTGCATAAAAAATTATGAAACGCAGCTCACTACTTTCAATCAGCGATCTTGAAAACAGATACAATTTAGACTACATTAACACCATTTGGTGTTCCATTATGATGATGAGTACTGAATTTCTTAACATCTATCTAAAGCCTGGAGTGGATTATGAAGATATCGGCAAAAAAGCTTTTGTAAATAAGCTTGCTGAGCGATTTGAGCATTTTAGAGAATTAGGTGATACAGAGTTATTGATGGATCTTGATACTTGCCACGGTTGCAATTGTTTGCAACCTGTTTGCAAATTCATCGGCAATAAGTCAGGTAATCACTTCGCTTTATTTTTTGAAATAGAAGGTCAGGAAATTGTTGATATTTACCATTGCAATTGGTATGGAGAACAAAATATTTCTCTCAATTAGAACAAAATACGTTATGAATAAATTACTCGAAAAACTAAAGGAGCGAGAACGAAGTAAAGGTCTTGTTCCCTTGGATAATAAAATTGAAGAGGCCATAACTCTTCTGGTAAAGTATAACTATGAAGTCACTTTTGTAGGAGGTAGGACTATTCCAATATTTGATAAATTGAACTTCATACCTGTCAAACAAGTTATAGGTTTGGATACTATGATTCCATTTGACAATGAATGGAAGGTAAAAGTATGGCATAGCCTGGTAGAAGATTCAATAATAGATGATATGAGAGATTCGAATTATTTTGATACAGTCATATTGGAACCTTCAGGAATTGTCCACGAATCATATAAGGGAAGGGAAATGAAGTTGAATATTCACGAACTGGCCGCTCTTTTTGAATATGTCGATCAGCAGAAATGATCTTAGGATAACATGATTTATTATTGCTATTTTTATGAATCTCCAATTCACGAGTTACCCTGATTATTGGAAAGTTACAATTTGACAAACTGAAGTCACTGTATTGACCCGCCTGCCTTCGGGCAGGTATTCTGCTGTATTCGGCAGAATGTTGTAGCCATGCTACAACTGAATGTTAGAGGAGTTATTTTGACTGATTTCTTTTAAGAAACCACAAAAACAACCCTCACTTTTTATTGCTATGATTTTTATTATCATGGTAAGTCATGGCAAGGCTATTTTTAGCATATGGAGCCATAGATAAAGAGTATATACTTCAGTTTGTCATTCTTTTAAGATGAAATTAAATACTTATCAGACCGAATATATCCGAGATCTTTTTGCGAATATGTCTAGCAAAAAGGATTTTCTATTTCTACTTAATAAAGTAAAAGAACTGATATATAAAGAGAAGACTATTGCTTTTTCAGAACAGCAACTGAACTACTACATAAATTTAAACCCAAATGTTAAGATGGAAAAGAAGTACTTCTCTTTTTCAATTGAGAAAAAGAGTGGTGGGACACGCACAATTCATGCCCCATCTGAGGGTTTAAAAGAGTTTCAAAAGGCTGTATCAATTATTTTGAGTGCAATTCACCAGCCTCATGATAATGCTACTGGATTTATTCAGAATCGATCAATTGTAAATAATGCTCGGAAACATATCGGCAAAAACTATGTCTATAATATTGACTTAAAAGATTTCTTCCCAAGCATTGATGCAAATAGAGTATGGGCAAGATTACTAATTGAACCCTTTAATTTAGGCACCTCTGTAGAACGTAAAAAAATTGCCAATATGATAAAAGCAATTTGTTGTACAAATATGGAAGTTCAAAGGCTTATTGATGATAAATGGGAATCTGTAAACTTAAACGTACTCCCGCAAGGAGCTTCAACATCACCAGTGTTAACCAATATCATATGCGACCGTTTAGACAAGAGACTCACAGGCGTTGCCAAGCGATTTGGTCTTAATTACACGAGGTATGCCGATGATATAACCTTTAGTAGCAATCATAATGTGTATCGTCTTGATTCGGGAGACACAGAAACGATTTACACGGCCAATTCCAGCTTTGACCGTGAAGTAAGGCGCATAATAGTAGGTCAAAAGTTCCACGTTAAAGAAAGCAAGGTTCGTTTGCAGAAAAGAGGATATAGACAAGAGGTAACCGGCCTAACGGTAAACGAGAAAGTAAATGTGCCTAAACGATATATAAAAGAAATTCGTCATTGGATTTACTTCTGGGAAAGATATGGTTATGATAAAGCCACGGAGTTATTTCGAGTAAAATATCGCAAAGATAAAGGGCATATAAAGAATGACTCACCCAATTTGATAATGGTGTTGGAGGGCAAGTTACTATATTTAAAAATGGTTAAGGGAGAATATGACCCAACATATGTAAAACTCCGAAGTAGATTTAGAGAATTACTAAATCCAGATTCTGCTATAACCATCAATCTGTCCGATGATAACTACGAGTCAATAATTCTGGATACGATTTTCTCAGATGGTTTAGACGAAGCGATGAAGGAGTATGATCCAGTTTACATCGAAATAATGTCTCCTGAACAAAGAAATAAAGATGTATAAGAAAGAGAGCTTAGAAAAACTACTAGTCTTAATAGACGAAATCTGCAAGGACAACAACAATTTATGGTTTAGAAAAAGTTTGGAGTTTAAGTTTTCGGGCACTAGAACAAACTTATATGATGAGCAAGTTTTTACCAATACCGAAAAAATAAAATACTACCTCAGTTTATCCCCGGAATTAAGCATAGATTATTCATATATTCCTCATAAGACACTAAGAGCCAGACTAGAATTAGATAATTTAAGAATGGAAGGAGTTAGACTGGATATGCAAGAAAAGAAAGAATTTACACGCTTTTTTGATTACTTAGTTTTTGCATTTTATCAAGTCGAAAACCTTATTAACTTTTATTACTATGATTTGTTTCCTGTAGTTGATGATCTGATTGATCATCTTGAATCAATTGAAGGTACTAGATTTCGCGGTAATAATTCCATAACTAACATCGGAGATATTCCTATAGCGACTAAGATTTATTCATTCAATAAAACATTTTTTAATATTAAAGGAAATTATACTGGTCATACAATTGACAATTTGCGTAAAGTCAGGAATGAGGGGGTACATCGATGCTCAATTCTAGCTAAAAGTCCTATGGAAGAACGAAATAACCTTCAAAAATTCCTGAAGTTTGCCACTTACGACTCTATACTCTCCGACTTAACCAAACTATCTAATACCGTCGAAGGTGAATTTTAACTTTATGTATGCAAGTACACTGCACACATTAGTCCTAGGTTTGCTCATAACTAAAAAAAATAGCTATGAGACAAGGCGTTACAATTCTGGATTACTTACAATTTGACACCCCAACAAGAGGCCAAAAAGATGTACTACTCGCGATGTCCGATTTTGTTTCATCAGACAATTCTGATGATTTCTTAATCCTTACAGGGGCTGCGGGAACAGGCAAAACCTCGATTACAACAGCCTTAATTGGCTACCTGAATTCGAAGGGGTTATTCTATAAAATAGCAGCGCCAACGGGGCGAGCCGCTAGAATTCTGGGGCGCAAGTGCAAAACTGTAAACAGTACGATCCATTCTATGATCTACAATACTTCAGTGAATAACGAAACTGGAGAAGTGCGTTTTGTTTTAAAACCAAATCAGGTCGAGGATCTTACAATTTTCCTCATCGATGAGGCATCAATGATAAATTCGGTGAAAACCAGGTCAGAGAACAGCTTATTTTCCAGTAATGATTCGCTCCTGAATGACCTTATCAAGTTTATTAAAACAGGAAACAAGGAAAACAAAGTAATATTTCTTGGCGACCGCAATCAGTTGCCCCCTATTAATGAATCAGATTCAAAAGCGCTTTCACAAAATTTTATTGAATCTAACTTTAAACTTACAGGATCAGCCCACCATTTAGATGAGGTTAAAAGACAGGAAGATGGTAGTTATATTTTAAAAAATGCCACCGGACTAAGACGTGCCATTGAAGAAGGCAAACAGCATTTCAATCTAAGTAATGTAGGCAGAGAGTCCTTTTGGAATGCTTGTGATTCTTATATACAAAACTTTAATGAACATGGATTTGATAATGTTGTTTCAATTGGAGCAACACATAAGATGAATATGGCTTTTAACAGAGTTGTACGCAAAAAGATATATGGAGATAAGGCTAATGTGCTCGAAAAAGAAGATTTGCTAATTCTTACCCAAACTTGGAAAAGAAATGGAGTTAACTTATACAGTGGAGATCATGTAATTATTAAATCTATAGACTTGAGTAGCACCGAGTTCGTAGCTGGTTTAAAATTCGTCCCGGTTACCCTAATCTATAAGGATTTAGAAGACAATGAAGAAGAATTGGATGATTATTTATTAATTGATTCGGTCATAGATCCAAAAGGAATTACAAGAGAACAAGAGGGCAAATTAAGACACGAACGCTTCAAAAAAAATAAAATTTTTAGAGAATCTGGAAATCCTTCGGATGATAGATATGTCGGGGCAATACGGGCTACTTACGGGCATTCAATAACTTGTAATAAGGCCCAAGGAGGTGAATGGAATAAAGTTCTGCTTAACTCATTCTACATGCCGACCCTGCGCTATCAATACACCGCAATTACAAGGGCGAAAAAAGATATAATTCTCTACTAAATCAGAGATATTATTTGTTGATTTTTTATTAGAATGATATTGATTATAAGGTCTTGAAATTTCCTGATTAAATGAATCTAAAGATTGTTTAACTTTAAATCTCCACACAAATCAAGTTTATAAGTACTATTGCCACAATTATATCTCAATCGAAAACTAGAATGAAATTCAAACCATAAACATATTCCTGCCAGACGGTTCGCCGACGAGTATTCGTGAGGCTGAGAATACCAAAAGATAGGTTAAGGCAAATTCTACCCAAGAAATCGCTCAAGAACTAAAAATCATTTGATTCCTTTAATAAAATACTTCAAAATATTCTAATGACTTTTCACCAAGACATTCTCTCCATTCTTTTAGAATATCGCCAGCAACAACCGGAATTCAACTTTATATGTAGGCAAAGAAATCGTGGTGAAAAATTTGAGAAAGGTTTTTACTTCCAAGGAAATGAGCATTACGCATTTGTTGGTATAATTGATCGCAGTGGTGGAATTAACATGACTCGAAGCGCTGGACTTGCTTTTTTCCCTAATAGCGACGGCTTGCGTTTCAATTTTGAAATTGTGCATAAAGGAGAAAAAGACCAATTACTACTGGATTTTTACAAGGAACTAAGAACAGTTTTCAAAGAAGGTGAAGAGACTGAGAATAATGAGAAATTTATTGTAAGTGGTGGAATAATAACCAAAAATAACCCGGAACAGTTATTTCAGTTTTTGGATACGTACTTTCCAAAAATTAAAGCTGTTTGTAGAAATTCTAAAATTGAAAATTTATTGATCTCTAATGAGAAGTTTGACAACATAATTAAGAATGTTCTGGCCTATAGTAATAAATCCAATAACGATCTTGATGATAACCCAGTAAATGCCATAAACCTAAAAGAAGAATTCGCCCAATGGTTGCTGGAGAACGCGCCGGAATCTTACAGTTATTATCTAGGCAACTCAATTGCATCTGTCGTACAAAGATTGAATGAAATCGAAGCTTATTTCCCAAATCAGAGTTTTTTTGAAGTAAATCCTCAAAAAGTTGATGAATTTATAAGAGAAGTACAATTCACATTTAGCAAAAAAGAACGTAATAAGTATCCTGATTTTATAGATTATGATAATCATCACAGCAATGGTATTCCCAAGGCAATCATGGGAAAGAAAAATTATGTGCGATTCTTAAATGAAAAATTGGGAGAGGATGAAAAACCTTTTGATTTTGAAAAAGCTCTTTCGTTTTTCAATGAAGAAGAAATACTCTTCTACTTTGAGTTTTTAGATGAAATAGTTCAACAATTTAATCTGCAAATTGGGGACGAAAGACTTGTATTTACGTGTGGGTCAAAATATCTTAATCTAAATATCGGTCAACGTTTTATCTGGAGGTTAAAGCCTCAGAACCAGAACGACTATTGGATAATTTCAAACTCAAAACTTGATGATTCTTACATTCCTTTCGATGGCCCTGTAAGACATTTCTACACTACTTTTAACGAACATTCCGCACTAGATGAAATTAAACCCTTCACCTTTGGTGCAATTGAAGAAGAGCTAAGGCGAACCTCAAAATCAGGTTTTAGAAATCATAACAACACAGAGTTTGAAAAAGCAGTTTTTGACAAAGAATTCAGAGCGAAATTTTTAAAGACAAAGCCCATGAGTGCCCCATCTATTCCATTAAATCAAATTTTATACGGCCCTCCAGGAACAGGCAAAACCTATTACCTAAAAGACAACTTATTTGAAAAATACATCTCAGAAGAAACATCCATAAGCGCTGAACAACATTTCGAATCAGTAGTAAGCAGTTGTTCGTGGTGGCAGGTTATCGCTATAGCATTATTGGATAAAGAAAGTGCAAAGGTTTCTGAGATCTTTGAACATGAATGGATTCAGAAAAAAGTAGAGCTATCAAACTCCAAAACCGTGCGGGCAACGATTTGGGGACAATTACAAAGCCATACCATTGACGAATGCGAATTTGTTAATGTTTCTAATAGAAGACCGCCGTTAATCTTTAATAAGACTGAAGACTCTCATTGGGAAATTCTAGAAGAACGTGTAGAGGATTTAGTACCAGAATTATATGAATTAAAAGATTCAGTAGAAAATTATAATCCAAATCCCGATAACATAGTAAAGCATTATGAATTCGTCACTTTTCATCAATCATTCTCCTATGAAGATTTTATAGAAGGAATAAAGCCGCTCTTACCAGAAACAGACGAAGAACAAGGAGCTGACTTAGGCTACCAAATAAAAGATGGGATATTCAAGAATATATGCCTCAAAGCTGAAAAGGATCCGGACAATAGATATGCAATTTTCATTGATGAAATTAATCGAGGGAACGTTTCTGCCATATTTGGCGAGTTAATTACTTTGATAGAGTCAGATAAGCGCAAAGGAGCTAAGAATGAACTCACAACCACGCTGCCCTATTCCAAAGATGAATTTGGAGTCCCCCAAAACCTAGACATATATGGCACCATGAACACCGCAGACCGTTCTGTGGAGGCTCTTGACACTGCGCTGCGACGCAGATTCTCCTTTAAAGAAATGATGCCCAATCCAATAAAGCTCGGAGATTTTGAAGTTGAAAGCATCAACTTATCGGAACTACTTGATGTAATCAATGCGCGCGTTGAGGCTCTATACGATCGTGATCATACCATTGGTCACTCCTATTTTTATAAAGTCAAAGAATCAGATGATCCCAAGGAGAAATTGATCGAAGTTTTTAAAGATAATATTATTCCACTACTTCAAGAATACTTCTTTGGCGACTATACAAAAATTGGATTGATACTGGGCGAGCAGTTTATAGAAACAAATGACCAAAATGGAGAAGAATTATTCGCAAAATTTGATGCCGAAGTAGAATATTCATTGGATAAAAAGCACAGTTTAATCCCTTTGGAAGAAATCGACATTAAAAAAATTAGATCAATCATTAACAATGCCTAGCGATAAGCGGATACAGGTATTTGAATACGATAAATTAGTTGTCGGTAAAAAGTATTCTCCTAGCCAGTGCACATTTAAGCAAAGGCATTTTGACGCCCTTGTGAAATGGAACGAGTTTCACAACAATCAATACTTTAAAGTCGGTCATAGAAATGTGATATCTCAAAACTACGTAGGCGTTGTTCAAATTGATGGTCTTACTATCGAAATCCTGCCTAAAATTGACCGCTCTAGTCAAAATAAAGAAGATTGGCAAAAGGCCTTAATTGAAATGCTTAAGGCTACAAAAAACATTAAGGTTAAACAGGTTGGGAACGCTCAAGTAAACAAGCAAAGTATCCACCTCCTTGACATCTATTTTGAGTGGTATTTAAATGAATTGCAAGTTTTAATCCATCGAGGGTTAATAAGACAATATTACCGGGAACAAAACAACTTGTCTGTTCTTAAAGGAAAGCTTGTATTCGCTAAACACATTTCGAAAAATCTGGTTCATAAAGAGCGTTTTTATACGGAGCATCAAACCTATGAAAGGGATCATCTAATTCATCAAGTGCTACGTAAAGCACTCGATATTGTTATAAGACTCTCTAAGGGAACCTATCTATACAGTCCGAGCAAGATTGTTGAATTAGAATTTCCAGAAACCTCAAAAATTAAGGTCGATCAACAAACCTTTAATCGCATTCCTCTAAACAGAAAGACGAAGCAATATCAAACTGCATTAGAAATTGCTCGCTTAATCATATTAAACTTTGCTCCAAACATCACTAAAGGAAACGAAAACATGTTAGCGCTTCTGTTTAATATGAATTCGCTTTGGGAGAGCTACGTTCTTGGAAAATTGAAAAAGGCGGTAAAAGAAACTAATTACAGTGTTCATGGTCAAGAATCCCAGGCCTTTTGGAACTCTCGGAGAGTTAGACCTGATATTGTGATTAAACAGGAAAATAAAGTCGTTTATATCATTGATACCAAATGGAAGGTTCCGTCTTTTTCTAAACCCTCTTTAGACGACCTGCGCCAAATGTATGTCTACAATATGTATTGGGATTGTCCTAAGAGTATGCTTCTGTATCCAGACAATGAAGATAGGGTAGTTCACAAAGGCATTTATTGGAAAGGGTACTCTCATGAAAATGATGAAGAATTGAATGAATGCGCTTTAGGTTTTTTAAACATTTTCGATTCAAACAATAAGCTCGACTCGAAAATTGGAGATAGAATTTTCAAAATGATTGAGCTGCAATAAAAAAACCGTCCCACCGCATCGATAACAAAACACGCCGTTAAAAATTCTGAGATTGCGGAAGAATTTAGGCGGGTTTTGTGGTTTCCTGCCTAATTAACAATGCAATAAACAACTGTAGTAAAAAATCGATTCCGGTGGGACTAGATTTTTTGGATACTTTTTCATCAATGGAAAAAGTATCTGAAATTGGTGAGTGAAAAATGTCTTGAAGACATTTTGAGCGAAGCACCCGCGAAGCGGCAAGCACTATTTTCAAAGATGTCATCTCGATACACCGCCACTTCGTGTCGGCACTCGATAACCTTACCAAACGATGTTTTTGAAAAAAACTAAACGTCCAGTGGACGTTTAAGTTTGGTACCCGCGTCAGCGGAAAGCTCTTTCTCCAATAATTTCTTAAAACCCCTTAACAAACCCACCCCAATCCGTTAAACCTTTGCTAAACCCCCGTAATTCCTTGGGATTACGTCTTCTGGCTAGTATACTATAGATGAATTGAATATTAATCTAAAAAGAAAAGAATTATGAAGACGACTTTAGAAAGAGCCAAAGAAAAAATTCACGAACGCACGGTAAGTAACTTACAAGACTTACTAGAACGCACCTACGACGCCGAGGCCGGATACAAAAAGGCCATGGAGCTAGCCAAAGATCCCAATTACGAGGAATTCTTTATGAAACGCGCAGCTAACCGCGCCGTATTTGCCACAGAGCTAGATCAAGAGATACGCAACCTAAACGAAACCCCGATAGAAAGCGGATCTACCAAAGCAGCCCTACACCGCGGCTGGATGGACACCCGAGCCTGGTTAAGCACTTCAACAGACGAGGCCATTCTAGAAGAATGCATCCGCGGGGAAAAAGCCAGTTTAGACACCTATAACGAGATCTTGGTAGACGAAAGTTTCAACCCAGAACTCCGCAATGTGCTCATGAACCAAATGCTGCAAATTCGCAGGAGTTTAGACACCGTAAAAGATTTAAAAGCAACCGAAGAAGTCGTCAATTCATTCTAGGCCATTTGCCTATATATTCCAACTAAAAAACCGAAGCCCAAAAGCTTCGGTTTTTTTATGTTTTTAATCAGTAACTGTCGAGCACATTTGTCAAACCGTCCCACCGCATCGATAACAAAACACGCCATAAAACCCGTCGCCTGCCCGGGTAAAACGAGGTTTGTTAAAAGAGCTGCATTTTTCACAAACTCAACCCGTCCCACCGCATCGATAACAAAACGCGCCGTTAAGAATTCTGAGATTGCGGAAGAATTTAGGCGTGTTTTGTGGTTTCCTGCCTAATTAACAATGAGGTAAATAACTGTAGTAAAAAATCGATTCCGGTGGGACTAGATTTTTTGGATACTTTTTCATCAATGGAAAAAGTATCTGAAAATAAAAAGGAGTTTAGTCAAAAGACTTTTTTGCGGTACTTCACTCACAATATCCACTGGACATTGCTCCTTCAGTAATTTGGCAATGAAAAAAGTAACAAATAAAGGAAAGAAGATGATTTTTGAAGATTAAGGACTGCCGCTTCGCGGGTATCTCCATCAAACGTCCACAGGACGTTTGGTTTTGCTAAGGCAAAACTTCATTTCAATAATTTTCCGCGATGGGAAAAGTATCATAAAGAAAAAAATAATAAGGTTAAAAGACGAATTGTGAAGATTAAAGACTATTCTTCAAGAACCTTAAAACTCTGAATAGCTTGATTCGGCTCAAGTATATCATAACCACTCCAAAACTCCGAATCATAAGCACTCATATACTCTGGTTTAACCCCAGAACTCGGCTTAGCGTTAGCGTAAGTACCTTCATCTATAGACTCCGCATCAAAAACAACAAACTCATACTTCGTCAAGCTGTTTACAGCCACTAGCATATCCATAGAAAGCTCATTTTGCTTGCGGCGGCCTTTTACGTTCTTGTTCTTTTCTATCACCTTAAGGGGGCGGTCCACAGAGGTGTATTCGCCATCTTCCAGTTCCAAGTATTGTGGGCGGTAATGTCCGCTTTCGTCCGCAGTAAAGAGCATCTTACCACGCAGCACATTGCGGCGCCATTTTATGCCTAAAAGTCCAAAACGGTTGGTGGGACGCACATTGGCAAAGTCCAATCGCATAATGGCGTAGTCGTCTACATTCACATAGAGCGTGCCCTCAAAATCCTTTTTACCACGCGGTGTAAAATGCAAGATCCAGACCGGTTCTCCATTGATAAAAGTATAGCTGTCTAACTCCCAACGGTAGCGGTTAGACTTCTCTAAAAAGTCCAACTCGGTGTCTTCATTGAAAAACAGTTGGGTGTAAAGTTCATCCAAACGAGCAGTAACCTGCGCGGTGTGATCGGGTTTTTGGGTGTTTTCGGTCTCCACAGAAACGATGGGCTCAGGTTCGGTACTTTCGGCATTCTTGGCCGAATCCAATTGTACCTTGGTACCAAAGATCCCCGATTTGATCTTTAAATACGAATCGCGCTTTACGTTCTCTTGGAAGATACGTTCTAGCTTATCAGACAATCCATCCAGCGACACATCCTTGTTCTTGTCATATAGCTCCGCAGCCTTGTCAACCGAGACTTTAAAGCCGTTGTAATTGCCGTAAAAATCTCCAAGAGTCTCGCGGTAATACCACTCATTCTGTGAGGCAGCTCGCGTTATTTGGTCCATCAGTTCTTGGTTGAGCTCCGGAATAGAGCTCTCCTTCACCGTAAAGCGCAGCTCTTCCATATTGGTGTAATCACTTTGTCTAAAAAAGAACTTGTATTTGCTGAGTGGCGTTTTATAATTCTCGGCCATATTGGCCTTTACGCGTTCCAAGATCTGCTCGGCATCTAAGCTTTCTGCAGAGATCAATACCTGGCGCAGTTCATTGGTCTTTTGCGGCAGTTGAATTTCCTGCGGAGCGCTGGCATCTACCCACAAGCCCATCTTCTCATAACCCATAGAGCTTATATAAATACTGTCTTGCAGCTTGGCCACTTGCGCCTCAGAAAGTGTAAAAACACCCTCGTCGTTGGTAATGGTACCGCTGTGCTTACCGGTCTGCACTGTAGCAAACGGTACGGGCTCACCCGTTTTGGCGTCCACTACTTTGGCCTGATAACTTTGTGCATTTACAATTGCTGCGCAGAGCATTGCCGCTGCTGCAAGTAAAAAAGAGAAGATCTGTTTCATGATGGTTCTATTTGCATCCAGCTATAAGACGTGATTTTTGCCTTTAAGGTTGCCTCGGATGTTTAATTCAGACGAACGGAGTCCTATTATGTTACTGAAATTTTTGGCCAGCCTTGTATTTGCCGTCGTAACTATAAAACTCCGGAACCTTGCTTAGGGTCAATTGCTCATTATCAGAAATGGCGTATTTGCCGGTAGATAAATTGTATGACAGCAGCCTTGGGCCAGCATAAACGTAAGAGACAGATTCACGACCACTAGTCTTTTGCACTTGGAACACCTGAGTACGCTCAGAATAATTTGCTTCAAAGTATCGCAATAGATCATCCTCAAAGGCCGAAAAGATGGCGATCTTACCCTCCATATCGTAAAGGTGATAGCGTATAAAAGTAGCGTTTTGCTTATACACGTCTAATTGCACCTTGGACATAAGAACCATTAAATCCTTCTTTACCCTTAAAGAATTATCCTTGATCTCCAATCTGCTGCTATGTAGCTTGGCCTTTTTAGTGAAGACGGCTGCAATGGTCACCACGGCTATAATGACAAACATAATGATCTCAAAGGCGTGATCGGCCAGATCTTCCAGATCATCTAAAAGGGTGAGAAAAAAAATGAAGGCCGCAAAACCAATAAACACTGCACATCCACTAAAGAAATCTATGGTGTTATTATGCTTCTTTGAGCCTTTGTAAAAGAATTGCAAATGCAGAGGTATTAATCGATGACTTGAATATAAGTAATAATTAGACAGCATTTAAGTTGGTCCCACCTCGATAACAAAACAGGCCATAAACCCCGCCGCCTGCTCGGGTAAAACGATGCTTACTCAAAGAGCCACGTTTTTCACAATTCAAACCGTCCCACCGCATCGATAACAAATTAATTACCTAATAACGCGACTCTCAAACGAGCTTTTAGCAAAACAAGCCAGCAGCAGCTGGCAAGAAGATGCATTGTGCCGATCTGGGCTGTTAAGACCAGGAGCCTCCAATGCATCTATGGGGGCGGGTGGCGTAGTTTTGCAAAAGGGAGTTTGTGTCGCTAGATTTTTTGGATACTTTTTTATCGATGAAAAAAGTATCTGAGAGGAAAATAGGTTAAGTCAAAAGACTTTTTTGCGGTACTTCACTCACAATGTCCACTGGACATTGCTCCTTCATTAGTTTCATCGATGGAAAAAAGTGTGAAGAAAAGGTACAAGGACCTGTCCTTGAAAAACACAGGATTTTAAGACAAAAGAATAAGCCAAAAAAAAAGAAAACCTAAAAAGAATACTTAACCGCCATAACCAAATTCCTCCCGGGAGCAGCAATTCCAGAAGAATACGGGCGGTAACGCTCGTCGGTAAGGTTCTCTAAGTTGGCGGTGAATAATAAGGACTCACTGAGCTGATATTGGGCACCCAAGTTCAAGGTCATCCAATCTGGAGCAAAAGGGTTGCCGTTTTCATCCAAAGCGTATAGAAATGCATTGTTCTGCTGACTTGGTGCCAGATCTGTAAAGTCGAACTGGCCGTTGTATTCCACAAAGGCGTCTAGAGTAAGTTTCTTGCCGCGATAGGTCAAACGGGTATTTCCAAAGGGCGGAGCCGCATGGCGTATCGGCGCCTGAGAGCCTTCGTCTTCTTCGGTATAACCGTCGGTAATGCTGTATTGTGATCTGAGGCGGAGGTAGTCTGTGAAGTTAATGTTCAACCCAGCTTCAAAACCATAAACCCGTGCCTCTCCCGCATTTTGAATGGCCTGCACATTGCTTGGCTCACCTTGATAATCAATAACCGTCTGTCCGTCTAAACTAAAGTCTCGGCGTACCAAAGCATCGTCCAGGTGGGTGTAAAAGGTCGTGGCGTCTAATTGAACCACATTTTCAAAGTTCAAGGTAACTCCCAATTCTCCGCTGTAGGCGTATTCGGGTTTCAAGTCTGGGTTGGGCACTACCACAGAACCTGGTTCAGAGTCAAAGATCTTGCCTACATCGTCTATATTAGGCGCTCTAAAAGCTGTGGAGAAATTGAGCTTCCAGCCAATAGTTGGGTTGGGGTTCCAAGCCAAACCAGCAGAACCGGTAAAGGCTCCGGTATTTATCTCGGCCTTGTCAAAAGGAAAATCAAAGAAGGTATCGTCAAAGGTGGCGTCCAAAAGCACATGGCTGTATCGCAATCCGCCTTGAAAATTAAGCTGCGGGTTCAACTTCCACTGTAAAGAAGAATAAGCGGCAATAGACTGCCAGGTCGATCCGTCCGGATAACGCGAAGCATCGGCAACTGTAGAGCCATCAACTATATTGCGTTGGGATCCGCTGGAGAACACTTTATTGAATACGTATTCGGCTCCGTAGAACAAACTGGCCGATCCTATTTGCTTGTTAAAGTTCAAGTTGGTGTTAATCGCAGCCACGCGTTCAGCGTTCTCAAAGAGAATATCCGACCCAAAGTCGCGATCGTTACGACTTTCCTTGAACTGCTGAAAGCTCCCGATCCATTTCGCCTCGTCAAAAATGCCGTTTTCTGCCTTGTGCTGCACTTGCAATTTGGTGGCAAACCATTCTTGGGGGCCATAAAACCACTCAGCAGAGCGCAATTGTCCTGCTCTTTTGCGGATGAGTCTGTCATAGCGCGGCACATCACCGGTAGAGGTATAGAACAAGCCCAAGTCGAAATCCCAGCGTGCGCTCGGGTTGTAGCGCACCTTTTGCATCAAATTGAATTGGCTATAAGCAGTGCCTACTTGCAGTTCAGGGTCGTCATTGCTGCGGATCACATCTTCACCGCTAATACGCTCCACAAAATCAGGGCGCAAATAATCTTCTGGGCCTCGAGAGCCCATGCGTAGATCGTCAAAATCGCTAAAGGTTACCGAAGTGAGAAAAGCCCATTCTTTCATGCCGATATTGAAATCGATATGGCCGGTCTTTTCGTTATTGGCCGAGGAATAACGCGTAAAGGCGTTTCCAGAGAGCGACATCCCATCTACAAAAGAGAAACCTGGTCTTTGGGTAAAGAAGTTCATCACGCCTCCCACGGCGTCCGAGCCATAGACCACAGAACCCGGGCCTAAGATAACCTCGGTGCGCTCTACCGTAAACGGATCTATAGAGATCACGTTTTGCACGTTTCCGGCGCGGAAAATGGCATTGTTAAAACGGATCCCATCCACAGCAATTAAAACCCTATTGGTAGAAAAACCACGGATCATGGGGCTTCCGCCACCCAGTTGACTTTTTTGCACATATACTTGGCCACTGTTCTCTAAAAGGTCTGCGGCTGTCTGCGGATTGAACTTACTCACGTCTCGCTGCGAGACGGTAAGCACCTTTTGAGCTATATCTTTTTTGTCTTGAACGAATTTGGTCACCGAGAGAACCACTTCCTCCAACTGGTCGGAGTCTTGGGTAAGTACTACGCGGTTGTTCTCCTGTATGATACGCGACTTTCTAAGCTGACGTGTCTTGTGCGAAATATGCTGAAAAATGATGGGCTCGTTCTGCGGAAACGCATCCAGATTGGCCTTGCCGTCCAAGTCTGTGATGGTCGCAAAATCTTTGCTGAAGGTATAGATGGCGACCCCAGAAATAGGTTGTTGGTCAGCATCGCTTACCACCTGTATTGTCTGGGCGTTGCACAGCGTTAATCCCCCCAAAAATAAGAGCGCAAACAGGGTATTTCGCATGAAACTAAAACAGTTGATTCAACACCGTCAAAGACTGGGGTGCTTTATAATTTTGCAAATGTAGCTGATAATACCTCAAAAGCAAATTAAGCACCGCCAATCGGCCTGATTTTGGCACTTTGACGCTTGTAGATGCATCAAAATCTATACCGAAAAACTGCTTGAAATGTCCAACTACCTCCTCGCAATTGCACATCGGGTCAATGACCGCTTCGGTGAATCTGCCTTCAAGTAAATGAAAACAAGGTAGTTCTATCTGTTGATCGTCCGGATAAAAGCCTAAATAACGACTCAACTGCAACAAAAAAACAATATGAAAATTTGCAAAACTGCGGGCCTCATCTAACCAAACAAAGGATTCCGCCAAATAGTCGAACAGCGGGCTGTTGGGCTCTTCTTCTTGTATAGAGTGCTGCAGCATCTCTGCCAAGAACATCACCAATGACTGTTTCACTATATCTGTATGCAATTCCTGATAAGGCACCAGCAGCCGCGCCTCTTTAATGTATTCCAAGTTGCGATTGTCCTTGTGATTGGCCTCAATTTCTATCAAACTCAGCGGCAAAAAGAGTGCTTTTTTAAGCTTGCCCTTCTTGCTTTTTAAAATACCGCGCAACAAATAAGACTTTAAGCCAGCTTGCCGGGTGTAGCATTTAACAATCAGGTCGGCCTCGCCGTATTTTAAGGATGAAATGACCAGTGCAGGCGTAGTGACATGCATTAGCGAACAATCATGATTTTAGAGATCTTGGTCTCCAAGGCATCTTCTGTTGTGGCCATAATGAAGTATACTCCGGATTTTACCCGATACTTACCAAAGGCCGTGGTGTCCCATTGCACACTACCTCCTTCTGAGGTCTCTTCAAAGACTAAATTGCCAAGCAGATCGGTGATCTTTACGTTGGCACCTTCTGTAAGGCCATCTATGGTTACCGGACCGTTGTATTCTGGGCGTACCGGGTTAGGAAAAGCGTAAAGTCCTTGTAAATCGTCTCGTGGATCTGTAGCGCGTCCATTAAAGGCGACCAATCCGTTGGTGGTTGCAAAATAGACCCGCCCACTCAGGCCGTCAATGGCAATGTCTTGCACATTGTTAGACGGCAGCGGCGAATTGTCTTTGGTAAAACGTTGTAAGGTCTCCTGGCCGTTGGCCGAAAAATAAAAGACCCCAGAGGTTGCTGTGGCCACCCATTTGTTGTTGGAGCCGTCTACCTCTATATCGGTAATGGGCTGTTCAAAAAGCAATTCTTGCGGCACGCCGTTCTCTAAGATGATGATCTGGTTGGTATCTATATTACTGCCCTCTTCAAAAACACCTCCAACATTGAAAAAGACACGCAAGCCTTGGGTAGTTCCTATCCAAAGGCGGTTATTGTTGTCGAATTCTAAAGCGCGGACATCGTTAAAAGGCAGGTTTCCACTGCCAATACCTTCTGCTATCTTTCTGAATTCTCCGGATTGCGGATTATGCGCTATGACCCCATTCTGCGCAGTTCCGAAGTAAACAAAACCTTCACGACTCACTTTGAGTTCGGTAAGGGCCAGATCTCCATCTGGGATCACTGAGGTCACATCCGTAGAAGCGATTCCTCCGCCAGGTGTTAATCGTTTTAAACCATCGTCTACCAAAGATTGCACGAACCACAAATTCCCTTCCCGATCAAAGTCGGCTCCGTATATTCGGATGTCTGTAATTTCTGTGGATATGGTCTCTAACGGACTGTTGCTATCGTCTAACAGAATAGTAGGCACGCCTTCTCTAAGTTCCATAAGACCCGAATTGAACGAGCTGAAATAAACCTGAGAAGTATCGGCCGGGTTTATGGTCACGTTGACTATATCATTGGCCTGAAAGATCTCGTCATAGCTGTAGTTACGCCAAGTTTCGTTAAACAAACGGCTCATTCCAAAGCGACTCAAAGGGAAAGGGTTAAAAGAAACCGTAACATCGCCAAAGGTGGCATAGAGTTGATTGGGCGCCGCATCTATCGCAAATACACGATTGCGCAAAGGTCCGTCTGGTAAGATCTGTGTGGGTGTATTGCTGCCAAAAGGAACTTCTAAAAGTCCGAACTCTCGGGTTCCCATGTAAATGTTGTTGTTTTTGGCCGTTGCAACATTAAGGCGGTAGTCAAAACCCGGTAAACTGGTTACAAAGGCAACTTTTTCAAAATCGGTATTGTAAACGTGTACTTGTGTAAGTGTAGTAGCAATAAGGTACTCCTCTGTGGCATGAAAATCTACGATACCCTCGTCCAAAGTCTCTAAAAGGGTGAATCCGCCACCTTCATTCTGTCGGGAGATCTGCCCTGCGAATCGAGACAAGTAGAGCGTTCCGGCAAAGTTTACCACCCCGCGTTGGGCAGTAATGACAGTTTCCCAGAGGTTGAAGTCTATTAGGTCTGGACTGGATTGATCTGCCCTTTTTAAGCCTTCTAAAGGCGACAAAGCATAGATAAAACCATCTACTACGGTAGCCTGGATGATCCTAAGTCTGGTGCCACCGGTTCCTATAAAAAAGGTGTCTCCAAACTCTAGCGCACTGAGATCGTATTCTGAAAGACCAAAGTCTGTACTGATGTACAGTATGTCTTCGAATTCATAAAAATGGTTGATCTTTTTTTCATCCGGAGGGATGGTAGGCTTGTCCAGAATATCCACCACAGAAATAACCTCTCCATCGTCTAAGACCACCTCGATAAGGCCGTTCTCATAACCGATTATGGTCAAGTCATTGGCCTGGCTGTAATAAATGGCAGAAATAGCCTCGCCAGATAGCCCCTGAATAGAAGAAGTGGTTTCAAACTCGCGAGTAGTGAGGTCGAACTCATAATAGGCATTCTCTGCCGCCACTACCAGCTCATCAGGACCTTCGGCAATATCCATGGTCGCGTTATAGGAAAAGTACCCGACCCAACTGTCCTCAAAATTTTGAGCAGTCGACCAGAGACCCATCAGCAAGAAAACAAAGAATAGTGCAGATCGCATGCAGGAAGCTTTTCTTCTAAATAACACGCTAAAATAGTTTTTATTGCTAGAACTGTCTTGGCGTTATCTCTAATTGCCAAAAAATAATTTCTATAACTCTAATTTTCGCTTAATCAGGGACAGCCCCAAGGCAGTTCTCTTCTTATTGTCATCTACAAAAAAAGCCGCCGAAACTGCTGCTTCGACGGCTTTAATATCTCTTAAAAGTGCTATTTATACCACTCCTTGTGCAAGCATCGCATCTGCTACCTTTACAAAGCCGGCAATATTGGCGCCTTTTACGTAATCTACGTAACCGTCACCGTCTTTACCGTACTTCACACAGGCATCGTGGATGTCGTTCATGATCTTGTGCAAGCGCTCATCTACCTCTTCTGCGCTCCAACTGATACGCAAAGAGTTCTGAGACATCTCCAGACCCGACGTAGCTACACCACCAGCGTTAGAGGCCTTTCCTGGAGAGAAAAGGATCTTCTTATCGTGGAATACTTCGATCGCTTCTGGAGTACAAGGCATGTTCGCCCCTTCTCCAACACAGAATACGCCATTTTCCACTAGCATCTTGGCTTCTTCGCCGTTAAGTTCGTTCTGAGTAGCACATGGTAAGGCAATATCGCCCGCAATGCTCCAAGGGCGCTCTCCTTCGTGGAAAGTAGCCGATGGATATTGATTCACGTATTCTTTGATACGCCCGCGCTTGTTGTTCTTTAGGTCCATGATAAAGGCCAATTTGTCTTTATCTATCCCGTCTGGGTCGTGAATGAATCCGCCAGAGTCGCTCATAGTCACTACGTTTCCGCCCAATTCGGTCGCTTTTTCACAGGCAAATTGCGCTACATTTCCAGAACCAGAGATCAATACGGTCTTGCCTTTAAAGCTCTCTCCGCGGGTTCCCAACATGTTTTGTGCAAAGTATACGTTTCCGTAACCGGTAGCTTCCGGACGGATCAGAGATCCACCATAAGCCAAACCTTTACCGGTCAAAACTCCGGTAAACTCGTTGCGCAGACGCTTGTACTGCCCAAACATATAGCCGATCTCACGACCACCTACACCGATATCTCCAGCAGGTACGTCCTTATCTGGTCCGATGTGGCGTGCCAATTCGGTCATAAAGCTCTGACAGAAGCGCATTACTTCTGCATCTGACTTTCCTTTAGGGTTGAAGTTGGATCCTCCCTTACCACCGCCCATAGGCAAAGTGGTCAAGCTGTTTTTAAACACTTGCTCGAATCCTAAGAATTTCAGTATGCTCAAGTTCACAGAAGGGTGAAAACGCAATCCGCCTTTGTATGGACCAATGGCCGAGTTGAATTCAATACGATACCCTTTGTTTACCTGAATGTTGCCGGCGTCGTCTGTCCACGGCACGCGGAACATAATGGTACGCTCAGGCTCTACCATACGCTCTAAAAGCTTGGCGTTCTGATACTTTTCGTTGGACTCGATGAATGGGATCACAGTTTCTGCTACCTCAGTTACGGCTTGCATGAATTCCGGTTCGTTCGGATTGTCTGCAGCAACCGCATCGATAAAGTCTTTAATGCTTTGTTTCATTTTTAGTTTGATTTAACGCTGCGGAGGTCTACTCCTAAAGCGTCGCTAAATATGCTTTATTAAGGTTGATTCGTCGTTCCCCAGCGGAGAACCTAACCCGATCTACGAAAACGTTTGCGTAAATCGGGGCAAAGATAGCCTATCTCTATAAATGAGGCTTTGTTTTTCATAAAATTCGCACTTAAAAAAAGCTTAATTTCCTTGTTAAGGGTATTTTTATATATTTGCTACAGTCTCAAATCAATCCGTAATACCATGAAAACCAGATATGCATTCTTGGTCTTCGTCTTATTTTTAGCGGGCAGTTCTGCCGTACGTGGCCAACTTGGGTTTTCGCACGAGGTAGGACTTCTGTCTGGTCCGGTCGCCTTCCAATCGGACTACGGACTCCGTAATAATTTCGAAACAAACAAAGGAAACATGGGTATCGGTTTTGCCCTTGTTCACTATATCAACTTCGCATATAGAGCGGATTGTAACTGTTATGCTCGCGATACCTACTTTAGCGATCACTTCAAAGTTCGTTCTGAGATCGACTTTCATTACACCAAGTTGAATCACTTCGGAGAAGAGGCAGAAAGCCCATCGGACGAAGGACAAGACCTACGAGACATGGAAGGCCGCGGACAAGTATTTGAGATCGGAACCGGATTGGAATACTTCCCTTTGAGCATTAGAGACTATGTAGCGGGAGCTTACCGCTGGGCGCCATATGTGGGCGTCGGATTCCGCTATGTAAGTTTTAACCCACGCACGACTTCGCGGCAGCCAGGGATCATAGGACTTTCACCAGAAAACACCTTCGATCCATTTATTGGTGGGGTAAACGACCAACAAGACAACACTTGGTCTATTGTTTGGGGAATAGGAACGCGATTTAAATTGAGTCCTTTAAGTGACCTTCTTATCGAATCGCGTTGGCACTACTACCTCTCTAACTGGGTAGACGGCCTTAACCCTAACGACGAGACTTATCTAGCCGATAAGTACAACGATTGGATCTACTGGGTTCAGGTAGGATATATCTATTACTTGGATTAAGCCAAGGCCTGTTTTAAATCAGCAATTAGATCTTCTGCATCTTCGATCCCCACACTGAGGCGGATCAAGGAATCTTTTATTCCTGTTTTTTCGCGTTCCGCTTTCGGAATGGAACCGTGCGTCATGCTTGCCGGATGTCCCGCAAGCGATTCCACACCTCCTAAAGATTCTGCCAGAGTAAAGATTTTAAGCTTTTCTACCACATTCACGGCACCTTGATAGGAATCGTCTACAGTGGAGAAACTCATCATACCTCCAAAATCCTTCATCTGGGCTTTAGCAACCTGGTGGTTGGGATGATCCTCAAACCCTGGCCAGTACACCTTATCTATCTTTGGATGACTCCTTAAGAACTCTGCCACAGCACGGCCGTTCTCACAGTGTCGCTGCACACGCAGATGCAAGGTCTTAATCCCTCGCAATACTAGAAAGCAATCTTGCGGCCCAGGAACAGCACCGCTGGAATTTCTTATGAAATACAACCTATCTGCCAACTCTTGATCCTTAACCACCAAAGCACCCATAATAACATCCGAATGCCCTCCAAGGTATTTGGTAGCAGAATGCATCACTATATCCGCGCCCAATGCTAATGGTTGCTGCAAGTACGGTGTGGCAAAGGTATTGTCTACGCCCAAGAGAACCTTGTTGGCCTTGGCCAGTGTGGCAATTCCTTTAATGTCTATGATATTGAGCATGGGGTTGGTAGGAGTTTCTACCCAGATCAATTTTGTATTCTCATTGATGTAGGAGGCCACCTTGTCTGCATGCTGCATCCCCACAAAATGAAACTTTACCCCAAACTTCTCAAAGATCTGGGTGAAGAGTCGGTAGGTTCCTCCGTAAAGATCATTGGTAGCGATCACCTCATCGCCTGCCTTGAGCAATTTGAGCACTGCATCAATGGCAGCCAAGCCAGAGCCAAAAGCAAAAGCGTGATTTCCATCCTCCAAGGCAGCCAAAGAAGCTTCTAAGGCAGATCGGGTAGGATTACTGGAACGGGCGTATTGATGCCCTTTATGACCTCCTGGAGTAGTTTGCGAATAGGTGCTGGTCTGATAAATAGGAGGCATGACCGAGCCGTAAGCCGGATCTATCTCGTGCTGCCCGCCGTGTATGGTTTTGGTATTGAACTTCATCGCCTAAATTTTACTTTATAAAAATACGTTATCTCGGACTCATTATTAAATTAGTGGCTACCTTTAAGCACATAAAACTTGCCCGTGAATAATCGCCTGTATTTTCTTTTGCTTTCCTTGCTAATGCTAACCGCTTGTAGCGATCCCAGCAGCTTGAATTTTATTCAAAAAGAGGTAAACCCGGGAGCTCTGACGCTTTGTGAACAAAGCCGATGTCCGGAGATCTCGGTTTTTTATGTTGAGGCCGATCCTGCAGACCCTAGAGCGGCTATCATCAATCCGCAGATAGAAAAACAATTGGGAGAGATAATAAGCAGTACCGTAATGCCTGGCGACAGTTTAATTGCTGGCGTGCAGCCTGCTGTAGATGCCTTTGTAAAGAGCTTTCAAGATTACTACGGAGACTTTCCAGAAGACGCCTTGACCTATGAATTGGAATTGGAGCATCGGGTGAGCTTTCAAAACGAAGATATTATAAGTCTCAGCACGGTTTATTACACTTACACGGGCGGAGCCCACGGTTATGGTAGCGAAGCCTATTTGAATTTAAACCCGGAGACTGGAGTGGCCTATACTTTAGATGAGCTCATTGATGATGTAGCAGAGTTTACCACTTTTGCAGAACGCAGTTTCCGCACTCAAAATGGCATTGCCTTGGACGCAAACATCAGTAGTGGTCAATTCTTGTTCGATGAGGACACTTTCTTTTTACCAGACACCTACGGATTCACCGAAACCGGTATGGTCTTCTATTACCCAACCTACAGCATAGGCAGCTATGCCGATGGCCCGGCAACGCTCACTTTTACTTGGGAGCAAATAGGACCTTGGCTCAATATCCCAGTGCCCGCTTTATAGCCATCACATAGCCCAAATGCAGGCCTTCGTGAAAATTGTTGAACTCAATGGCCTCGTCCACGTCGGTCAAGGTGGTTCCCGTAGAAACCGTGTACGCTTTGTATCGACTAAAGAGTCCTTTGTTGTAATCGGCTCGGGTTTTATCGAGCAAACTAAAGAGTTGCTTGCGCAGTAGATCCACTTCTGCTTGGCCAACATTAGCTGTAACCTGACTTCCTTTTCTGTAATTGGTCACTTCCTGTTCACTAAGGGCCATGGGCAATCCGGAAAGATTATAAACCAAGAGTTGTTGAGTAACCACCACGTGTTTGATGTTCCAAAAAATGTTATTTCTAAAGTTGGGCGGCACTGTGTTGAGCTGCTCTAAACTGAGATCGGCTAAGAATCCGTCCAGAATGGTTCGGGTTTTATAGGTGGTATCTATGCTGAATTCCATCTTCAAATTTTTCTTAAAGGTAGTTCATTTGGAGTGGATTGCCGTATTTTTGTAAAGAAGCTGAATCAACCAAAAATACCATCATGCGCACTGTATTTCACCTTGGCACTTGCAATACTTGTCAACGTATTCTATCGGAGTGGAAGCTCCCGTCGGATGTAAAATTGCAAGACATAAAAACAGAAGCAATCACTCCCGAACAATTGGACCAGATGAAACAGTTGGCCGGTAGTTACGAAGCCTTGTTTAGCAAACGCGCTCAACTTTATCGCGGCCGTGGATTACACGAAAAAACCTTGAGTGAGGCCGATTACCGCGAGCTTATTTTAGATCATTACACCTTTTTAAAACGTCCGGTTTTAGTATTGGACAACCAGATCTTTGTGGGTAACAGTAAGAAAGTTGTCGCAGCCGCGTCTGAAGCTCTATCATGAACAACTTAAGATGGCTCGCCCTTTTGGCCGCTACGGCTGCCAGTACCATTTACGGCATTAATCACACCATTGCCAAAGGCCTTATGCCCGATGTTATTGGCGCATACGGCTTTATCGTATTACGTGTGACAGGTGCCGCTGCCTTGTTTTGGCTGGTGAGCTTATTCTTCCCCAACGAAAAAATAGACAAAAAAGACTGGCCGCGTTTTGTGGGTTGTGCTGCTTTTGGAATGGTGATCAATATGTTGATGTTCTTTAAGGGACTGAGTTTGTCCACGCCTATAAACAGTTCGGTTGTCATTACTTTGTCTCCAGTTTTACTGCTGATCTTATCTGCGATCTTTTTAAAAGAGCGCATCACTTTTATTAAAGCTGCCGGAATTGGAATTGGTTTGGCCGGAGCCTTAATGCTGATCCTGTTTGGGGCAAAAACTCAACCCAATGCTCCTAATATTCCCTTGGGCAATTTGCTTTTCATTGTCAACGCGGCGAGTTATTCTGTGTACCTGATCATGGTAAAACCTCTAGTGGCCAAATACAGCTCCATTACCTTGATGAAGTGGTTCTTTCTCTTTGCGGTATTTATGAATTTGCCTGTAGGTTGGAACGAATTTGCTGCCGTAGATTGGACCGGGCTTGACTGGAATCAGATCTGGGGGCTGAGCTTTGTTGTGGTGGGAACAACCTTTATGACCTATTTACTGAATGTGTTTGCCCTTAAAGAGCTGAGCCCATCGACCATAGGTGCCTTTATATATCTGCAGCCTGTTATCGCCACGGCATTTGCTGTATTGGCAGGAGCAGACACCTTAAACAGTTTGCGAATTGGTGCCGCCGTAATGATCTTTACTGGGGTCTATTTATCTAGTAGGAAGCGAAAAAATCCAATTAAGAAATAAAAAATACCTCTTAGGTAGAGCGCTTATCTTTTAATCGTCCAGGTCTACCGGACGTTTGCCTGCGGCTCGCATATCGTCTTTGGTGAGCCATTTGAAGTCCTTGGTCTTTGGAGACTCCTCTAGCAGCTCCATCAAGTCTTCTGGTAGTGGCGTTAGTTTGCGGGTCATTAAGTTTATCCACGCTCCTTGCATTTCACAATGCGCCATGTTGCGCCCTTTGTGATCGTAAAAATTATGAACGAATCTAAAAAAGGTCCCATCCTTGCTCACACCTCCCAATTCAAAACTCACACGGATCTTCATCCCTTGAAAAGCCTCTTTGAAGTAAAAGATGTTCTCGTTAAAAACTACCGGGCCAATTTGATGTTTGGCCATAGCTTTCATATCTATTCCGCGATCGATCAAAAAGCTCATTCGGGTATGTGACATGAAGTTTACGTAAGCACTGTTGGCCAAATGTCTGTTGGCATCTATATCGCTCCAACGGATCTCAAATTCTTTTAGGTACATGGGCAAAATTTTTTGTCAAAGATACTTGTTTATATTATGCACGCATAGCTTATAAGATTAAAAAAGCGCCTCCTAAGAGGCGCCTTCTGTTTTGGGTTGCGGTTATATTTAGATCTGACTCATTCCGCCGTCAACTTCCACTTCGATCCCGTTTACGTAAGAGGCTTCTGGGCTTGCCAAAAAGGCAACTACACGAGCTACTTCTTCTGCTTCTCCAAAGCGTTTAAGCGGCACACTTTCTGCAAAGCCAGCGCCCATTTGCTGTACTTCTTCGTCGGTCATTCCTTCCATTTTGTTGTAGATAGGTGTGCCAATTGGGCCCGGAGCAACGGAGTTCACACGGATTCCTTTTGGCGCCAATTCTGAGGTCAATACGCGGGCATAAGAGCGCAGGGCTCCTTTTGTGGCCGTATAAACGCCTGTTCCTGCGAATCCTTTTTGATTCACAATAGAGGTGTTGAAGATCACGCTACCGCCTTCGTTAAGATGTGGGATAGCTTCTTTGGTTAAAAAGGCTGGCCCTTTGATGTTGATGTTGAATTGATTGTCAAAGAAGTCCTCGTCGATCTGGTCTGCTGGCAAAAATTGAGCAACTCCAGCATTAGCGAACAAGACATCTATCTTGCCATAAGTGTTTACAGCTTCTTCTATGAGCCGTTTGCTGTCTTGTGGGTTGGCTTGATCTGCCAATACGGCTTTAAAATCTCCTGTAAGTTCGGCACTGGCCTGATCTAAGGCCTCCTGACGGCGTCCGGAGAAAACAACCTTGGCTCCTTGGTTTAAAAACTCCTTTACGGTGGCAAGTCCTATTCCGGAATTACCTCCTGTGATTACTGCTACTTTGTCTTTAAGATTACTCATGCTTTTGATTTATTTTGAAACGTTCGTTTCATTATTGATTAAAAAAATTTTAATTGATGTTCTTGAATATTTGCCCTACCAACTGATTTAATAGCTGCGGATCTTGATTGGTCATCCCATTAACGCGCAGGCCTTGTAAGCTCATTAATAAATAGTGCGCTAACAGCACACTGTCACTTTCCTTGGAGACTTGACCGGCATCCTTGGCCGCGTCTAAGAGTTCTTTGAACTTGGCATGCATTTTAGCATTGCTGCCCGCCAACCAATGTTGTACGGAACTTTCCTGATTGGCTAGTTCTGTGGCACAGTTGACCAGCATGCAACCTTTGTTTTCCGTATCACAAGCACCCTGGGCCGCTCCTTTAAAGAGTTGCTTGAGCACGTTAATAGGCGACAATAGATCTACGACCATCTTGTCTATGTTCTTCATATTCTGATCTTGATACTGCTGCAAACTCAACATAAAGAGTTCGTGCTTACTACCAAAAGAATTGTATATGCTACTGCGATTCAAACCTGTCGCATCTACCAGATCTTGCATAGAGGTGCCATTATAGCCTTTGTCCCAAAAGACGGCTTGCACCTTTTGGATCACATCTGCTCTGTCAAATACTTCTGGTCTTGGCATGGATTGAAATTCGATCACAAATATATTGAAACAATCGTTTCAAAAAAAGGTTTGACAAAAATTTAACACCTCCGCAGCTATAAAACCACCAATTTCCCTTGGACATTGGTAACTTGCAGCATGCCGCTATTAACCCCTAAATACCAACCCGCTGCTTGGATAAAGAACGGCCACTTAGCGACGATCTACTCTGCCAAATTAAGGCGCGTAGGCAATCCGTATCAAAAAAGGCAACGTTTAGAACTCCCCGATGGTGACTTTGTAGATATTGATTTGATCTCAAGCCCTGGCAGTCCTAATTACGCCGTATTACTTCATGGTTTAGAGGGAAACTCGCTAAGATCTTATATGAAAGGGGCGGCTGTAGCCTTGGCCAGAGAACAATGGAACGTAATTGCCTTGAACTATCGCGGTTGCAGTGGAACTCCCAACAGAAAATACTATACCTACAATGCCGGACGTACAGCAGACTTAGAATTTCTGATAGCGTATCTGCATCAAAACTACGAGATCGGGAAACTAGCCTTGGTGGGCTTCTCCTTAGGTGGAAACCTCTTACTTAAATATTTGGGTAGCCAAGAAGCTGGTTGGGAATTGGTCGATAAAGCTGTGGCGGTCTCAGCCCCGCTAGATCTGCACGGCACACTCTTAGCCTTAGACAGAAGAGAAAACTGGTTGTATCGCACCGTCTTTTTAAGAAGCCTGAAGCAAAAACTCTATCAGAAAGCAAAACAGTTTCCCGATAGGATCTCCTTTAAAACGATTCGTGAAATTGATTCACTTTACACTTTCGATAATCTATATACGGCGCCAGCTCATGGATTTAAGGACGCCCTTGATTATTACACTCAAAACAGTTGTGGGCAGTTTTTACCAAGCTTGGAGACCCCAAGTCTCTTGCTCAATGCAACCAACGACAGTTTCTTAAAGCAGACCAACAGTTTTCCTGTAAACTTGGCTAAAAAATCAGAATATCTATATTTAGAGACCCCTGATTACGGTGGACATGTAGGTTTTGTGACCTCAAATAACTTATATTATAGCGAACAAAAGATTTGTGATTTTTTAAATGACTGATACCACAGAATTATTCCTTGCCATTGCCTATTTAGGCGTGATGATCTTACTGGCGTGGCTCTTTTATAAATATCCGCCGAAAACGATCAATTCCTTGTATGGATACCGCACGCCAAACTCCATGAAAAGTCAAGCTGCCTGGGATTTTGCCAATCGATATTCCAGTTTAATGATGATAAAGATCACCATGTACAGCTTTGCACTGCCTTTTCTGTGTTATTTGTTCTACCCACATTTGAATATACTGATCACCTTGGTGGGGCATTCGACCTTATTGATTTTGATCTTGTTTTTTACTGAACGCGAGCTCAAGTCGCGATTTGATAAGGACGGCAACCCCAAGTAGGTCGCTATTTCTTACCTTTGCCCAGTATTAATCCGCGCAGTATGATACATTCCATGACCGGTTATGGGAAGGCCATAGTTAATCTCCCAAATAAAAAGATAACCATTGAGCTTAAATCGCTCAATAGTAAGAACCTAGACCTGAATGCACGAATTCCTTCGCATTACAGGGAAAAGGAGTTGGAGATCCGCAATAAGGTCTCTAAAGCCCTGGTTAGAGGGAAGATCGATCTGGGCCTCTTTGTAGAGCTTACCGGAGAGGCTACATCTACAAGTATCAACGGCGCTGTAGTACAGGAATACATTAGACAATTGAATACTGTTGTGCCTGGAGATGCTATGGATCACCTGCAGATGGCTATGCGCTTACCAGATGCACTCAAAACCGAACGAGAGGATATCGATCCGAAGGAATACGCATCTATCCTAGAAGCTTTAGAAACGGCTTTGGCAGCAATTAAAAATTACCGTAGCAGTGAAGGAGCCGATCTGGAAAAAGATTTCAAACAGCGCGTGGCAAATATCAGCGAGCATTTAGAAGCTGTGAAAGCTATGGACCCAGAACGCATGGGCAGTGTTCGTGAACGTTTGACCAAGGCTGTATCTGATCTGAAAGAGCAGGTAGATCAAAATCGCTTTGAGCAGGAACTGATCTATTATCTGGAAAAATACGATATCAACGAAGAGGTGGTTCGCTTGCAAAGCCATTTGGACTACTTTATTCAAACCATGGATGGGAAACAGTCTAACGGAAAAAAACTAGGGTTCATCTCTCAGGAAATGGGCCGCGAAATAAATACTATTGGTTCTAAATCCAACTATGCTCCTATGCAACAGATAGTAGTGCGCATGAAAGACGAGCTGGAGAAGATCAAAGAACAATGCCTTAACGTACTCTAATGAACGGCAAGCAAGGAAAGCTAATTGTATTCTCTGCCCCTAGCGGAAGTGGTAAAACGACCATAGTGCGTCATCTTTTGGCCCAAGAAAAATTGAATCTCGCCTTTTCCATTTCGGCCACTAGTCGCGAACCTCGTGGTGAGGAAAAGGACGGCAAGGATTATTACTTCTTGTCCCTTAAAAAATTCAAGCAGCACATAAAAGACGGTGACTTTCTGGAATGGGAAGAGGTGTATCGCGATAATTTTTACGGTACGTTAAAATCAGAGGTAGAAAGACTTTGGGCAGAAGGCAAGCACGTGATCTTTGACATTGACGTTGCCGGCGGTCTGCGCTTAAAGCGGAAATTCCCAGAACAGACCTTGGCCGTTTTTGTAAAACCGCCAAGCGTAGATGAGTTAAAGATCAGACTTAAAAAACGCAAGACCGAAGACAAGGCCAAAATAGATATGCGTATTGCCAAAGCCTCGGTAGAATTGGCAACTGCGCCTCAGTTTGATCATATCATTTTAAACGACACCTTGGAACACGCTCTAGAAGAGGCAGAGGACCTGGTGGATGACTTTGTAAATTCATAGGACGAAGTGGGTAAGAAGGTCGGTTTATTCTTTGGTACTTTTAACCCGATTCATATTGGGCATTTGACCATTGCGAATCACATGGCAGAATACTCAGATCTGGACGAGATCTGGTTGGTGGTCACTCCGCATAATCCACACAAAAAGAAACGAACCCTTTTAGAAGATCATCATAGATTGGCTATGGTTCGTATAGCTGTAGAAGACTATCCTAAACTAAAGGCCAGCAATATAGAGTTTGGCCTACCGCAGCCTAATTATACCGTCAACACTTTGGCCTATTTAGAAGAGAAATATCCGAAGCATAGATTCGCCCTTATCATGGGAGAAGACAACTTAAAGAGCTTTACCAAGTGGAAGAATCACGATGTTATTGCCAAACGGCATGAGTTGTATGTTTATCCACGGATTAGTGAAGGCGAAGTAGATCCCGCTTGGAAAGATCATCCAAAGGTTAAGCGTGTAAATGCGCCCATAATGGAGATCTCTGCCACCTTTATTCGCAAGGCCATTGCAGCTGGGAAAAACATCAGGCCGCTTTTACCCGACAATGTTTGGGTTTATCTTGACGAGATGAACTTTTATAAGTAATTGTCACTACCACTTTTGTGGTCGGTATTTTATGAATGCACAACCGGGGACTTACATCCCCTCCCCAATTCAAATTAGTTTATTTCCGTTCCTGATGAAAGGAGTTGATCATTTGTTTTATGAATTCAACAGCCATTCCCATTTAGATCTCGAAGGGACAACGGACGAGTTGAACTTCATTGAATGGTTATCACTAGAGGTCTTGAGGTTCGCTAATAAGTTTGTGCAATGAGCGACAGATTAAAAAGTGAAAAGTATACAGTTATTGGCCTTTGTACGATAATAAGAATCGGTGGTAATTGATTTTTAACTCAGGGGACTTACATCCCCTCCCCAATTAAAATTAGTTTATTTCTTAAGCTATTAAAAGTAGTTGCTGTCTGATTTTATAAATCTAATCAGCACTGCAGTAAGATTTCTGGGTGAACTTGAAAGCATTCCTTTTTGCAACTTGACAAAAAAAGAACCGCTCCCAAAAATTAACACTTCTATTAACTTTTTAGGGAGCGATTCCCAACTAAATAACCAACCAAAAAAACTGTTTAAGTCTTAACTAACTCTTTTATTTGAGCCTGTATGTCCGCTTTACTTTGGCGTTTAACTTCGGCTCTCTTGTATTGTATGTACCCCCGTCCTTTGTATCGGTATAACGTACCCGATTGCGGGTGGTAAAGTTCGATGGTGCTGTCATTGATAACGTGGAGTTCAAAGTATTCATTGCCCAAATAATCATAATCTAGTGTTAAATATTTTATGTAGGGATCACTCGCATCATCAGCTACATTATATACCCCTTCGTAATCCCAAAATATAAAATCAATATTCGTGCCAACTGGGTCTTTTGAACTCCTAAAATTATCTAAACCTCCTGCCGGTAAGAACTGTAAAAAGTTCTCCTTATCAAACGGATTGGCGTCCCCATAGCTACTGGTCATAGTATTTTCCCAAGCCACATACTCCTGCAAGAAGTAATGAATGTTGTCATAGAATACCAGATCGTAATCAAAAGTGTTTCGCTGATACCCCACCAAAACATAGCTAATATTAGCAGGGCGGTAATAAACACGGATCTCGTTATGGCTCAATGGTGTAATTTCTAGTGGATAGAATCCATCCAGGTCGTGGTTCACCTCTAAAATGTAATCGTATTCGAGTACATCGTAGTATCCCACATCAAGTCCGAATCCGTTTCCTTGACTCCCGATACCAACCAGGTTGTTGTTCGCCCAAAGTGTTCCGTTTAAAAAAGAAACTGTAAAGGCCTTTTGCAAGAATGGGATCTCTCCATTTCCTGTGGTACGGTTAATGTCTACATACCAGAGTTCGTGCGAATTCAATACCGCAGATAGTGGAACAGGGTCCGGAATAGGATCGTTCACCACGACAACATCGTCTTCGTAAATAACCTGCGTAGAACAGGCCGAAAAAATAAGGGCCAAAAAGGCAAGTACTGAAAGTGATTTTAATGTCTTCATATCCTTGGTATTAAAGTTCAGTTAAGGAAATTCAAACAACGTGCCAAACTCACAATTACTTGATATACAATTAATTACAAGCTATTTTTAATTGTTTATTTTTGAAAACCAAATTGCAGTAATGGCGAAATCCCCTAAAATTGCGGTCTTTGGTGGTGGTAGTATGGCCACTGCTATAGTAAAGATGCTCCTAGAGAATGTAGACGAGCTGGGCTGGTATATGCGCTCTGTTTATGCCTTGGAACACATTAAAAAACAGAAGCACAATCCGAACTATTTGAGCTCTGTAGAGTTCGAGACCGAAAAACTAGTTTTGAGCAACGAAATTGATGAGATGATCCGCTATGGCGATTACTTGATCTTTGTGATCCCTTCCGCATTCTTGCAAGGGGAACTAGACAAAGCAAGTGAACCCCTTAAAGACAAGATCATATTCTCTGCCATTAAAGGGATCGTACCTGAAAGCAGCTTAATTGTAGGCGATCATTTCTACACCCATTACAAAATACCTTTTGAGAACATTGGAGTGATCACTGGCCCATGTCACGCGGAAGAAGTGGCCTTAGAGCGATTGTCGTATCTCACCATTGCATGTGCAGACCAAGATAAGGCAGCTTGGGTGGCCAAACAGCTCCGCAGTGATTATATCAAATGCAATATCAGTGACGATATCATAGGCACAGAATATGCAGCAATGCTTAAGAACATCTATGCTTTGGCGGCTGGAATTTGTCACGGCTTAGGTTATGGAGACAACTTCCAATCGGTATTGATGAGCAATGCCATACGGGAAATGAAGCGCTACGTAAAAAAAATGCACAAGATGAAGCGCGACATCAACGGTTCGGCCTATTTGGGCGATCTATTGGTTACAGGCTATTCGACTTTTAGTAGAAATCGCATGTTCGGGAACATGATTGGGAAAGGCTATACTGTAAAAAGCGCCATGATGGAAATGAGCATGGTTGCAGAAGGATATTACGCCACTAAAAGCGCTTATAAGCTCAACCAGGCCCATGGAAAGAAAAAGGCAAAAACGCCTATCATTAATGCGGTCTATGCGGTACTTTACGAAGGTAAAGACCCCAAGAAGGTTTTTAATAAATTAGCGGATAAACTTACTTAGCCAAAACGCCATCTGAATCCATAACAGGAAGCGTTGAAGCCGCCTCCTCTTTCACTGTGTAAGGCTCAAAAACAAAGGTCTTGTCGTAGAGTTTGTCGTCGGCAAAGAAGGTCAACAAATACTCATTAGTAAATCCGAGAACCTCATCAGGTAGCAATTCGATCTTTACGGCCTTACCGGGTGGAACATCGTTGAGTCCGTGTCTTAATGTAGAAGTTTTTCTGTCTGAATCATTCCCGCGAGACATTACCAAAGTGGTCTGCAGCGTCTTGTCCCAGTTATTGATCAGGTATACGAACCAATTCTGAGCGAGGAACTCTTTGTCCCATTCGCGCACAGCGGCAATATACACCTGAGTCACCTCAGGTATTTCAATATCCTTTCGCATGGCTTATAAAGAACCTTTGAACTGTTGTAAAAAGCGAATGTCGTTCTCGCTGAGCATACGGATGTCTGAGATCTGATGCAGCAAGAGTGCAATGCGGTCTATCCCCATTCCGAAAGCAAATCCGGAGTATTCTTTAGAATCGATCCCACAATTCTCCAAGACGTTAGGATCTACCATACCACAACCCATTATCTCCAACCAACCGGTACCTTTGGTCATGCGGTAATCGGTCTCGGTTTCCAAGCCCCAATACACATCAACCTCCGCAGAAGGTTCTGTAAACGGGAAGTAAGACGGACGCAAGCGTATCTTAGACTTTCCAAAGAGCTCCGTGGTGAAGTATTGCAAAGTCTGCTTAAGATCTGCAAAAGACACGTCCTTGTCTATATACAAGCCTTCAACCTGATGGAAGAAGCAGTGCGAACGTGCAGAAATAGCCTCATTCCTATATACGCGCCCTGGAGAAATGGTTCTGATGGGTGGCTGATTGTTCTCCATATAACGCACCTGTACCGAAGAGGTGTGGGTACGTAACAAGATGTCAGGATCTGTTTGAATAAAGAAGGTATCCTGCATGTCTCGTGCAGGGTGATATTCCGGCAAGTTCAACGCAGTAAAGTTGTGCCAATCGTCTTCGATCTCAGGACCTTCGGAGACGTTAAAACCGATTCGAGAAAAGATCTCAATAATACGGTTCTTTACAATCGAAATTGGATGTCTTGACCCTACGTTCAAGGGATTCCCCGGACGACTCAAATCACCAAATTGCCCTTGAACAGTGGCCTGAGAATCCATGGAGTTCTTGAGCTCCTGCATTTTCTCATCGGCGGCTTGGCGCAGGGCATTTATGGCCTGACCTAGATCGCGCTTCTGCTCTGCAGAAACCTCCTTTAAATCGGCATACAAGCCTCGGAGGATTCCCTTCTTACCCAAGAATTTAATACGGAAGGCTTCTAGCTCTTCTGCGGTCTCGGTAGCAAATCCTTTTACCTCGTCTATGTATTTATTGATTTCGTCTTGCATCACTAATCTTCTTTGCAGAGGGCAAATTTAAAATTTTCCTGTGGATAAGCCTCGCTTATTCAATGACTTCTTTTTCTAGAAAGTACTGTACTATGGCTTCTTTCATGAGCACGGATTGCTCCCCGGCCTTTAAAGGGGGTAAAGGCGTGACTACTTCATAATGCGGCCAGCCGTCTTCGTCTTGATAGTCGAAACGGTAATAGCCGTAAGGTTCCAACAAGCGGCATATGGCAATATGCATCAGATTGACCTTGTCGTCCTTTTTAAAGCGACGATCGAACTGTCCAAACTCCTGCAGCCCTATCAGGTATATGATCGCATCAAGATCTAAGGGAGCCCCATCGGCAAATCGTTTGCTGATCAATTCTGTGACGGCTTCCCAGCGGGCCTTAAGTTGTGGATCTCTAGACATACGGCTTTTAAAGCAACAAAGATAAGGCTCCCAGCGTTTGATTTGTATATTTATCGCAAATTAGCAACATGAATAGCTTGGATTTAGCCCTAGTGGTTATTATAGGTCTGGCAGCCTGGGGTGGCTGGAAAAAGGGCCTTTTTGTAGAAGTCGCTTCTCTTATAGGAGTTGTTGCCGGAGTTTTTGGAGCCATCTATTTCTCTGGGTATGCAGGAAACTGGTTAGAGAATTCGGTCGACTGGGAACAGAAATACATCAACCTGTCGGCTTTTGCCATCACTTTTCTGGTGATTGTAGTAGCGGTTCAAATGGCAGGTAAAATGCTAACCAAGATCGCAGATTTTGCTGCTATTGGTATCTTAAATAAACTTTTAGGCGCTGCTTTTGGTGGTCTTAAAATGGTCTTTATTGTCAGTGTTGCCCTAATGTGGTTCAACGACTGGGGAATGTCTGGTTTTATTCTTTCTGAGGAGCGCAAGGAGGAATCTGTACTCTACGCCCAAATTGAGCCCATAGCTCCTGCCATACTACCCGATCTTATCGAAGACGCTAAAGAAATTATAGACGAGACCAAGGAAGACCTACGTCTGAACGAGGAGAATTAAAGCTCTTTTAAGGCACTGGCGCTTACCCAACCGTCTTTACCATTGCTGAGTTTGATACGCAACCAATCTCCGTCTTGATCAATGATCTCTAATTTGGTGCCAGCGTGTAGTTGGAAAGCTACTGTTCCGCTGTTCTTTGGAGCTTCCCGCACATCCATAGTATCGGAAAACACAATAGCAGAACGCTCATTTTTCTCATCCGCAGCACTCAAATAAGCCGCAGTAAAACTAAAAAGCACCAAGCCAAACAGCACCAAAGATCCTACGAACAAGATGCGCTTTCTCACAGTAGTGGCAGAGAAATGGTAGCCTAGAAAGCTCAAAACTCCGGCCATCAATAGACCAACAGAAAGCCAGGCCCAAAGGTTGCTGTCTAGGCTGCCAATAGTGTTGTCGTAAACCCGAGTAAATACCGTTTTCGGGAGAGGCTCTATCACATCGATGCGCAAATTCTGAGCAAAGACCAGATTGTTCTTTACCTCATTATCTGTAGGGTCCAATTGAAGGGCTTTCTCGTAATAATAGATACTCGGAGCAACCTCACCCAATTTATAATAAGCATTTCCAAGGTTAAAGTAAACCGCTTTAGAATGCTGGCCTTTATCTAAAATGGCCTTCCAATCGGCTATGGCCTCTTGGAATGCATCTGCTTTATAATGTTCTTTCCCAGATTCGAACAAGGCATCTGCATCTTGCGCCTGCACAGACGCTGTCATAGCCAGTAATAAGATCAATAACAACTTCTTCATTACAATTGTTTGTCGAGTTGGGTTACTACTTGTGTGGCCTTTTCATAATCGGCAGCAACGTTGGTGCTAATTCCGGATGCGTATCGAGCCAATTCACAGCTCTGTAACAGCCCAATGAAATTGGTTTTCGCAGCTTCTTCAGCTCCTTTTTCATCTAACATCTGAGCAATTTTCTCCTTGCTCATCTCTGTAGTTTCAATACGCAATTTGGCTCTTAGATAATTGTGTAAGGCACGCTCTAAGGACTCGTAGAACAGCGCAGGTTGCCCCAGGTTCTTTTTTGCCTCAGAGAGGTATTTCTTAACCAATCTATCCGCTTTGCGTTTGCGTTGCCCTTCGGCGTCTGCTAAGCGTTCTTTGCGTTTTCTACCCGCAACTACAAAGATCGGAATAAGCAGTAAAGGCCCACCCATTAACGACCAATACAGCGGCGACTTAAAGAACTGCGAAGACGCTATTGGTTTTAAAGAAGATTTGAGTTTGATGTATTTGAACTGATCTCCCGTTTGTATGATGTTTTTAGTCCCTCCAGAATTTGTAGTATTCTCTGTCGATGCAGTCTCTGTAGACACCGGACCATTCTCTACGGTGATCACCGTACCATCAGAAACAATGGTCTTATAAGTTTCTGTCGCCAGGTCAAAATAAGAGAATCTAAGTGGCTGTACAGGGTAGGTTCCCTTAAACTGAGGAACCACAGTGTAAACCGTTGCGATAGAACCGCTCATACCATTACTGGTGGTCTTTACGTTGTCTTCTCGCTTCGGATCGTATACCTCCAAGGAACTTGGCAAGGTCAATTCTGGTAAATTGAAGAGCTTTAGGTTTCCATCGCCTTCTGCTTGCACGCGTATCTCTAAGGACTCATTTGCATCTACTTGATTACGCGATGCACTGATGTTGAATTTAAAATCGCCCACAGCTCCTGTAAAATTGGCTGGCTTGCCTTGCTCTGGCAAAGGCTTTACATCTATGGTCAAGTTTCCGGCGGCTACAGTTTGGTTGACCGTGGTGGTCAAGCGGCGACCAAAGAAATCGCGTTTATTGCTCAATACCTCAACAGGAACATCCAGCACCAAAGGTTCAATATTGAGTTCTCCGGTTTTCTGCGGATACAAGATAGCCGTCTTCAAGATCACGTAACGGTAATTACGCCCTTTGAACTTTCCTTCAAATACGCGGCGTTGACGGTTCTCTTTGATCTGACTCCAGAAATCTGCATACTTAGGGATATCGATCTCTCTCCAAGCTCGTGTCACACTGACATCCTCAGAAACATAGAGCTTGTAGGTCACCGTGATGGCTTCGTTGAGATAAGGGTCGCGTTTAGAGACCTCGGCTACTAAATGCACGTTCTCACTAGCCACATATTCGGCATTATTGCCGTCTTTAGGAACGTCTACCGCAGCGGTCACCTCTATCTTCAGTGGCAAGGTCTTATAGATCTCTCCGTCTATCTCTACGGTGGCTTGTCCTATGGTAAAGTTCCCTCGAGACATGGGAGATAAAAAATAGCTAAAGGTCTTGGAATAGGTCTTTTTCCCGTTGATATAGGTATTACTCACCGATTGATTCGGACCACCAACCACACGGAAACCGTCAAAATCTGGTGGACTGAAGTTATCGCCGTCCTGATTCATCTGAAAGTCGATACGCACGCGCTCATTAATGCCCAGCTTCTCTTTGCTGGCAGAGGCATTGAACTGCACCTGTGCCCATCCGCTGAAACCGCAGAGCACAACTAGCACCAATACTATCGATCTTAACTTCTTCATCTTACCAATCCTTGTTCGATTTTACTTTAGCACCTTTCTTGTCTTTGACGTTCATTTTCTGCTGAACTTTCTGTTCTTCGTTATTCATGGCTTCCAGCAGGCTTTCTATCTGTTGTTTGGACAATTGTCCGGGTTGCGGTTTTTGCTGTTCTTGCTCTTGCGGCTGATCTGGTTTTTTCGGATCTCCTTGTTTTTCTTCTTCATCACCTTGTTCAGGTTTTTGCTCTTGATCCTTGTTTTGCTCCTGATTCTGCTCGTCTTTCTCTTCGCCTTCTTCGCCCTCTTTATCTTCTTTGTCTTTCTCCTTCTCGTCCTTGTCGTCGTTATTATCTCCGCCGCCGTTGTTCTGTTGCTCTTTTTCCAACATTTCTTTGGCTAAGGCTAAATTGTAACGGGTCTCGTCGTCAGTAGGGTTGTTGCGCAAGGCATTTTTGTAAGCTTCTACAGCCTCTTTATACATTTTGGCATTCATGAGCGTATTACCCAAATTGTGAAAAGCCTTGTGTTTCTCACTTTTAGTATCGGCAACTTCTGCTGCTTGAACAAAGCGACGCATGGCCTCATTATTCTTTTCTTTCTTGTAGTAAGCATTACCTAAGTTGTACTTACTCGCCGTATTCTGCGGTTCTAACGAAATGGACTTTCTGTACAAGGCTTCGCCGCTTACAAACTCATCTTTATTGATAGCCACATCGGCATCTGCTCTAAAGGTCTGAGAAGTTTTTGCAAGGGTCTCAAGATCTTCCTGAGCCATTACAGAACTGCTTAAACCAACACAGAGTATCAACATTATGAATTTTAACTGCTTCATCTTTATTCCTCCTTCTCGTTAAATAAATTCAAACCGCGCAACCACTCGGTCTTGCGCTCTAAGAACAAAATATCCAACAGCAAGAAAAACACTGCTGCCGCTAAGAACCATTGAAACTGATCCTTAAAGTCTGCCACTTGTTGAGAATCGAAAGTGGTCTTGTCCAAATTGTTCAAGATCTCGTTCACGCCTTCTACCAATGCAGCCGTATTATTACCGTTCAAATAGGCTCCGCCAGAGGCTTCGGCGATATCTTTTAAGGTTTGCTCGTTGAGTTTGGTTCTAACGCGGTTTCCACTCTCGTCACGCTTATAGCGAATAAGCACCCCATCGCGTTTAATAGGTATCCAAGCTCCTTCTGCATCGTCTTTCCCTACACCAATGGTATAGATGGTAATGCCAGCTTTCGCAGCCTCACGAGCCATGGTCGTTGCCTCGCCTTCGTGATCTTCTCCATCGGAAACAATGAACAATACGCGATTGATCTGCTCCTCGTCGTTGTAATAGGTCTGCGCTAAATTGATCGCCTCATTTATAGCAGTTCCCTGAGAAGACACCATGTCGGTGTTCATGTTGCGCAAGAACATCTTGGCCGAGCCAAAATCCGTAGTAATAGGTAGTTGTGGAAAGGCGCTACCTGCATACCCAATGATCCCGACGCGATCTCCCGAAAGGGAATTGATCACCTCGCTGATAAGCTGTTTGGATTTTTCCAAACGATTTGGCGCAATATCTTCTGCCAACATACTCTTGGACACATCCAAGGCAAATACCAGATCAACGCCTTCGCGTTTAACCGTTTTGAATTCGGTTCCGATCTTAGGGTTGACCAAGGCAAACACCAAGCTAACAAAAGCTAAGCCTAAAACAAGGGCCTTTAACCAAGTTTTAATACTGGAGCGCTCCGGAGAAAGTCGGTCTAGCAAACTTGTATTTGCAAATTTCTGCTGGGTGCGCTTGCGCCAATACAGTACGCCAAGCAACAGTACCAATAAAATTGGCACTACGCCTAACAAATAGAAATATGTCATTTCTTCCCACTGTACCATCAGACAAAACTTCTAAAAAGGGTGTAACGTAAAAGCACCTCGAGCAGTAAAATTCCAAAAGCTATAAGCGTAAGGTTTCTAAACATCTCGCTATAGGTAGTGAATTTGAACTCCTCGATCTCGGTTCGCTCTAAAGTATTGATCTCGTCGTAGATCTCTTCCAAACGTGTGTTGCTGGAAGCTCTAAAATATTTTCCTCCGGTCTCTGCGGCGATCTGTTTAAGCAAGTCCTCATCGATCTGAACCGGTGTCTTCCCGTAGTGGAAATCTCCGTTGGACTTTTGCCCAATAGGCGACATAGCCAGGCCGTTGGTTCCCAAACCTATGGTATAGACTTTAATGCTGAACTCCACTGCCAATTCACTGGCGATCTTAGGATCGATAAAACCGGTATTGTTTACTCCATCGGTTAGCAAAATGATCACCTTACTCTTGGCCTTGCTTTCTTTTAGGCGGTTAATGGCGGTTGCCAAGCCCATTCCAATGGCGGTACCACCTTCAATGATTCGGTTGTAGCTTATGTCTTTAAGCGAAGAAAGCACTATGGTCTTATCACTGGTCAGCGGCGTTTTGGTATAGCTCTCTCCGGCATACTCTACTAGGCCAATACGATCGTTTGGTCGCGCATTGATAAAGCGAGCAGCCACCTTTTTCAAAGCCTCTAAACGGTTTGGTTTGAGGTCTCGGGCCAACATACTTGCAGATACGTCTATGGCCATGACAATGTCTATCCCTTTGGTGGTCTTGGTTCTTGAATTCTCACTGTAAGTGCGAGGTCGGGCCATGGCAGTGATAAGAATCACCAAGGCTATTATCCGAAGTACAAATAATAGCGGCTTAAGTTTACCCAATAGGTTCCCGCTAGCCTTAAAGCCATCTAAACTAGACATGCGCAAGGAAGCTGTTTGCTTGTCGCGCTTCAAATAATACCATACTCCTGCCGCCGGCACCAAAAGCAGGAGCCAGAACAGTTCTGGATTTACAAATTCAAAATTTAACGCGATCATTGTGGTTTTCCTATTTGGGGTTGTGTAATGTTAACTTCTAATTCTATGGAAGCAACTATGCGCTCTATCAATTGTTTAGCGTACGGATCGTCCTCTTCTGAAACAATGACAACCTGTTGAGAGGCACCAGTTTGCCCAAAGAGATACATTTCGTAATTGAGCTTGCGTCCGAGTTTTCCGTTACCCTGAGTAGCATTGAAAGAGCCATAGGCCTTAACGCCTTTGATCCCTTTATCGGTTTCAAAACTCTCTTGTTTAACAAAGAGATTCTGAGCCCCTTTTGCCTCAATATTCTTCAGTGCGGCTTCAATACCGGCATCCATATCTGGTTCTATAGGCTGTTTGTATTCGGTGGTGTTTACAGCGATGTAGAAATTGTCCACATAGCTTCCGTAGGAGAAGGAACTCATGTCCTTTACGATCTCTATGGCAGAATCTGGTAGCACAATTTCTTTGCGCACCAAGATCTCTGGAGTTTCTATGATCACTGCCGGATCGCCATACTCGCTCAAATACCAAGTGGATTCTACCAGTTCTTTGGTAGGGTGACCAATGAGATTGTCTTTTAAATAGTCAACTCCTAAAGTTGCCGCAAGAATTCCGGTGGTTATCACCAATACTCCAATTCCAGCCAGTGTGCCTATGATCCAGCGTTTTCTGAGTTGTTGTTTTCTGAGCTCTTCCTGATACTGCAAGTCCTCTAAAAGTTCTTCCTCTGTTGGCTCCGGAATGGCTTCTTTGGTCTGATTGACCACTTGTTCCAGCTCTTGACGGTCTGCCGCTGCGATCTCCGGAGCGATCTGTTGCTTCGCAAACTTCACCAGATCCGCACGCTTTAGAATACTGTCTAAAGCCTTGATCATGTTGTCGCTAAAAGCAAAACTACCTGCGTCCTTGTGCATTTGCAGTCGCGTTATAAGTTCTGCAGAGGTACTCTCAAGAGCTGCCGAATCAACTTCTCTATCCAAGTAGCGTTTTACGATCTCCGTAAGTGCCGAATAATAATCTTTAGAGCCCTTTTGCATGGCAAGCGGCGACTCATCCAATGCCTTTAAAGCCGCAATGGCCTCTTCATAAGGCGGGATAGCAGCTTCTGCTTCTGCTTTCTCTTTTTTGCGCTTTAAGAACCAATACACTCCGCCACCAATGGCTGCAAGCAGGAGAACTATCCAGAGCCATTTGAGGTTGGCCGGACGTTTACCAACATCCATGCGTTCCCGAATATCGAACATCTTCTGCTTGGTGGTATCTACCACTACGTCGTCGATCTCAATGAGTAAAGAGTCCGTAAAAAAGGCCTTCTCCCCTATAATAACACGTTGTCTGGGTATCAAATACTGCCCGCTGTCAAATTGGGTGAGGCCGTACTCTCTTATCAATGTTTGGCGCTGCTGATTATAAGCAGTATCGATGGGGTAGGTCTCTATAACCTCCAACGGCAAGAAAGTTTGCCCTTCTGGCATTTGGACTATCTCTGTAGTGTCTGATTCTACAATGAGTCGGTAGCGTAGTTCCTCGCCTATCTTGATCTTGGTGGAATCTAATTCGGCGCGGACTTGTGCCTGTAACTGTGCCGCACACGAAAGCGACAAGAGGGCGAATAATCGCCCAACTAATGAAATATTGTATGTAAAAAGCCTTTTCAAGCTATGCTCTGTTTTTAAAATAGCCCAATAATTTCTTTACGTAACTCTCGTCTATTCGACAAGAGATCTGACCACTCCCGCTCTTTAAGAACACCTCTTGGAAGTAGTCTACACGTTCGCGATAATAGCGGTTATAATTTTTTCTGACCGATTTAGACCCAGTATTGACCAGCATGCTTTCTCCCGTTTCGCCATCTAGCATTTGTACCACTCCAAGGTTCGGAATCTCTTCTTCTCGCGGATCGTATATGCGGATTCCTGTAAGGTCGTGCTTGCGCGCTACTAGCTTCACCGTATCCTTGTACTGATCTGTCATAAAATCAGAAAGCACAAAAACAATGGCCTTCTTTTTCATCACATTGATCAAATATTTTAAAGCCTGATCTAAATCTGTACGTCTGCTTTTAGGTTCAAATTCCAAAAGCTCGCGAATGATTCTGAGTATGTGCGATTTTCCTTTTTTAGGCGGAATGAACAGTTCTATCTGATCCGAAAAAAGCAGTAGGCCTACCTTGTCGTTGTTCTGCAGGGCAGAAAAAGCCAAAGTAGCAGCGATCTCGGTGATGAATTCTTCTTTGAACTGCTCCTTGGTACCGAATAGCTCAGAACCACTGACATCTACCAAAAGCATTAGAGTTAGCTCGCGTTCTTCTTCAAAGACTTTGACAAAAGGCTCGTTATAACGCGCCGTTACGTTCCAGTCGATGTTACGTACATCGTCACCGTATTGGTATTGACGTACCTCGCTAAAGGTCATACCACGGCCCTTAAAGGTAGAGTGGTACTCTCCGCCAAAGATGTGGTCGCTTAGGCGGCGTGTTTTGATCTCTATCTTCCGAACTTTCTTAAGAAGTGCTGCTGTATCCATTACTTTACTCTCTTGAGTTGGTCTTGGTTAGTAAGGTGCGCTTCTATGGTACTTCGATCTGATTGACAATCTTGTTGATAATGGCTACGGAGTCAATATTTTCTGCTTCAGCCTCATAGGTGATCCCGATACGGTGACGCAAAACATCGTGAACCACTGCACGAACGTCTTCTGGAATCACATAACCTCTTCGCTTTATGAATGCATAACACTTAGAGGCCATGGCCAAGTTGATACTACCACGCGGTGAGGCTCCAAAGCCAATAAGGCCTTCTAGCTCAGCCAATCCAAATTGCTTCGGATTTCTAGTAGCAAAGATGATATCGAGTATGTATTTCTCGATCTTCTCATCCATATAAACTTCACGCACCGCTTGCTGCGCTCGGGTGATCTGTTCTAAGGTCACCACTTGATTCACCTTTTCAAAAGCACCTTTTAAGTTGGCGCGGATGATCAGTTGCTCTTCTGCTTGCTGCGGATAATTGATTACCGTTTTTAGCATAAAACGGTCTACTTGAGCCTCCGGAAGCGGATAAGTTCCTTCTTGCTCAATTGGGTTTTGGGTGGCCATAACCAAGAATGGTCTGTCCAACGGAAAGGTCTCATCACCGATGGTAACCTGCTTTTCTTGCATCGCTTCCAATAAGGCCGATTGTACTTTGGCCGGCGCACGGTTTATCTCATCTGCCAAGACAAAGTTGGCAAAGATGGGTCCTTTCTTTATGCTAAAGTCGTTTTCTTTGATGTTGTAAATAAGGGTTCCGATAACGTCTGCCGGGAGCAGGTCCGGAGTAAACTGAATACGGCTAAAACTGCCGTGCACTGCCTGAGATAGTGTATTAATGGCCAAGGTTTTAGCAAGACCAGGCACCCCTTCTAGTAAGATATGTCCTTGTCCTAAAAGGCCTATTAAAAGGCGCTCTATCATGTGCTTTTGCCCCACGATCACCTTGTTCATCTCTAAGGTTAGCAGGTCCACAAAGGCGCTCTCCTGTTCAATTTTTGCATTTAATGCTCCTATATCAACACTTGCCGTAGCTTGTTCCATAAATGCTGTTTTTACTGATTTTTTCTGATGGTAATTTTAGTATGCGCAAATTGCCTATTTTCTGCGACAAGTCTTGTTAACAGTTGGTTAAAAGTTCTTGATAACATAAGCTGTGCAACGGCCTGAAAAATAAGCGTTTTTTATAAATTTTAAGACCTGCTTTTAAGAGGATAATAACGTTTAAAATCAGGGTTTCAAATTTGCGCTTCCAGAAGTGTCTAAAAATGCATTATTTTCAATTACAAAATTGCCAGAATACATGAAGAATTCGATAGCCTTAATTACAGGTGCCACCTCGGGAATTGGACAAGCCACAGCCCGTCTTATGGCTAAAGAAGGTGTAAAACTCATTTTATGCGGACGTAGATCAGAGCGTCTCCAGCAAATAAGTCAAGAACTGTCTGAACACACCAGTGTGCACCCTTTGCAATTCGATGTGCGAGATAAATCCGCAGTAAATAAAGCGATTGATAGCCTGCCAGAAGCGTTTAAGAATATTGACATTTTGGTTAATAATGCTGGGAATGCGCACGGTTTGGACCTCATACAAGAGGGCAATAGCAACGATTGGGATGCCATGATGGATATCAACGTAAAGGGCTTATTGTATGTAACCCAGGCAGTACTTCCAGGCATGCTGGAAAGAGGAAAAGGCCATATAATCAACATTGGTTCTACTGCTGGGAAAGAGGTGTATCCCAAAGGAAATGTCTATTGCGCAAGTAAACATGCTGTCGATGCCATTAACCAAGGCATGCGCATGGACCTCAACGGAACTCCTATCCGCGTGGGAGCGGTAAACCCAGGGCTAGTGCAGACCGAATTCAGCGAAGTGCGATTCAAAGGCGATTCCGAAAGAGCCGACCAAGTCTATAAAGGCTATACTCCTTTAAAACCAGAAGATGTTGCGGAGGCCATTTGGTTTGCAGTGACGCGTCCGCCACATGTAAACATTGCAGATCTTACCATGATGTGTGTGGATCAGGCATCGTCTATGATCGTGAATAAACAAGCCTAATACATGCTCAATAAACGGCTGCTTGTCAAATACTTGCTCGCTCATAATGACGAGAGTAGTTTCTACGATAAGAAACGCCGTATTGATATTGGCTCTAAAGAGGGGAAGGCGAAATTTCTGAAGCATATCTGCGCGCTCAGCAATTCGAATCCGGCGAACAATTCCTATATCATCATTGGGGTAGAAGACGCTAACAACGAGATCGTTGGGGTTGATTTCTTTGACGATTCCAAGATCCAAAACCTGATCAATGCCTATTTGACCAATCCGCCGCAGATCCAATACGAGAATATCAACTTTCCAGATTTGGAAGATGGCAAAGTGGTTGGCTTGGTTACCATTCGTTCCATAAATGAGATCACCTCTTTGCGAAAGAATATTTGGAAGTATTGGGGCGGTACTGTGTTCTTTAGAGAAGGCAGTATTTCTAAACCTCAGGCCTTTGATATTGAATTGGTAGATCACAATTCAGAAATTGTTGCCGCCATTGAGCAGCATGCCAGAAACAATATTGAGCTCACCTTGGACGGGGTGATCGATTTTATCAATAACCGGCACGCCGATATGCCTTCTCACTACAAGGTCTTTAAAGAATTATTCGTGCTTTGCTGGGCAGGACATACCAAGCAGGTTAAAGATGAAACTTATTACTCCCGAGTAGATATAGAGTTGATCAACGAACAAAAACGTTTGTTCTATTCGGCGCTAGATGAAGTTAGCATAAAATACAATGACGATTTTTTCAAGATCGTGGAATATGTGAGCTTGGGATTGAACAATCAGACCAAGTACTACCCTTTAGAGGAGGTGCTTATAAAATTTGAAGACAACGGCTCCTACACTATCGAGACCCAATTGCTTTTTGACCCGCCCCAGTTTGACAAAAAGACCTTGCATCATTTTTACAACGCCAACAATGCCCTTTTGGAAAAGCTGAAAAAGGAAATTCCATTGACCAAAATGGAGATTCAGGATATACGGAATTTACCCAACACTTATTTGATCTGTTATCTCAACGATTTTCCAGACGCAAAAGACAAACTGGTAGAGGCGAAACCCTTTTTGAAAGCTTACAGCAAAGGGGTCTATGACTCCTACAGGGAATGTGTTCGCATTTTGCGTAAGCTTAAGTATAATTAGTTAACTTTAAGCTAATTAAAAAATTGCACCCGTGAAAAGGATAATTACTTTGCTGTTAATATTCCTAACGGCACATAGTTTTGCTCAGTGTTTTACTTCGGATTATATAATGGAGAATTATCTGACTGATGCGAAGATCTTATTGCTCAGAGAAATTCAATCCAACCCCGATGACCCAGACTACAACGAGCCTTTTATAGACGAATCTCGCTTAGACTATTATCTGGAACGACTCAGTGCATTACATGCCAACATTATTGAGGAACCTATGTTAGACAGCATATTTGGCCCGCTTAATATTCACGTGAACGTAGAATATATGCCTACTGTGTATCATCGCGGAATTTTAATGGCTGCTCCTTACGACCCTTCGTGGGTAGATCCATATTTGGAAACTGGGCTCTCGGGAATTCCAGAATTTGATGCCTTGATAGAAACCTACAGTTTTGAGGAGGTAAGTTCGTTCATAACCGGTAGTGGCAGTTTTTTCCTTTGGATAGAGACAACGGAAGATGCCTTAAACATAATTCCTATAGCAAGTGACTTCGACGCCTTAGAAATAATTAGTTCTGCCAGCCCTGACACAGACATTAATTATCGATTCAATTATACTGGAGTACCTTTTACTTTACCCGGAGGTGCTAGTGCGGAAGTTTGTGATATTGTTTTTATAGAAGACGATGTACGATTTTATATCGCCGGAGGAGATTGTCCTTTGGGATGCGAACAATTCACTGGTTGGACTTTTAACGTTAGTGAGACTTGTGAGGTTAGCTTTTTAGATGTTCCTGAATTCGATTCGGACCGTATTGTGGTATATCCCAACCCGGCGACAGATTTATTAAAGATCCAAGGAGGAGGAACCTCATTTACTCTGAAATTATTCACTATGGACGGAAGACAGCTTGAACCCAATATGATTGCTGAAAACACAATAGACGTTAGCGGTTTAAACGCAGGTTTATACGTGCTAAAGGTAACTGACCTTAAGGGTGACAGTGTAACAAAAACCGTCATTATCAACTAATGTATTGGAATGAGATTCAACACATAGAATCTTAATGCAGTAGACAGCATTAATTCCTATCTTTAACCATCAACATTAAACATTATCTACCTATGGGCCTTTTTGACAAGATTAGAGAGAAACTCAGCAACGAATTCATTGACATTGTTGAGTGGCTGGATTACACGGACGACACCATCTGTCATCGTTTTGAACGCTACCAGAATGAAATAAAGAACGGCGCACAACTCATAGTGCGAGAAGGGCAAATGGCGGTCTTTATCAATGAAGGAGAACTGGCCGATGTATTCGAACCTGGAACCTACACCTTAAACACAGAGAACTTACCTATACTGGCTACTTTAAAAGGATGGAAATACGGGTTCAACAGTCCGTTCAAGGCCGAGGTTTACTTTGTGAATACCCACCTTTTCACCGACGAAAAATGGGGCACTAAAAATCCGATCACACTTAATGATGATCGCTTCGGATTGGTGGAGATCCGCGCTTTTGGAACCTACGCCTTTAAGATCAGTGATCCCGGGAAATTCATAGTAGACATTGTTGGAACAGACAACAATTTTACCAACTTCGAGATCAACGAACACCTAAAAAGTCTAATTGCCACGCGCTTTACCGACACCATTGGAGAAGCCAACTTACCCATAGAACTCTACGCAGCCAATTCCACAGAATTGAGTGAGACCTGTCAAGAGGTTATGCAACCGGAATTTGCAAGTGTTGGTATTTCTTTAGAGAAATTCTTTATCGAGAATGTCTCCATGCCAGAAGACCTTAAAAAGGAGATCTTCGAATATAGCCGCATTGATAAATTGGACCTGGACAAACTTGCCAAATTCAAAGCCGCTAAAGCCATTGAGGCGGCAGCCGCCAATGAAGGCGGAACTGCCGGCGCCGGCATGGGCATGGGTATGGGATTCGTACTGGCCCAACAAATGGGAGGCCTTATGGGTGGAGCAGGACAAGCAACAGCGCCTGCAGCGGCTCCCACAGGAGCCGTGCCGCCGCCAATGCCAACAGCAGTACAATACTATTACGCCTACAATGGTCAACAAGCGGGCCCAGTTAGTTTTGAACAGTTGCGCGCCCTTTTTGCCAACAGGACAGTAAACAAGGATTCCTTGGTTTGGAAGCAAGGCATGAGCGGCTGGGCACCACTAAAGGATGTAGAAGAACTCAAAGCCTTTTTAGGAGGAGCGACCCCACCGCCACTACCTGCTTAATCTCAGAACCCACATAAGCGATGGAGGCTGCACAGCCCAAGTCTAAATCAGAATTAAAGAAAGCCTGCATCAATTGCGGGGCGGAACTCCTATATGCGCCTGGAACAACCGAGTTGCAGTGTGAATATTGTGGTCACAGCGAAACCATTACAGCTGCTACAAATAGTTTCGAAGAATTGGAGCTTCGGCCCTATTTGGAGGAGCTTGGGCATCTTTCACACAGCGAGGTCATCTCACTAATTCAATGCAAGAACTGTGGTGCAAACCAGCACATAGAGGAGAATTATAAGTCCCTGCATTGTGTGTATTGCAGCATGCCGCTGATTATTGAAGATCAGCAGAAGGAAGCATGGATCTTACCTGGAGCTCTCGTTCCTTTTCAATTGACCAAGGAAAAGGCACATTCCATATTCAAATCTTGGGTCAAAAAGCTGTGGTTTGCTCCGAATAAGCTCAAAAAAGCAGCGCTAGATCCGCAGTTCACCAAAGGCTTATATGTTCCCTATTGGACCTTTGATGCCCAACTTTACGCGACCTATACCGGACAACGAGGAGACTACTATTATGTGTCCGTGCCCTATACGACCACCGTAAACGGAAAAACGGTTACCAGGATGCGTCAGGAACGCAGAACACGTTGGACTCCGGCAAGCGGGAGCATTTCTGGTTTTGTAGACGATACCTTGATCAAAGCTTCGGAACAAAAATCTGGGCGAATCCCTAGTAAGATCGCCCGCTGGAATTTAATGGAGCTCAAACCCTTTGACAGTTCCTTTTTGGCCGGATTTGTGACAGAGAAGTATACCATTCCACTTAAAGAAGGACATTTAGAATCCAATATAGAGGCCAAACGCATCGCTCACCGTTGGGTGTGTAGAGATATAGGCGGAGATACCCAGCGTGTTTCATCCCTTAATATGAAACTCACAGACGAGACCTTTAAGCATATTCTACTGCCCATCTATATCAGCGCATATACTTTTAAAGGCAAACAATACAACTTCTTTGTCAATGGACAGACAGGAGCGCTCTCTGGTCAACGTCCGTATTCCTTCTGGAAGATCTTCTTTTTGGTAGTGGGAATTATAGCAGCCATAGTGCTTATCATTATCTTATTGGATCAGGCGGAGCAACAATGAAAACCTACGCAATAGGCGACATACACGGCGGTTTAAAAGCACTTGAGCAACTATTGGATCGTATTCCAATTGCTGCGGAGGACACCTTGGTCTTCTTAGGCGATTATGTGGATGGATGGAGCGATGCGGCCAATACTGTTGAATATCTTATTGAATTTTCACAAAAGCATCATTGCATTTTTATCCGGGGAAATCACGATTATTTGCTCTCGCAGCATTTAAAAGTGCACTCTAACAACCCTTTGTGGTTGGCTTCCGGAGGTGAAATGACCAAGGCCAATTACAGCGACAAATCCGCAGCATATAAAACGAGGCATATTGAATTTCTAGACCAATTGGTCAACTATTGGATCGATAAAGACAATAGACTCTTTGTACACGCCGGGTTTACCAACCCGCATGGGCCTCAGCATGAGTACTACCCGAATATGGTCTATTGGGACAGAACACTTTGGGAAACGGCTTGTGGGCTAGATCCGAACATGCCACAAGATCATCCGCGGTATCCCAAACGACTGACTCTTTTTAAAGAGATCTATATTGGACATACTCCTGTTACCAAAATTGGAGAAAGCGAGGTGGTCAACTGTGCCAACGTTTGGAATATCGATACGGCAGCGGCATATAAAGGCCCATTAACCGCAATTGATGTTGCTACCAAAACCATCTACCAGAGCGATCCGGTTTGGCAACTCTATCCCGACGAATCTGGAAGAAACTGAATGTAGTGATTTGAAAAAGCAAAAAGGCCCAAGCCAGCCGTAGAGGCAGCAAGGGCCATATTCTTTGAAAAATATCTTCTATCCATAAACCGTTATTTGGTCTATGAAAATACTAAATCAATCTGATTTAGTCCGCGCCTACAGGTCGAACTTGATACCTTGGGCTAATGGAAGATCTGTAGTATAATTTATCGTATTGGTCTGTCTGCGCATGTAAATTTTCCAAGCGTCAGAACCAGACTCGCGTCCGCCTCCGGTCTCTTTCTCACCTCCGAATGCACCACCGATCTCGGCTCCAGAAGTACCGATATTTACATTGGCAATTCCGCAGTCAGAACCTGCATGCGAAAGGAAACGCTCCGCTTCACGCAAGTTGTTGGTCATGATAGCAGAAGACAAGCCTTGAGCCACACCGTTTTGAACTTCAATAGCGTTCTCAACATCGCCAGAATACTTTAATAAATACAATACAGGTGCAAAAGTTTCGTGCTGAACGATCTCAAAAGAGTTGTCCGCCTCTGCAATGGCTGGTTTTACGTAACAACCGCTTTCGTAACCTTCTCCTTCTAAAACTCCTCCAGGAACAACTATGTTTCCGCCTTCTTCTACTACTTTGTCCAAGGCTTTCTGATACATCGCCACCGCGTCAGTATCAATAAGTGGCCCTACGTGGTTGTTTTCGTCTAACGGATTCCCAATACGTAACTGCTTGTAAGCATCTACTACCGCATTCTTAACTTGATCGTAAATGCTCTCGTGAATGATCAATCTGCGCGTCGATGTACAACGTTGTCCGGCAGTACCCACAGCACCAAAAACGGCACCGATCACTGTCATTTTAATGTCTGCATCCGGAGTAACAATAATAGCATTGTTTCCACCTAATTCTAATAGGGACTTCCCTAAACGAGCTCCAACGGTCTGGGCAACTATTTTCCCCATACGAGTAGAACCTGTTGCAGATATAAGAGGTACTCGTGTATCTGTGGTCATGAATTCACCAACCTTATAGTCGCCGTTGATCAAACAAGAAATTCCTTCTGGTAGACCATTCTCTTTAAATACACGTGCTGCGATCTTTTGGCAAGCAACTCCACAAAGTGGCGCCTTCTCAGACGGCTTCCAAACACATACATCGCCACAGATCCAAGCCAAAGCTGTGTTCCAAGACCATACAGCAACTGGGAAGTTAAAGGCCGAGATGATCCCAACCACGCCAAGTGGGTGGTATTGCTCGTACATGCGGTGTCCTGGGCGCTCGGAGTGCATGGTAAGTCCGTGCAATTGTCGCGAAAGTCCTACGGCAAAATCGCAGATATCGATCATTTCTTGAACCTCGCCCAAACCTTCTTGGTAAGATTTTCCCATTTCGTAAGAAACGAGCTTTCCGAGCGGCTCTTTTAAACGACGAAGCTCCTCACCAAATTGGCGTACCACTTCTCCTCGCTGCGGAGCTGGCATAACTCGCCAACTTTTAAAAGCTGAAGTAGCAGCTTGCATTACTTTTTCGTAGTCTGCTTTGGTGGTGGTGGTCACCTTACCGATCAACTGACCATCTACCGGAGAATACGAGGCGATCTCGTCTCCAGAAGAGAACCACTCAGATCCTGTTGATGTTCCTTGATTAACCGCCTCAAGACCAAGTTCTTTAAGGGCTTTGTCCATTCCAAAGGACGTTGCAACTGCTTTCATCTATTTGATAATTTTATTATTGTGGCAATCAAGCAAACAAAAATTATCTGCATAGATCAACCGCTTCGCTTTCACACAAAAAATTTAATTATTACTGTAGTTTTACTAACAATTAAATTTGTTTGTGTTCATTTCATATTAATTATAAATTTTGACAATAAAATTGTGCTGCGAAGGTAGGCATTCGCAAACGATTTCGCCAAATTCTAAAACGGAAGATTAATCTGCTGTGAAACGGGGATCAGATTCCATTTGATGCCCGCAATTATCGCAGGTTCTTAAGGTCTCTGAATTGTAGTATTCTTTAAAATGTGGTAAGAAGTCCTTTTCTATATCGTGCAACTCAAAATAGACTTCGTGGAGTTTGTGGTTGCAGTTATCGCAGAACCACAAAAGGCCGTCGGTATAACCTTGCCCAGCGCGCTTGCGCTCTATGACCAAACCTATAGAGCCTTCTTTACGGACAGGTGAGTGCGGCGTTTTAGCAGGATGCAAATACATATCCCCAGGACCCAAAGGCATCACTTTGCGCTCACCATTGTCTTGAACGATAACCTCGATCTCTCCTTCTAATTGATAGAAGAGCTCTTCAGTTTCGTTGTAGTGGTAATCCTTCCTCGCGTTAGGACCCGCCACAACCATAACGATATAATCATCAGCATCGACGTAAAGGTTTTTATTGCCCACGGGAGGTTTGAGAAGCTCGCGATTCTCTTCCAACCAGGTGTTCAGATTAAAGGGTTTTGCAATTGCCATATCGCCGTATAATTAGTGAAAATCTAAGGTACGGCGATTCTGGCGAATATAAAAGTGCGTGACTAAGCGTAAAGTTATTCCGAATAGAATAGGTGTGTAAAGTAATAGGTTCCTCTAAAGTCTTGCATAACACCAAATCCGCTGTGGGTGTAATCACCTTCGATCACATTGCGGTGGGTTTGGCTATTGAGCCATGCATTGACAACATCTTCTGCAGATCGATATCCTCTAGCTACATTCTCTCCGACGCGAAGGGCGCCTTCACTCAATAGGGCTTGAGAACGTTGTGCATAACCGTCGTGGCTAATGCGTTGGTTATCGATCATGTACTCGGTGTGCATCACCGCATAAGCTGTAGCCGTTCTTCGGTCAAGCTTAATGGGTTCCAGATTTAAGGTACTGCGATGCGCGTTTACCAAGGATAGGATTTCATTGGCCATGGTCCAATCGGTCTTATTGGCCAAGTTGAGGTCTACTGAAAAGTTTGATTCTGGCTCCACAGGAATCTCGTCCTTGGAGCAGGAAGTGGCCACGAATAGCAGGACCACTGCCATGAGGCTGGTTCTAAGTAGGTTCATAATACGGGGACATCAAATTTGGGGCATGATGTTGAGCCAAATATAGAAAAAAAATACTAATTATTGCATTTCAACTAATTTTTATGCATTTCATCGATATTTTGTGTAAGCCTTTAAGATGTTTTTCCTACACGGTTGATTTTTAAGCTTCCCAATAACTGTGGGCATTTTGACGTATATTAGTAGGTGAAAAAACGCCTAGATCATGATCCGAAAATTTTTTGCAGTTTTAACATTTTCCGCACTGATTTCTTGTGGGAATAATGCCGATTCGACTCAGAATCAGACCTCCGAAGCAACAAAAACAAACACTGAACAACCCACTTTTGGTATAGTTATCCATGGAGGTGCAGGCACTATTTTAAAGAAGAATATGACCGATTCTTTAGAAACTGCTTACAAGGAAATACTGGAAAAAGCAATTCGCGTTGGGCATAAAATATTGGAAGATGGTGGAGATGCTATGGACGCGGTTACTGCTACTATCAATGTCATGGAAGATTCTCCGCTTTTCAATGCCGGCAAAGGAGCGGTCTTTACCCACGAAGAGACCAACGAACTAGACGCCTCTGTAATGGATGGGAAAACCTTGAATGCCGGGGCGGTTGCTGGAGTCACTCGCATTAAAAATCCTATCGATCTGGCGCGAGAGGTGATGGACAATTCAGATCATGTGATGTTAGCCGGAAAGGGCGCTGAGATCTTTGCAGAGACTCGCGGGATCGCACTGGTTGATCCGGAGTATTTTTTTACTGAAAGACGCTACAACAGTCTGCTCAGAATCAAAGAGCAGCAAAAGACACAATTGGATCACGACGAAAAAACAGCCTTTGTAGACCCTTTTATTAAAGATTCCAAATTTGGTACAGTTGGCTGTGCTGCCTTAGATAAGAACGGAAATCTTGCGGCGGGAACATCTACCGGAGGTATGACCAACAAGCGTTGGAACCGTATAGGCGATGCGCCGATAATCGGGGCCGGAACCTATGCCAATAATGCTTCTTGTGCCGTTTCTTCTACCGGTTGGGGCGAATACTTTATTCGCGCAATGGTGGCACACGATATCTCTGCCCTAATGGAATACAAAGGCATGAGTGTTCAAGATGCGGCCAGAACTGTTATCCACGATAAAGTGGGTGGCTTAGGTGGCGATGGAGGAATTGTCGCTATAGACAAAGACGGCAACGTCGCTATGGAATTCAACACTGCCGGTATGTACCGAGCCCATATGAATGCCAATGGAGATCTGGTTATTGGAATCTACGAAAACCAACAATAGCCTTGGAACTCAACAAACCCTACTATGCCGTTATCTTTAGCAGTTATCAAACCGATGATCTGACAGGATATTCGGCCACAGCACAACTCATGGAGGAGCTTGCAGCTCAACAAGCAGGTTATCTAGGAATAGAAAGCGCTCGCAGCGGTTTAGGCATTACTGTTAGCTATTGGGAAAGCTTGGAGGCCATAGCACAATGGAAACAACAAGCAGATCACCTCTTAGCGCAAAAAATGGGAAGAACCCAATGGTATTCCAGCTATAAAGTACGGATCTGTAAAGTTGAAAGAGAGTACGATTTTACTGCAGATTAAACCCCAGTCTGTTAAACTCTTCCCAAATTCAAATCCGCAGCATACGCAATTAAAAAAAGCTGCGTTATTTAAGTGTCTTCAACCACCAACGCGCCTTATTCCGAAGGCCTTACAGTTTAACTTCAGGAATTTACTAGCCCTTTTGGGCTTAGACTTTTTGTACCTTTAATTACTGACGTTAAACCATCGCCGACTATGAAGTCATTATTCCGCGCGAGTCTCGTTTTATTACTGCTCGCAACCGCCTGTAAGCCCAAATCAACACAAAACGATCAACTTTTTCAATACCGGGACTACCTCTCCTATCACACGCAAGGTGTACGCTCTGTGCATGCACCTATAGTCTTGGACTTTTTAAGGCCGCTAGCCAACTTCGATGCCCAGGCCCAGCTTCCTGCCAGTAGTTTTAAAATAAGACCAAGCGTAACGGGTACACTTAAGATCAGCAATGGGCGTTCCCTGATCTTTACACCTAATGAAGCTTTAAAAGCCGATACCGAATATTCGGTTACGGTAAATCTCAGTGATTTTTTAGAGGATCTTCCCGACGACAAACGTCAATTTACCTTCTCCTTTAAAACCATAGCACCCAATTTCAAAGTAGATCTCGGGCAATTACAGTCCTATAATAAGAGCTATCAATTTTTACAAGGCAGCATTCAGGCGGCGGATGGTCTTTATTTGAACCAAGCCCGCGAACTGGTCAGTGTAAGTCAAGGTGGAGCGCAGCTCGCAGTAAAGTGGGACTCGCTTGGCGGCCCAAATAAATACTACAGCTTTGTGATTGACAGCATAGCGCGTGCTGAAAACGACAGCGAGATCCAGATCCGTTGGGATGGAAAGGCGATCGGTGCAGACAATAAGGGTACAGCCCCTTTTGTAATCCCCGGAAGAAACAATTTCACCGTTTTGGATGTAAATACTTCGGAGGCGCCCAGCACCAGACTCACCATTAACTTCTCCGATCCTGTCGATCCAGATCAAGATTTTAGAGGTTTAGTGAATTTAGGAGGTAACGATAATTTGCGGTTTGAGGCAGATGGCAATTCGCTGCTGATCTATCCTGCAAGTCGCCCGCAAGGCGATTTGGACCTTGTAGTCTTTGCCGGGCTTAAAAACACCGATGGCTACGCTCTAAAGAACTCTTATTCCGACACGGTCACTTTTGACCCCTTAAAGCCACAAGTCAATTTGCTCTCTAAGGGAACAATTATCCCGAATGCGAAGAACAATCCCATTTACTTTGAAACGGTTAACCTGGCTCAAATAGATGTACGAGTCGTAGAGATCTTTCAAGACAACCTCTTACAGTTCCTTCAAGAAAGTTCTCTGAACAATTCCAGCGATTACTACCTGCGACGCGTAGGCAGACGTGTGGCCAAAAAAACGCTACAGCTGGTAGATACCAATATGGTGAGTGCAAACAGTTGGAAAGCCCACGCTTTAGATCTGACAGAACTCTTCGATGCCAGCCCCGGAAGCGTCTACCGAGTAGAATTCAGTTTTAAGCCAGAATACAGTTTGTTTGCTTGCGAGAGCATTTTGGCAGGAGAAGAAAACGAGTACGAGGATGAGTATTATGGGGATTATGCTAGTGACAACGATCTGGAAAGTGCCGACGAAGATGCCCTAGAATCTCGTTATTGGGACAATGAGATCTACCGTTGGCGATCTTACAGTTACAATTGGCAAGAAAGAGATAATCCTTGCCATCCAGCCTACTACAATGAAGACCGAATTGTGCAATCCAATTTAATGGCCTCAGACTTAGGAATAACCGTTAAGGCAGGCAACAATGGAACCTATCATGTCTTTACCAACAATCTTATCAGCTCCGAACCCATGGGCGGAGTCAAGGTCTCTCTTTACAATTATCAGCAGCAAGTCATTGCCAGTCGCACAACCAATGCGCAAGGACAAATCGTGTTCGACACCGACAATAAAGCTGCCTTTGTAGTAGCGCAAAAAGCAGCTAACTACGCCTATGCGCGCATAGACGATGGAATGGCTCTTTCTCTATCTAAATTTGATGTGTCGGGAGGACAAGTGCAGCAAGGTCTTAAAGGATTTTTATATACCGAACGTGGCGTACATCGCCCAGGAGACAGCATTCACCTCACCTTTGTTCTGAATGATGCGGCCAATCCCTTGCCAGAAGATCATCCTGTAAAACTAGAGCTCACGGACGCCCGAGGAAAACTGGTGGAGCGTCGGGTTGTTCGTGGAAGCGTAGACGGCTTTTACTATTTTCCATTGACTACGGCTGCAGAGGCACCCACAGGAAATTGGAATGCCACGGTTAAAGTAGGTGGCGCGAGTTTTGGCAAGACTTTGCGAGTGGCTACAATAAAACCCAATCGCTTAAAAGTACAATTGGAGTTCGAGAAGGCTGTTTTAGAGGCCGACCGCCCAATTTCCGGGGCCTTGAAAAGCACTTGGTTGCACGGGGCACCAGCGCGTAATTTGAAAGCCAATGTCTCTTTGACCTTGGCAGAATCTTCTTCGCCTTTTAAGGACTTTACCAATTTTAACTTTAATGACCCGGTGCGGACTTTTTCTACTTCGGAGTTTAACTTTTTAGATGCAGACCTCAATAGCGAAGGTGCCTTTGGTTTTAAAGAACAACTACAACTAAGCGATAAGGCTCCGGGAATGTTACAGGCGTCTTTTGTAACCAAAGTGTACGAAGGCAGCGGTGATTTCTCTATAGATGTAATTAACAAACCCCTTGCGCCTTATGCACATTTTGTCGGGCTGAAGCCTCCCAAATTAGGACGTTATGGATCTTTTGAAACCCAGCGGGACCACCGGTTCGAACTTGTCACAGTAGACGCACAAGGAAAAGCCTCTGGTAACAGAAAGCTCACCGTTGAGGTCTTTGAGATCTCTTGGCGATGGTGGTGGAACCGCGGACGAGATAATTTGTCTCGATACGAGAACAGCAGCGTTTACAGACCTGTAAAAACCTTTGAGATCACCACAGGTAGTAATGGAAAAGGAAGCTTTGATCTCAATATACCCGACGAGCAGCGAGGCCGATATTTAATTCGTGTCAAAGACCCAGTTTCTGGCCATGCAACGGGAATGACCACCTATTTCTTTAAAGATTGGTGGCAAACCGGACAAGCTGGCTCCGAGAGTGCTAAAATGCTACTTTTCTCATCAGACAAGGATACTTACAATGTCGGTGAACAAGCACAGATCCGGTTCCCTTCAAGTGCAGGTAGCACGGCGCTGATCAGTGTAGAAAATGGCACAGAGGTATTGCATTATCAGTGGGTTAAGACACAGCAAGGTAATACAGAGCTTTCTTTAGACATTACTCCAGAGATGGCTCCTAATGTGTATATCAACATCAGTTTGTTGCAACCGCACGAGCGAACCAAAAACGACCTGCCTATGCGACTCTACGGTGTGGTTCCTATAATGGTTAACAATCCGAAGACCGAGCTGTCCCCACAACTTCAAATACCCTCTGAATTGAAACCAGAAACTGACTATCAGGTAACGGTATCTGAATCCAATGGCAAAGCTATGACCTATACCCTAGCGGTGGTGGACGAAGGCCTTTTGGATCTCACCAGATTCAGCACGCCAGATATTCACAAAGCTTTTTACGCTCGACAAGCCTTAGGGGTTAAGACCTTTGATATCTACGATTTGGTGATGGGGGCCTTCTCTACACAGGTTGACAATTTCTACGCAATAGGTGGTGGCGATGCTGCAGCGGGAGCCAAGAACAGAAAAGCAGACCGCTTTAAACCTGTGGTAAGTTATCTGGGGCCCTTTAAATTAGACCCCGGGCAGTCTGCCACACATACCTTGACCATGCCCAATTACATAGGGTCTGTAAAAACCATGGTAGTTGCGGGATACAATCAAACTCAGGCCTATGGTAAGACAGAAGTGGTCACACCAGTGCGCACTCCGCTGATGGTCTTGGCCTCGGTGCCCAGGAAGCTTTCTCCCGGTGAGAAACTCACGCTGCCTGTGACTGTGTTTGCTATGGATCCAAAGGTAAAACAAGCACAAGTGAGCATAGAAACCTCCTCCGGATTAAAACCAACGGGAAGTGCTACAAAGACGGTTCGTTTTGATAGCCCAGGGGAACAGATCGTGAACTTTGAATACGAGATCCAAGCCAGCGATGCAGTACAAAACATTAAAGTCCTAGCACAAAGCGGAAGCCATAAGGCGTCTTACCCCTTGGAGATCGATATTTACAATCCGAATCCCATCAGCAGAACATCTAAAACCTATACGGTAGAAGCGGGAACGCAGAAACAGATCGACTTTGCAACTTTCGGTACCGCAGGGACGAACAAGGTGACTCTAGAATTGTCTACCATTCCTCCTATGGATCTGGAAAAGCGTTTGGATTATTTGATCCAATATCCACATGGCTGTGTGGAACAAACCACCTCGGGTGCTTTTCCGCAGCTCTATCTCAAAGATCTGGTTGCCCTAAGCTCAACCCAAGCGCGTCGTACGGAAGAGAATATCAAAGCTGCGATACGCCGTCTAGGACAATTCCAGAACACCTCTGGCGGTATGGGTTATTGGATGGGTGAGTCCCAATCTAGTGATTGGGGAACCTCTTATGCAGGTCATTTTTTATTAGAGGCCAAACAACAGGGATATACCTTACCAATAGGGTTCCTTTCTAATTGGACCCGCTATCAACGTCTTGCGGCCAAACAATGGCGCAAATCATCGCAATCGTATAACACAACACATGCCCAAGCGTATCGCTTATACACCTTGGCTTTGGCCGGGCAGCCCGAACTGGCAGCCATGAACAGGCTCAGAAAAAGTGGCGGATTAACCAATGCCGCACTGTGGCGCTTAGCCGGGGCATACGCCCTGACTGGCAACAAATCCGCAGCATTAGAACTGTTAGAAAAAGCCACACTTAAATTCGAAAATCAACGATACAGTTGGTATACCTACGGCTCGGCTTTGCGCAATATGGCTATGGCTTTGGAGATAATGACCCTGCTGCAAGACGAAAACGAACGCGAAATGGCCCTATCCATAGCGGCCCAACTAAGCAGTGAGCGTTGGCTGAATACCCAAGAGACGGCCTATAGTCTTTTGGCGCTTGGAAAAATGGTGAAGATCAATGGTGGAAAATCCTTTAGCGTGAGTTTGAATCAAAATGGACAAACTACAGCCTTGAGTTCCGAAAAGAGTATCTTACTGCAAGAACTTTCCTTTGTTATGGGAGACAATTCCATCAGCCTAAACAATACGGGAGAGAGTCGTATTTATGCCTCACTGATCCAGCAAGGACGTTATCCGATGTGGGCAGAAAAAGCGGCGACTAAGAATCTATCCCTGCGCACCGATTTCTTGGATAAAGAAGGCAAGCGCATTGATGTGGCCGAATTGCGACAAGGCACGGAGTTCAACATTCGTATAAACATTTTGAACAACTCCAATGACGACCTAAGAGACCTCTCCCTTACGCAACTTGTGCCGAGTGGCTGGGAAATTGTAAACACCAATTTTACAGCTGCCGTGCAAGGCCATGTGAATCCGGCCCGATATACAGATATTAGAGATGACAAAGTGAACTACTATTTCGATCTGAGATCTGGCAAATCCAAGACCTTTGAATTGGTAGTCAATGCCTCTTATTTAGGCCGATATTATTTAGCTGGAACACACAGCAGCACTATGTATAGTGACAACTACTACGCCAGAACACAAGGGCAATGGGTAACTGTTAAACAATAATGCGAATAAGTAAAAGATTCATAGCATGCCTTAAATGGTTAGGCCTAAAGCGAAGTCTTATTTTGGCTGGCTTGCTCTATTGGTTGTTTTGCCTACCTCGAGTTTTATTCGAGTCGCCTACCTCTACAGTGATAGAGAGCCGCGAGGGCTATTTGTTGGGGGCGCGAATTGCTGCGGATGGACAATGGCGATTTCCGGCCTCAGATAACGTGCCTCATAAATTCGAGCGATGCATCCTGCTTTTTGAAGACGAGTATTTCTACCAGCATCCAGGAGTTAATCCGGTGGCGGTAACCAAAGCGCTTTGGAATAATTTGACTAGGGATTCTCGCCGCGGAGGCAGTACGCTTACCCAACAGGTAATACGTCTGTCGCGTGACAACAAAGCTCGCACCTATTCCGAAAAGCTCATAGAAATGATCCAGGCTACTCGCTTGGAGTTTAGATACAGTAAAAAGGAAGTCCTTGGGCTGTATGCAGCGCATGCTCCCTTTGGAGGCAATGTGATCGGTTTGGAAACAGCAGCTTGGAGGTATTACGGCCTGCCTGCTACCGAGCTGAGCTGGGGGCAAATGGCTACCTTGGCCGTACTGCCCAACGCACCTGCCCTGGTATATCCAGGAAAAGGGCATGAGGTTTTACTCCAAAAGCGAAACAGACTGCTCAAAAAACTCTTAGAAAGAGGCGAACTCACCCAAACCGATTACGAGCTGTCTGTACAGGAACCCTTGCCAGGGAAACCTTTACCACTGCCACAACTCTCCCCACATTTATTAGACAGAATGGTGCAAGAACAAGCAGGACAGCGGGTAAAGACTACTTTAGATTATAAGCTTCAGCAGCAACTCAACACCAGTATGCGCTTGCATCATCAAGGTCTGCAAGCCAATCAGATCCACAATGCCGCAATTTTAGTTTTATCCACAGACCAAAGAGAGGTACTGGCCTATGTTGGCAACAGCCCAACGTCCGCGCAGCATCAAGTGTTCGTGGATATTATCCGCAGCAAAAGAAGTACAGGAAGCATTTTAAAACCACTGCTCTATGCAAGTGCCATAGAAGACGGAAGCCTATTACCAGATATGTTGGTCAAAGATGTTCCGACGAGTATCAACGGATACAATCCCAGCAATTTTGACAATGAGTTTCAAGGCGCCATTTCGGCCAGCGAAGCCCTTTCGCGTTCGCTGAATATTCCGGCAGTCCGACTTTTAGAAAGTTATGGTCTGGAGCGGTTTCACAGAAAACTCCAAAGAGCTGGCCTAAATAGTATAGATCGTCCGGCAAATCACTACGGATTGTCTTTGATATTAGGAGGCGCAGAAGCTTCACTCTGGGAAGTAACAGCCGCTTATGCAGCCATGGGAGCCACCTTAAATCACTACAGTGGCAACTCCTCTCAATACCGAACTGGAGAATATTCCGCTCCGAAGATCATAAATGACAGTCAGCGCGACTTTGGCGAGACCACTTTCGAGGCCCCTCTTTTTACTGCGGGGAGTTTGTTCAACACTTTTCAAGCCCTGCAAAAAGTGAATCGGCCTTTTGGACAAGAACTCTGGGATAGCTTTAACGGGGCACAACAGATAGCCTGGAAAACGGGCACTTCTTATGGCTTTAAAGATGCATGGGCAGTTGGCGTTACCCCAAAATACACTGTTGGGGTATGGGCTGGAAATGCAGATGGCGAAGGCAGGCCAGGTCTTACAGGTGTGCAAGCCGCGGCGCCGCTTCTCTTTAGTGTTTTTGATGCCTTGCCAAAAAGTGAATTCTTTCCGCCTCCCTTTGACGATCTGGTTCAAAGAAACATCTGCACCAAAAGTGGGCATATCGCGGGGGCATATTGCGAAAATGTACAAGAGCAATGGGTTGCGAAGGCCAAAGTAATGACCTTGAGCTGTCCTTATCACAGAACTGTATTTTTAGACGATAAAAAGGAGTATCAGGTGAATTTAGATTGTTACCCAGCCGCTGATATCACCGCAGAAAAATGGTTCGTTCTGCCACCTTTTTTAGAACATTATTACACCAAGAATCATCCTGAATACAGACCGCTGCCGGCATTTAAGCAGGGTTGTTTTCCAGAGGAGATACCCAATATGGAGTTCATATTCCCGAAGGACAGTTCGGATATTATACTCGCCCAAGATTTTAGCCAAAAGCCCAGCGAGGTGGTCTTTAAGGTAGCACATCGAAAATCTGAAACTACGCTCTATTGGTATCTGGACAATACCTATTTAGGCAATACCGATACCTTTCATGAAATGGCCCTTTTGCCTAAGGCAGGCGATCATCTACTCACGGTGGTAGATGCCGACGGAAATGAGATCAGGCGTCAAATACACATTCGGAATCCTTAACTTAGCCAAGAACCGATGCCAAAATTCTATGCAACGCTTAATTGTTTTTGCCTGCTTTCTATCGCTGACCTTAATTTCTTGCGACCCTGACAATGACCATCCAAAACTGAGTTATGAAGAGGTTGCCATACTGCCCACGCCTGCACAGATGCAGCCCCAAGATGCTAGTTTTATCTGGGAGGCCGAGCTCAATTACTTTGTAGATTCCTATGCGGAAGATCTCACTGATTTTATCGACGCTTACTTTGGAATGAATCCGAGCTTCAATGTGAGCCGCGCAACCGACTCCAACAAGGCACAGCTTAAAATAATCAGTGACAATACCTTAGAGGCAGAGCACTATCGCCTTGACATTTCTAGCGATCAAATTAGCATATTTGCAAAAGATGTCTCTGGTGCATTCTACGGTTTGCAAAGCTTAAGACAATTGCTGCCAACCGAATTAGAAAGGGCCGAAGAACTGGCCTTTGAAAAGTTTGAACTTCCTGGTTTGTCCATTACCGACGGCCCACAATTTGAGCATCGCGGGATGCATTTGGATGTTTCGCGACATTTCTTCGGAGTCGATGCAGTGAAGCGTTATTTAGATGTAATGGCCTTAATGAAAATGAACAGCTTTCATTGGCATTTGACAGACGATCAAGGCTGGCGCATTGAAATAAAAAAGTATCCGAAGCTCACCAATCACGGTGCTTACAGACCAGAGACATTAATTGGGCATTATAACGATAGCCCGCAAAAGTTCGATGGCCAGCGCTACGGAGGTTACTATTCTCAAGAAGAGATCAAAGAAGTCGTCGCCTATGCACAAAGCTTGAACATTAGAGTTATTCCAGAGATCGAAATGCCCGGACATGCCACGGCTGCCATTAGTGCGTATCCAGACTTAGGTTGTACCGGTGATTCCATTGCTGTTGCCACAAAATGGGGTGTTTTTGACGATATTTTTTGTCCCAAGCCAGAGACCTTTGATTTTCTTTTCAATGTGTTGGACGAAGTCATTGCGCTCTTCCCTGGAGAATACATTCATATTGGAGGCGATGAGGCCCCAAAAACAAGGTGGAAAGCATGTCCGCATTGCCAACAGCTCATCAAAGATGAAAATCTTAAAGACGAACATGAATTACAGTCGTTCTTTATCGGTGAAATTGCTGGCTACCTCAACGGAAAAGGGAAAAAGCTTTTGGGTTGGGACGAGATCTTAGAAGGCGGATTGGACCCAACGGCCACGGTGATGTCTTGGCGGGGTGTTGAAGGCGGGATTCAAGCAGCAAAATCTGGCAACAATGTGATCATGAGCCCAACTTCTCATGCCTATTTTGACTATTATCAGGACGATTCTGCAGATCAGCCTTTGGCTATAGGTGGATTCTTGCCTCTAGAGAAGGTTTACAGTTTTGATCCTATCCCGAAAGCCTTGAATAATAAGCAAGCAGCTCTAGTTTTAGGGGCTCAAGGCAATGTTTGGACCGAATATATGCAAACCGAAGAAAAGCTGCAATACATGGCTTATCCTCGGACAATGGCAATGGCAGAGGTTGTTTGGGGTGGCGCTAAAGAAGAGCCCGAGGTCTCTTACCCAGACTTCTTAAAAAGGCTGAAACCCCTGCTCAAACGCCTGGACGCTATGGGGCGTAATTATTACAATCCTCTGGAAAAGATCACCGCTGAAATAAGTAAGGAAGACAAGCTCCGAATCAGCTTATCAGGGCCGCTCCCTGAACAGCAAATTCAATACCGTTGGTCAAGTGAGCAGGCCTGGATAGATTATTCAGAACCTATAATGGTAGAGCGTTCTGCTATGCTAGAAGCGCGTTTTGCGGATCAAACAGACCCAAATGCGGTTAACTTTACACAAGACTTTACCCTACATAAAGGAATCAATGCTAAGATCAAGCTCAATAAAAAACCACACCCGGCCTACAACAGCGGAGGTATTGCCGCTTTGAACAACGGGGTCTATGGCAGCAGCACACGCCACGGCGACAAAGAATGGTTGGGCTTTTGGGGAGACGATCTGCGTGTAGACATCCGTTTTGAAACTCCGGTTAAACTCAACAAACTCAAACTGGGATTCTATCATGCACCGGGTCAGTGGATCTACGCCCCGACCAAAAGTCAAATAAGTGCGACGCTTGCCGACGGTCGCTCTTACAACACTACTGCTATCATTGCAAAGGACTCGCTTTCTAATGTGGCGAATGAGGTCTTTGGTATGCCCGAAGAAATGGTGACGCGTATCCGTATTGATATCCCTAATTACGGAATCATACCAGACGGGAAACAAGGCGCTGGCAACAAAGCTTGGACCTTTTTGGACGAAATTGTAATGGATTAATGATGCTAGAAATTTGTACCCCAAGTTTGGAATCTGTCACTGCTGCGGTTAGTGGTGGTGCAGACCGCATTGAGCTTTGTGAACAATTGGAAGTTGGTGGTGTGACCCCTAGACTGAGTTTGGTGGAACAAGTACTCGAATCATATACAACAAACACTCAGGTCTTAATTCGTCCACGCGGTGGGGATTTTGTTTTTACTGCGGAGGAGATCCGGCAGATGACCAGCAGTGTAGAAGCGGTACGAGCCTTAGGAGTTCAGGGTGTAGTCATTGGCACTTTAACTGCAGATGGCAACTTGGATATCCCAAGCTTAAAAACACTTGTCAAGGCAGCCGGTGATCTGGAACTCACTTTCCATAAGGCCATAGATGAGATGAAAGATCCAGAATCGGCCATAGACACACTTATAAGCCTTGGCTTCACTAGAATATTGACCTCCGCAGGAGCCAAAACAGCCCTTGACGGATTGGAAAAACTAAAAGCCTGGCAATCCCGCTATGGAAATGACATTACCATAATGCCCGGAGGCAGTATACGCCCTGAGAATATCAATGCAATGCTATCATGCGGTTTTGGTGCGATCCACTCCGCAGCAATAAAAAAGGGAGAAAGTCACAGTGATGAAAACACTGTGAAAGCCTTAGCACGGGCTCTTAAAGATCAACGCAAAGGGTAGCCTTTTCCTGCCCACCATGGGTGGATCTCAATGACCAAGCGCCCTGCCTTGACCATGGGGTCCATATTAGCCAAAGAATCTGCCATTTGCAGTGTCGGTACGTTATAAACAGTTATACCACTAATGTCGCTTTCATCATCAAAGGGTCCGGAAAGGTCAGCATAGCCCAATTCGTACATACGCCCCAAGTGCGCCATATGCAAGGCTTGCAAACTGTCTGCTTCTGCTTTAGGCTGATCCCGATTGGGACCTTTCTTTAAAAAGGCCATAAAGTATTTCTGCATGATTATGGTATCGCCCGTTGCCTCGTCTACATAATCGAAGATCTCAAAACCATCTTGTAACAGTTGGGCCTTTTGCTGGGCCACTGAAATTTTTTGGGCGGCAGCCTCTACGGTGAGGTCGGCCGTGGGCTCTTGCTTACAGCTATAAACAAGAACTCCTAATGCAATTAAAGAAAGGAGGTATCTAGCCATTTTGAATAAGGTTTTACAGCGAGTTGACTGTTGTAATATTTAGCGTCGCCCGTCACTTCTTCTCCCAACCACTGCGGTTTGGGAAAGTCTTCGTCTGCAGCGCTGAGTTCTACTTCTGCAATGATAAGGCCCTGGTTGTCTCCAGAAAATACATCGACCTCAAAAGTATGCGCTCCTACCGGAATAATATAGCGCTGCTTACTGATCATTCCAGGCAAGCAGAGGTCTAACAAACGCTGCGCTTCTGTCAAGGGAAGCTCGCGTTCCCATTCAAAACGAGAAGTGCCGTCTGCACTACTAGCTCCTTTTATGGTTAGCTTGCCTGAGTCGTCTAAAACACGAACGCGCACAGTCCGCTCCGGATCTGTAGACAAAAACCCTTGCTGCATGGTTTCTACGCGAATCGCATCCGCCTTAAAAGCGTCCGATACCACTAAAAATTTACGTTCTACTTCTATCATGATCAAGGCCTGAAGTCTAACGAAGATATCATAAATTTATGGTATGGAACCTGCGCCGCAATTACGAAAGATCATACACGTAGATATGGATGCGTTTTATGCCTCGGTGGAGCAATTGGATAGGCCCGAATTGCGCGGTAAACCGATAGCTGTAGGCGGGAGTTCTAAACGCGGCGTGGTTAGTGCGGCCAGTTATGAGGCCAGAAAGTTTGGGGTGCGATCGGCGATGAGTGGCGTAATGGCCCGACGCAATTGCCCAGAGCTGATCTTTGTAAAACCGCGCTTTGACCGGTATACAGAGATCTCTAGAAAGATCCGAAAGATCTTTTTTGAATACACAGATCTGGTAGAGCCCCTTTCTTTAGACGAAGCTTATTTAGACGTAACTCAAAACAAAAAAGGCAACCCCAGTGCCACGCTAATTGCCAGAGAAATTCGGGCCAAGATCAAGGAGCGTACCGGCCTTAACGCCTCCGCAGGGATCTCCATCAATAAGTTCATTGCCAAAGTGGCCAGCGATGTGAATAAACCCAACGGACAAAAGACAGTGCCACCAGAAGAGGTGGAAGAATTCTTAGAGGCTTTAGACATCCGTAAATTCTATGGAGTTGGGAAAGTGACCGCAGAGAAAATGTACCAAATGGGCATTTTCACCGGAGCTGATCTTAAGGAGCGCTCCCGAGAATTCTTAGATGAGCACTTTGGTAAAAGTGGGGGTTACTATTATGACGTGGTTCGCGGAATCCACAGGTCTGAAGTAAAACCAGACAGAACGCGAAAATCCCTTGCTGCAGAACGCACTTTTAGCGAGAATATCACCTCCGAAGTATTCATGCTAGAAAGGCTTCAAGGCATTGCAGAAGAGATACAAAGACGTTTAGCCAAAAGTGAGATCGCCGGAAAGACCGTAACGCTCAAGATCAAATACAGCGATTTTAGTTTGCAAACGCGGAGTAAAACCCTACCCTTTTATATTGCAACGGCAGACCTTATCTTAGAAGAAGTAAAACAACTCCTGTATCAGGAAAAATTAAAGGAATCTGTTCGACTACTGGGAATCTCCATTTCTAATCTCAACAACGAAAAGAGCGAGAAAGCAGTGGAGAAGGAAAGTATTAGCGAACAATTAAAATTTGAATTCTAGTGTAACAATATCCCCAAAACCATATTTATAAAGCATAAACCATCATTCATGAAAAGTACCATTTGCCTACTGTTTATAATGTTTTTTAGTTTTGGATTTGCTCAGGATTGCGACTGCGCCAGCGATCTGGACTTTGTAGCTGCCAAAGCAAAGGAAAGCCCGAGTTTTAAATCGCAATGGAAATCTCCGCTTGCCGATCAATTTTTAATTGCAGGCTTGAAAGAAGATATGCGAAACGATGAAAATTTGGCTTTGAATTGCCTCTATTACCTACAGACCTATTTGGGGGCTGTAAAGGATAATCACATCTATATCGCAGATTTTGATAAAGAAAAAAACTATGCAAGCCTGACTCCATTTTACGAGGGATCTCCAGAAGACCTAAGCTCGAATGCCGTTACTACCACAGATGATCCTGTAACCGGAATTTACGAACTAGCTGGGGTATATCGTGTCGCCGTGGTAAAAGTAGCGGATAAGTACTATGATTATGCCGGGTACATTCTAGAGAGCAATTATGAGGATTGGCCTGTCGGGGCGCTGAAGTTTACACTGCGCATAACTGGCGAGGACTTCTCTGGGAACTTTTACGATCGCAATCATAAACCGCAAAGGCGAAAAGTTGACCTTACCAATGGCCGATTGTATCCCGAAAGATGGGTAAAAGAAGACTTCGCCGCGAGCTATGCTGCTAACAATTATTACATAGAAGGCGATACCTTTCAGTACAAGGACTATGGTAACGGTGTACACTATGTGCGTCTTGGAAGTTTTGGCGGAAGCAATGAGAACTATGCCAAGGCCATGAAACTCCTAGAAACCTTAAAAGAAAAGTTGACTTCTGGAAAAGTGATCTTGGACTTACGCAATAATGGTGGCGGAGGCCCAAGAACATCAGATCCTTTTTTAAAACTATTCAAAAAGCGCAAAAAGCAATTGGAGTTTCACCTGATCCAAAACAATTTTGTAGCCAGTAATGCCGAGCATTTTCTAATGAAGGCTAAGAATCAATTACCGCTAACCACTTATGGAGAAAACACCAAAGGCGCCTTGGCTTATGGTTTTGGAAACTATTCTACAGCAGATCTTATAACTCCTTGTAATAACTATTCCTTAGGTCTCACCTCGTCTAAATACGAACGTTATTTGAAATATGAGGTAGTAGGTATTGCTCCGGATGTTTCTCTAAGTCATGAATCTGATTGGATTGGTCAAGTTTTAGCGAAAATTGAATAGAAATCGTTTAAAAACAGGTGGTTTTAGTTAAAAAAGTGCTAAAAAACACTAATTTTTGCTAGTTGGCATATTCCTTGAAAAATTTATTCTGACCGGTATCGTTATACTAACAAACCGGGAATCCAACACCCAAAATAAGAACTGCAGTTCCTTGCAAAGAAAGCTACGATAACATTTTTATTAACGCTAAAACTTGCAAAATGAACACAGTAAAATTATCGAGCTTAGCCCTATTGGGAGCGCTCACCCTAGTCGCTTGTAAAGAAGCCCCTCAAGAAATTCAAGAATCAGAAACGCAAAGCGTGATCAACGAGCAGTTGGCCATGACTGAGAATCTTACAGATGCCAAAGCAGCTCTGGAAGACAGTGAGGTCACCTATCGCTACGTGACCGCGAGAACAGGCCTCAGCCTTAGAGAGTTTGACAATCTCAACAGTGAAAAGCTAGCTATTATTCCCTACGGAACCAAGCTAGAAATTGTTGAACACGAAGGGCAAAACACCATGAAGGTCAACAATATAAAAGGTGGAATGGACAAGGTTAATTTTAACCGCAAAACAGGATTTGTATTCAACGGTTATCTGTCTAAGTACTTCCCGCCGGAAGAAGACATGTTACCTGCAGGCTACGCCAAGGAGCTAAAAGAGGTATACCCGAAAGTTAGCTATACAGAAGTGAATGGTGGCACTGCTAGTAAGCCAGTGAATACAGAGACCTTAGTACTCCCAGAGGCCACTTGGCACGAAGCCTACTTTATTGCTCAAAAAATCTTTGATATTCCAAAGGAATTTGAGTTCCCTAAGCAAACTGGAAAAGCCAGTCAGCAGATCAAAGGGCCAAAAAAAGAGACCGACAGTTGGTTTGATGCCCTAAACATTAAGCGTGACGCCAATGGCCTAACTCAGCTGCTCTACAGCTATGAAGCTAAAAAGGTAAAGCGTACCGTTAGTATTACCGCTACAGAAAAAGGCATGCAGATACAACAGATCCGCGCCTACAAATAGGCGCAAATGTTAGCAAGAATAAGGCCCTACGGGGTCTTTTTTTATACTTGAGAAACGCGCAGTGTGTTGACCATCCCTTTATCTGCAATAGGCATAGCAGCCAAGTTGATCAGATAGTCGCCTTTTACCACATAGTTCTTTTCTGTAGCGATACGGTTTACATCTTCTACGGTCTCATCGGTACTCACATATTTGTCGTAGTAGAACGCGCGAACGCCGTACAACAAATTCAAGCGAGATAAAATGCGCTTGTTGGATGTAAATACCAAAATGTGCGCTGCAGGTCTCCAAGCCGAGATCTGAAAGGCGGTATAACCACTATTGGTCAAAGTACAGATAGCACGTGCGTCTATCTCATTGGCCATCAGTGAAGCGTGGTAGCAAATACTTTTGGTGATATATCTGTTGGTCTTGATGTGCGGCGGATTCTGAGGCACTTTGATCAGTGGTGAATCTTCTACTCCTTTACAGATCTTACACATGGTCTTTATAACGTCTACCGGATACTTCCCAACAGAGGTCTCGCCTGAAAGCATCACAGCATCTGCTCCGTCCATTACGGAGTTGGCCACATCATTCACCTCCGCACGCGTTGGCGTAAGAGAAGAGATCATGGTCTCCATCATTTGAGTAGCAATGATCACCGGAATACGGGCTTTCTTGGCCTTAAGTACCAACTGCTTTTGGATAAGTGGTACCTCTTGCGCAGGAATCTCCACACCTAGATCTCCACGAGCCACCATTAAGCCGTCCGAATAGGCGATGATCTCGTCTATGTTTTTTACAGCCTCTGGCTTCTCGATCTTAGAAATGATAGGGATCTTGTATTCGCTATGCTCCTTTATTAAGGCATTGAGCTCTTTACAGTCGTCTGCGTGACGCACGAACGAAAGGGCGATCCAATCCACTTCTTGAGAAATGGCAAAGACAGCATCTTCCTTATCCTTTTCGGTCAAAGCCGGTAGTGAAATATCTGTATTGGGTAGGTTTACTCCTTTGCGAGATCGCAGCGGACCTCCTTGCAATACCTTAGTGTTCACTTCGGACTTGCCATCGGTAGCAACTACTTCAAAAATCAACTTCCCGTCGTCTAGCAAAACACGCTCCCCAACTTTAACGTCTGCAGGGAATTTATCGTAGTTCATATAGACCTTCTCAGAGGTGCCTTCAAACTCATCGCCAGTGCAGAATTTAATGGTATCGCCTGGGCTTACTACCACCTCCTCTTTCATAACCCCAACACGAAGTTTAGGCCCTTGGAGGTCTGCCAGGATCGCTGTGGATCTGTCTAACTCTTCATTGAGGGAACGGATCATAGCGATGCGTTCTTTTACATCCTCATAATTGGCGTGAGAGAAGTTAATTCTGAATACATTGACCCCTTCTAGGATCATATCTCTTAGCACTTCACGATCCGAAGTCGCAGGACCTAAAGTGGCTACTATTTTAGTCTTTTTTTGGGTAGGCATCATTCAAAAATTAGGTTACTTTTGGATTTCACCGAATGTAAATCTACGACATACGCAGTAATAACCTGCGCAATTTCGTTAATTCTTGAAACGATAACGTTTTCGGAATGGTTATTCTTTGTTGATGTGATCTTTAAGAGGTAATCTGCCTGCTTAATTTCGGGTAAAAGATGCACTTTTCGAGCCTTCGGACCCACGCTTTCACCAAACAGATCCGCACTCAAGGCCAAGGGTTTGTCCACTTGTAATTCTGTGGAATTCGCCACCAAGTGAAACTGTCTGTCTTGTTCCCAATCTTCAAAGTAAAAGAACGGATATTCAGCTTTTCCTTCTGCGTAGACAAACTCCAGATCTTGCTTTTCGCGAAGCAGTTTTAGATTTAATTGCTGATTGATCTTATACGCCATGCGATAATCTGGCTCGCTGCAGTGAATAGCAACAACAACACTGTTGTCCAGATCGTCATCGAGAGTCAGTTCCAGTTTGTGTGTGCTCATAAAGTTGTCCAGATTAAGCCGAGGTCTGCTCTGCGGCTTCTTTATCGCCTTCTATGCGTCTTTGGAGCTTGTAATAAGCCCTTTTGGCGGCGCGCTCTTCTGCCTTCTTCTTAGAGGTGGCACGAGCCTTGGCCATGGTTCTGTCGTCTATAGTAAGCTTAACGGCAAAATGCTTCAGATCGTCTTTGCCATTGTCCTCATAGACCATGAATTTAAAGCTGTTCTTGTGCTTCTGACACCACTCGATAAGCAAGCTCTTGTAAGAGATGATCTTGCCTTCTAGTTTTTGAATATCCACATAAGGTTTAATTACTCTTTTGTGGATGAATCGCTCGCAATATTTAAAGCCTTTATCCAGGTAAATGGCTCCTATCAAGGCCTCGAAGACATTGCCGTGAATATTCCCGCTAAAATTCTCTACTGGAATGTTGGTCCGCACTAGTTTGATCAGATCCAGATCGCGGCCTAATTCATTCAAATGCTCTCTACTTACTACTTTAGAGCGCATTTTGGTCAGGTAACCTTCGTTGCCGTGAGGGACTTTTTTAAACAGATGCGCAGCGATCACAGCACCGAGCATAGCATCGCCTAAAAACTCCAAACGCTCGTAATTCTGCTGGATCCCGTCGTCGTCTTTTTGGTTCATCGAGCGGTGGGTAAAAGCCTCTTCATAAAAGGCCAAATTCCCCGGTGCAAAGCCCAATATCTTCTTTATAGCGCGAAAAAAATTCCCGTCCTTTTCAGCACGGGAATTGAATATGTTTCGTATGGAAGTCATTAAGTCTTACGCCTCCATTTTTTTAAACAACAAGCAAGCGTTATGCCCTCCGAAACCGAAGGTGTTACTCATAGCGACTTTCACTTCGCGTGACTCTGCTTTGTTGAGTATAAGATTTAAATTCGGATCGATGTTCTCGTCTACCGTAGTGTGATTGATGGTAGGAGGAACTAGGTTGTGTTGCATTGCCAAGATAGAGGCAATCGCCTCGATAGCTCCTGCAGCTCCTAACAGGTGACCTGTCATGGACTTGGTAGAATTTATGCTGATGCTGTTCGCGTGGTCTCCAAACACCTTGGAGATCGCTTTCAATTCTGCAACATCGCCCAAAGGAGTAGATGTTCCGTGAGTATTGATATGATCCACTTCTTGCGGATCCAAGCCAGCATTGGCAAGGCAATTTAGCATTACTGCTTCTACTCCGATCCCGTCCGGGTGTGGAGCAGTCATGTGGTGGGCATCGCTAGACATGCCGCCACCAATAACCTCAGCATAGATCTTAGCGCCACGCGACTTAGCGTGCTCGTATTCTTCTAAGATCAATGCTCCTGCACCTTCGCCAAGGACAAATCCATCTCGCGTAGCGTCGAATGGACGACTCGCTGTTTCTGGACTGTCGTTTCTAGTAGAAAGTGCATGCATGGCGTTAAAACCACCCATACCTGCAATAGTTACTGCCGCTTCTGATCCGCCGGTAACGATCACATCGCAATGTCCTAAACGAATGTAGTTCAATGCGTCGATCATGGCGTTAGCAGAAGAAGCACAGGCAGATACCGTGGTGTAGTTCGGGCCCATGAACCCGTGTTTGATAGAGATATTACCCGGGGCAATATCGGCTATCATTTTGGGGATAAAGAAGGGGTTGAAACGTGGTGTTCCATCCCCTTCTGCATAATTTATAACTTCATCTTGAAAAGTCTGTAGGCCTCCAATACCTGCTCCCCAGATTACACCAACTCTAAATTTATCAACCTCATCGAGATTGATTCCAGCGTCTTTGATGGCTTCATCTGATGAAACGAGCGCATATTGGGCAAATCGATCTAATTTGCGCGCCTCTTTCCTGTCAAAATGATCTTGAGGATTATAGTTCTTAAGCTCGCAAGCGAATTTCGTTTTAAACTTTTCAGTATCGAAATAGGTTATAGGGGCACATCCGCTCTTTCCGTTAGAAAGACCGTCCCAATATTCTTGAATGTTACTTCCGATTGGGGTTAAGGCTCCGAGACCCGTTACTACAACTCGCTTAAGTTCCATAGTAAGTTTACTTGGCTTCCTCTATATATGAAATTGCTTGTCCTACAGTGGCAATGTTTTCTGCTTGATCATCTGGAATCTGAATGTCGAATTCTTTTTCGAACTCCATGATAAGCTCTACAGTGTCCAATGAGTCGGCTCCTAGATCGTTTATAAAACTCGCTTCGTTAACTACTTCGTTTTCATCAACTCCTAGTTTGTCAACGATAATCGCCTTTACTCGTGATGCAATGTCTGACATAATCTTTGTTTTTAAGGTTTTAATTAAGTGGCAAAAATAAAATATTTTACATTAAAACACCATTTTGGGCACAAAATGTAACTCCAATGTAATCAATTTTGATAGAAGTAATTCTGATTTGCCTTACTTTTGTGATTTATACTAATTTACTTCTTTGAAACACCCCATTCTACGGTCTATGAAGCCCAAAATTGTGATCCTTGCTTCCGGAAACGGTACCAACGCAGAAAACATCATCAAATACTTCCAGGCTACCAAAACCGCGGAGGTGGTTCAAGTGCTGTCTAACAAGAAGGATGCCAAAGTTTTAGCCCGTGCTGAGGCTTTAAATGTGCCCACCAGATCCTTTACCAAAGACCAACTAAACTCTAAAGAGATCCTCGGGAGGATGTTAGAAGAAATTAAGCCAGACTTGATCGTTCTAGCCGGCTTTCTATTAAAGATTCCGGAGTACTTGGTCGCAGATTATCCGGATAAGATCATCAACATACATCCGGCCTTATTACCCGACTACGGAGGTAAAGGCATGTACGGAATGCATGTTCATAAGGCCGTAGTTGAAAATAAGGAGTCCTTTAGTGGTATTACAATTCACTATGTGAACGAACACTACGATGAAGGTGGGATCATATTTCAGGCCAAGACCAGACTGGACCCAAGTGACAGTCCAGAAGATGTCGCTGCTAAGATCCACAAATTAGAATACGAGCATTTTCCAAAAGTGCTAGAAAACCTGATCTTAGCTCATTAATGGCCAAGAAAAAGAAATATTATGTGGTCTGGTACGGTTTGCAAACCGGGATCTTCGAGACCTGGGAGGCCTGTCAGAAGGCAATTAAAGGAGTAAAAGGTGCGCAATACAAATCCTTTGAAGACCGTCTTGAAGCACAAAAAGCCTACTACCAAGGCGAATACGAAGATTATAAGGGTAAAGGCAGTTCTAAAAAAAAGACACTAACTCCAGAGCAGAAGGCAGCTTATGGCGAACCTGAGCTTTACTCTATTGCCGTAGACGCCGCCAGCAGCGGAAATCCGGGGCTGATGGAATACCGCGGCGTCGACACCCAAACTAAAGAACAACTTTTTCATCAAGGTCCTTTTAAACAAGGCACCAATAACGTAGGAGAATTCCTTGCCTTGGTGCACGGATTGGCCTACCTAGACAAAATTAAGAGCGACCGCATGTTGTATACCGATTCGCGAATTGCTTGGGGATGGGTAAAACGCAAGAAGTGCAATACCAAGCTCAAACGCACGGCCGCAAACGCCCAACTCTTTGAATTGATCGCTAGAGCGGAACACTGGCTCAAAACCCATAAATACAAAACAAAGATTGCCAAATGGGAAACCAAAGCTTGGGGTGAGATCCCGGCAGATTTCGGAAGAAAATAAGCCTCCCGCACCTCTAGTTTTGTACGTATTAAAAAACGTATATTTGCAGCGCAGAACCAAAGGCAAGTTATGAGTAAACTAGTGATCGTCGGAACCGTTGCTTTCGACGCTATCGAAACCCCATTTGGAAAGACCGACAAAATACTAGGTGGCGCAGCCACTTATATAGGTCTGGCCGCATCTCAATTTAAAGCTGATTCCGCCTTGGTCTCTGTAGTAGGCGGAGATTTTCCACAATCATATCTCGATTTTCTAGAAGGAAAAGACCTTAATATAGAAGGGATTGAAGTTGTTCCAGACGGGAAGACTTTCTTCTGGAGTGGTAAGTATCACCACGATATGAACTCCCGTGACACCTTAGTGACCGAGCTGAATACCCTTGCAGATTTTGACCCGGTGGTTCCTGCGGATTACAAAGACGCTCGTGTGGTAATGCTAGGGAATTTGCATCCAAGCATTCAATTGGGAGTCATAGACCAAATGGAAAAGAAACCGGAGCTCGTTGTACTGGACACCATGAATTTCTGGATGGACAACACTTGGGACGAACTCATGGAAGTGATCAAAAAGATCGATGTCATCACCATTAATGACGAAGAAGCACGACAGCTTACCGGAGAATATTCTCTGGTCTCTGCCGCCAAGAAGATCCGTCAAATGGGTCCTAAATATGTAGTGATAAAAAAAGGAGAGCACGGCGCTCTGTTGTTCGACGAGCACGAGATCTTCTTTGCACCTGCCCTACCTTTGGAAGAAGTATTCGACCCAACAGGAGCTGGCGATACTTTTGCCGGTGGATTTGCAGGATATATGGCACAGTCCGAAGAGATCAACTTCGAGACCATGAAACAAGCCATTATTTACGGCGCGTGTTTGGCCTCGTTCTGTGTAGAAAAGTTTGGAACTCGACGCATGGAAGATCTGGACAAAGCAGAAGTGCATCAACGCTTGATGCAGTTTAAACAATTAACTCAATTCGAAATAGAGATAGATTAACACGCCCAATTACGGGCGTTTTTTATTGAAAGGAAACAACCATGAGTGACGCATTAAAACACGAATGTGGTATTGCAATGATCCGATTGCTTAAGCCTCTGGAGTACTACAAAGAAAAGTACGGCAGTGCCTTTTACGGGGTCAACAAAATGTACCTGATGATGGAAAAACAGCACAACCGTGGACAAGACGGTGCTGGTTTTGCAAGCATTAAACTCGATGTGGAACCGGGCCAACGCTATATTAGTCGCGTGCGTTCTCATGCCTCTCAACCGATTCAGGATATCTTCTCTCAGATCAACGAAAGAATTAACACGGAGCTCAGCGAGCATCCGGAGTACGCAGACGATGTACAGGCACAAAAAAAGAACATCCCATATATAGGAGAGCTGCTTTTAGGGCATGTGCGTTATGGAACTTTCGGAAAGAATAGCGTAGAGAATGTTCACCCGTTCTTGCGCCAGAATAACTGGATGCACCGCAACCTTATCATTGCTGGTAACTTCAACATGACCAACACCAACGAGTTGTTCAACAACTTGATCAAGTTGGGAATGCATCCTAAGGAAAAGGCCGACACCATTACCGTTATGGAGAAGATCGGGCACTTTTTGGATGACGCCGTTCGCAAACTCTATAAACAAGCAAAGTCTAAGGGACTCAATAAAAAAGACGCTTCTCCTTATATAGTAGACAATCTCAACGTAGCCAAAGTGCTTCGTAAATCCTCTAAAGATTGGGATGGTGGTTATGCCATGGCCGGACTTTTAGGACATGGAGATTCTTTCGTACTGCGCGACCCTGCCGGGATTCGTCCAGCCTATTTTTACAAGGACGACGAAGTGGTAGTGGTGGCCTCAGAGCGTCCAGCCATTCAAACAGTTTTCAATGTTCCTTTTGATGCTGTAGAGGAGTTAGATCCAGGTCACGCCATAATTGTTCGAAAATCTGGAGAGGTTAAGATCTCTCAGATATTGAAACCTTTAGAACGCAAGTCTTGTTCCTTTGAGCGTATTTATTTTTCAAGAGGCTCCGATGCGGAGATTTATCAAGAGCGCAAAGAATTGGGCCGTTTATTGATGCCTGATGTTTTAAAGGCTATTGGGCACGACACTGTAAATACTGTCTTTTCCTTTATTCCGAATACTGCGGAGACTTCATTTTACGGAATGGTAGAAGCTGCGCAAGACGAGCTCAATCAGCAAAAAAACAAAGCCATTTTAGATAAAGCTGGCAACTTGACGCCGGAGGACCTTTTGAGCATTCAAGAGCTGAAGATCCGCACGGAAAAGATCGCTATTAAAGATGTAAAACTTCGCACCTTTATTACCGAGGATAGCAGCCGTGACGATCTTGTTGCACACGTATATGACGTCACTTACGGCGTGGTGAAACCAACAGATAATTTGGTTATCATAGACGACTCTATTGTACGTGGAACAACCTTGAAAAAGAGTATCCTAAAGATGTTAGATCGTCTGAATCCGAAGCAGATCGTAGTGGTGAGTTCTGCTCCGCAGATCCGTTATCCAGATTGCTACGGAATCGATATGGCACGATTGGAGGATTTTGTAGCTTTCCAAGCGGCCTTGGCCCTACATGAAGACCGAGGAACGTCTGGAATTGTAGAGGAGATCTACAACAAATGTAAAGCGCAACATCACTTGCCAGACGCAGAAGTGACTAATTATGTAAAGGAACTCTATGCGCCTTTCAGCGACCAGGAGCTTTCTGATAAGATAGCGGAACTCTTAGCCGATGGTTCTGACCTGAACGCAGAGGTAAAGGTATTGTTCCAGTCCGTTGAAAAGCTACACCAAGCTTGTCCTAAGAATTTAGGAGATTGGTATTTTACCGGAGACTATCCTACGCCAGGAGGCAAACGTGTTGTAAATCAGGCGTACATAAACTTCTTTGAAGGCAACCCAGAGCGCGCCTACTAAAATCTGTTAAAAAAAATGTCCTTTTATCGATGGGCTTGTCGTTTATCGAATTTAGGGCGTCCTTAATCTAAAAGTAGGAAAAGCCTTAATTATAATTGACCGAATCGTTTATATTTGAATCACCATAGCATAAGTAGGTTAAGTTCATGGTAGATTTGGGGCAAAAAAAGGTAAACGCTTGTTTACCTTTTTTTATTGGAATAAAGTGAACGATCAATCTATTTGGCCTGTCCATAAAATCTAATGATTTCCGCTTACGCGGCTGCCTCATTCAAACATCCACTGGATGTTTGGTTTTACATCGTAAAACTTCATTTCACCAATCTTTTTTTATGCGCCAAATTTGGAGAAGGGGCGGCCCTCCAGGCAGTTTTGTAAGTTGGATAACTCAAAACTGTTTGGAGGGTCGGTTTCAATTACAAAGGTATTAGCGAGTTTTAAAACCCTAAGCCTTCCGCTTACGCGGCTGCCTCAATCAAACATCCACTGGATATTTGGTTTTACTTGGTAAAACTTCATTTCACCAATCTTTTATTATGCCCAAATTTGGAGAAGGGGCGGCCCTCCAGGCAGTTTTGTAAATTGGATAACTCAAAACTGTTTGGAGGGTCGGTTTCAATATTTCAGAGATGTCTTTTAATATGCCTGCAATTTTCACAATTAAAATACTTCTGTAAAAGTTACGTTCATTGATTAGAATCTCTCCCCGCACTTAATCACTAACCAATGAAAAGACTTATTCCAGTATTGCTACTGATTGTACTCTTTAGCTGTGAAAACACAAAAGAAGAATCTGAGGGATTTGATCTCACCCTAAGCATTTCCAGCCAGCAGCAAATAGATAGTGTGTGGATATCTGATATAGGTCAGACAGATAGTCATCATCTGCCGTTTGAAACCACCATTAAACACAACTTTAAAAAGGGGGTTAACGACCTATACAATATTGGAGTATATATTGATGGAAAGCGTAAAACGCAACAAATTTGGCTAGACGGTCAAGAAGTCATAGTTAAAGGAAGTGTTGCCGATCGCTTTAAGATTGACACCGTAATAAACTCTAAAATCTATTACGAGGCTATAGATTTCTTTAAGGAGATGACTCGTTTAGACGAGGCGAATGCAGATTCTTTAACCTTTGATCGGTTTTTACTTAAAACCATTGAATCTAACATAGAACATCCTTTCGCACATATAGTCGCAATAAATTACATAAACAGAAATCAAAACGATAAGACTAAACTTAAAGCACTTGTTCCGCTATACGAAAAGCAGTCTGATAGTTTAAAGCAACATTTCCTCAGCGCTGTGAGTCGCCTGGAAAGTACGCTTAACGTAGACGAGGTAGCTATCTCAAAATACGAACTTGAGACCTTAGAAAAGACGGTCACTCAACTCAATTTAGAACCAAACAAACGTTATTTACTTGATTTCTGGTTCGTGGCCTGCCCACCTTGCATCAGAGATCATAAGCAGATCGCAGAGCAACTACAAGTTTTTGACGACAATGATATCACGCTAATTGGTATTTCAACAGATCAAAACCACGACACTTGGAAGAAATACTTGGAAAAGCACAATTATACTTGGCAAAATTATCGTGAAGTCTATGCGGAAGAGAATACTTTGACCAAGGACTTAACAATTTGGGCTTTCCCCACCTATATTCTAATTTCTGGTGATGGGAAAATAGAAAGTAGATTCAATACTTTTAATGACTTTAAATCATCACTTAATCCTTAAGTCTTTTAGGTGCGATTCTCGCCCTAGAACAAGCTAAGACTGGCTGTACAGTATCAATAGTGATTGTAGGAAAACCCTTATAAAACCTGAGTTTCACTGAGGTTTTACCGTAATTAATTCGGCATAAAATGCTTTTCAACGAAATATCTTGTTTTTTATCTAATAATTAAGAATTAGTGAAATTTAAAAGAGTATATTTGAGCTTACCATAGCATAAGTAGGTTAAGTTCATGGTAGATTTGGGGCAAAAAAAGGTAAACTCTCGTTTACCTTTTTTTATTGGAATAAAGTCAAGAAACGACCTGAATGGCTCCCTTTTCAATTCATCATTTTAAGCATCAAAAAGCTTCGAGCCCCAAATGGGGTGAAGGGGCGACCATCCAGGCAGTTTTGTAAGTTGATTTACTCAAAATTGTCTGGAGGGTCGGTTTCAATTACAAAGGTATAAGCGAGTTTCATAACTCAAGCCTTCCGCTTACGCGGCTGCCTCAATCAAACATCCACTGGATGTTAGGTTTTACTTCGTAAAACTTCATTTCACCAATCTTTTTTTATGCGATAAAGTCAAGGTAAGTCCCAAATTACTCCTCTTTCAATTCATCATTTTAGCATTAAATAATTTCGGGCCCCAAATGGGGTGAAGGGGTGGCCCTCCAGGCTGTTTTGTAACTTGAATAACTCAAAATTGTCTGGAGGGTCGGTTTCAATTACAAAGGTATAAGCGAGTTTGAATACTCAAGGCCTTCCTATTACGCGGCTGCTTTATAAAACAAGACAGATTTCTCAGTAATTTTATGCCATGTCCAAGTCTCAATATTATGTCTATGTGGTAGAGCTCTCAAAAAGAGTATTTACGGAGAATGCTAAATTCCGTAGCGCTAATCCACAATTCAACGGGGTGCTGCAATGCTTATATGTAGGCATGACTAGTACTTCACCCAAAGAGCGATTTGCACAACACAAGTCTGGTTACATCAGCAAAAAAGGCCACAAGATCTCTTCTAAATTGGTTGAAAAGTATGGCCTTTACTTAAGGCCTAGCCTTTACAATCACCTCAACCCCTTACCCAGTAGAGAAGCAGCCTTAAAAATGGAAGAAGCCTTGGCACTTGAACTCCGCAGAAAACGATATGCCGTGTGGTACAACTAAAAATCTCCGCGTTTTTAGTACCTTTAATTTCACCTACATAAACACTATGCCCGCACAGAACAAAAGGTTTATTACTATGCTTGTCGGTGGCCTTAGCTTGCTACTACTACCTGCATTGGCCATGCAATTTGACCAAACGGTGAATTGGGGCAAGGAAGACTTCGCGCTTGCAGCATTATTGATCTCTGGTACAGCAGTGGGTGTTGAACTAGCGCTTCGCATTTTTAAAAATCAGAAGTACAGAGACATAATAGTCATTGCCATAGTACTCTTGGCTATTTTACTCTTTATAGAAATTGGGGTAGGCCTATTTGGTTCACCTATAGCTGGAGACTGATCTAATTTCAACCCACTTCGATTATCGGTCTTAGGTCGTATCTTTATATTCGATTCTATCAAAAGATGCAATTTTTTAAGTCCATCCTTATCACTGTGCTACTTGCTGTTTCTACAACAGTATTTGCGCAGCAGAAATACGAAAACGAGATACGTATAAGCAGAGATAGCGTGCCTACTAAGGCATTAGAGTTCATAGACACAGCTCCTTTTGACAAAAAGATCCGATGGTATAAGGAATACTTTATAGACGGAACCTCGATTGAGGCAAAAACGCGATATCAGGGTAAGCGCTACAGTATTGAGTTCGACCCCTCCGGTGAGCTAGAAGACGTTGAGATAGATCATCGTTGGCGCCACGCTCCAGAGCAAGTGCGCTTACTTATGGAGAACTATTTACAAGAGCGGTTTGGTCATTACACTTTAGACAAACTCCAATTTCAATACAGCGGCCCTGCCAAGCAGGTTTTCGAATGGTTACACGAGCGTTTAAGCGCGGCGGAACTCACCCTGAGGTATGAGGTTGTGATCCACACTAAGGACAACGGAAAATACAAGCGTTATGAATTTCTTTTTGATGCCGAAGGAACACCATTGAGATCGGCAGAATTCATTCCAAAGAATTTAGACAACATTGAATACTAATAAGGTCTTATTGCTATTGGCCTTAGTTATTTCGGCCGGCACCTACGGGCAAAGCGAGTATCAGTTTGGTATACTGCCGGCTGTAAACCTCAATAAAGGCTTGAACCACGGTTACAAGATCAACTTTAAGGTAGAGTCTCGTCAGGGTTTTAAAGAAGGCTTATTTGAAGAAGACAACCCGTTTGATTATCAATATATATTAACCGACCTCACCACCTTGGTCGCCAAAAAAGTGGCTTATAATAAAACATTAGCCCTAGGTTATTTGTTCCGTATTCGAGGAGAGCAAATTGTGCATCGAAGCATACAGCAATACATCTGGACCAATAACTTGGCCCGTTTTAGATTGTCTCAGCGCATTGCCACGGACCAAACCTTTACTGCAAACAGCGCTCCGCAGTTTCGCTTGCGGTATCGCTTAGCTTCACAGATACCTTTTAATGGAGAAACGGTGGACCCAAAGGAATTCTATTTAAAGATCAATCACGAATATCTGAATCAGTTCGAGTCTGGAGAATACGATCTTGAAATTCGCTTGGTCCCTTTTGTGGGTTACAGCATGACAGATACCGAAAAACTCGAATTTGGTTTGGATTATCGGATCAACTCCTTTATCGATGGCCCGGCTTCGCACAGATTTTGGATAGCCTTGAATTATTATTTGAGCCTTTGATATATATTGTAGTATAAATTCGCGCTATGGCTTCAGATTCTTATTTTGTTGAATACGTTGTAGAGCAGATAAGTCCTGCGGGCGATATCATTTGTAAAAAAATGTTTGGCGAGTACGGGCTGTATTGCGATGGCAAATTCTTTGGAATGATCTGTGACGACAAATTCTTTGTCAAACCCACTGCCCCCGGCAAGACTTATATAGGAACTCCAACCGAGGCACCGCCTTACCCTGGTGCTAAGAACTGTTTTTTAATAGAGGAACAACTTGACGATAGTGCATGGCTAAGTGAATTGGTACGCCTAACGGCAGCAGCGCTTCCCGAACCCAAACCTAAAAAGAAGAAAAAGTGATTTTTGTCATTCTTCTAAGGTTCGGATTTATTTAGGATTGCATCTTAAATGTCTCCGTCTTTTGAAGCGCTTTTACCAAAGATTAAAAAACAACCACCTTTTGGCCATTACCATTGGCCTTGCTTATTTGTGGTTCGGCTTACTTAAATTTTTCCCAGGAGCAAGTCCTGCTGAAGTTCTGGCAAAACAAACCATAGAAGCCTTGACCTTTGGTGTATTACCGGCAGAGGTAGCTCTTTTTCTTCTAGCCGCTTGGGAAACTGCAGTAGGTGTACTTTTACTTTTAAATTGTTGCCGCCAAACTGCAGTTAAATTCGCATTGGTCCATATGCTATTTACATTTACTCCACTGTTTTTATTTCCCGATCTAGCTTTTTCGGAACCCCCTTTTTACTTCAGTCTTGTCGGGCAGTATATCTTTAAGAATCTCATTCTGGTGGCTGCTTTGATTTACCTTTTAAAGACCCCGGCCTTGGCAACGGTTGTGGAGGAGGAATAATTTTCTTTTCTTTAAGGAGAGGGTGCAAACCTATTCGCTCATTGAAAAGCCCTGTTCCCTCAATCTAACTTTCCATTAACAATTGACTGCTCTAGTTTTATTGGAAACGTAAAAAAATGATCTTATGAAATCTAATTTTAAAAGTGGGCTGCTAAAGTCCTTAAGTTTTATGGGGCTTTGCCTTATGCTGAGTCTTTTCGCGAATCCAGTTTTTGCGCAAGCGCGCACAGTTAGTGGTGTAGTTTCCAGCACGGACGGACCCTTAGAAGGTGCTACCGTTATTCTTAAAGGCTCTTTGGATTATGTTATAACGGACGAGGACGGAAAGTTCGAATTCCCAAGGGAGCTCAACAAAGACGATGTATTACTTATTACCGCTTTAGGTCTAGAAGATGCCGAAGTTGTCATTGAAGCAGATACTAATTTTATCTCGCCAATATTGGCAGACGATCCGGTGGTCATCATTGCGGCTTTAAGAACAGAACCTTCTAAAAAATCGCAACAACCAGAGCAACAATAGCGAATGCGACAACTTACACTTATAGTACTCTTTGCCTTTATAGTTCCTGCGCAGGCACAACGCGAGGATTTCGAACATATCGATCTCACTCGGGCAGATGCGCTTGCCAGAGACCTTAAAGGCGAAGATCTATATGCCTTACCCATCTTGGTACATCAGTTAACTGCCCCTTTGGAAACCGATGTGGAACGCTTTAGAGCCATCTATATTTGGGTGTGTCAGAATATTAAAGGCGATTACCCGCTGATGCTTGAAAATGATAAGATGCGTCGCAAACTGCACACAGACAGTTTGGCCTTAGAGCAGTGGAATTACGAGTTCAAAAAGGAGATCTTTCAGATCCTCAGAAAAAAGAAACGCACCACTTGCAGCGGATATTCCTACCTCCTGAAAGAGATGGCAGAACTTGCCGGCATAGAGGTTGCCATTGTAGACGGCTACGGTCCGATCAATAAACTAAAGATAGAACGCTTAAAAATTCCAAATCACTCCTGGAACGCTGTCAAACTGAACGACAAATGGTATCTCTGTGATGCCACTTGGGCATCTGGTTATACAGACCTGACCACCTACCTCTTTGAGTTCGATTATGACGACCAATATTGGTTGATGCCTCCAGAGGAATTTGCCGAGACCCATCAGCCGGAAGATCCTTCCTGGCTACTATTAGAGCTTTCTGCCAACGACTAAACAACATGATTAGACGAAAAATAATGGCGACTCTATTTGTTGCCTTTTGGTTTGTGCTTCCTATCTATGGTCAAACAAAAAAATATAGAATGGGTAGCTGCGAAGCTGGAACCTACAATGCTGAAAAGCAGGCGGCTGAAGGTAATTATACGATTAGTTATTACGGTTTACAAGTGCTGACTGCTGATCAATCGGAGTTTCGCAAATTCTACAAGGACTATTTAAAACAGCGTTATGGCGTAAGGCTTAGAGATGGAGGTTGTAGCATAATGGCCGAAACCAAATGTTACTCCAAAAGAATGTCAGAATTAGTAAATGCTAAATTTGGAAGCAACTTTGCTGAACGCAGTTTGAATGAGGCAGAAGCTCTATGGACTAAAAACTAAAAAGCCACTCCTTAACGGAATGGCTTTTTGCTTTTTACGTTGACGGATCTTATTTGGCCGCTTCGTAGTTTTTAGAAACCTGATCCCAGTTGATCACGTTAAAGAACGCTTGTACATAATCTGGGCGACGGTTTTGGTAGTTCAGGTAATAGGCATGCTCCCAAACATCAATGCCAAGGATCGGGGTTCCTCCGCAACCAACACCTGGCATAAGCGGATTGTCTTGGTTTGGCGAAGAGCAAACTTCTACTTTTCCTCCTGGGTGAGCACAAAGCCAAGCCCATCCAGATCCGAAGCGAGTTCCAGCGGCAGCTGCAAAGGCATCTTTAAAGCCTTCGTAACTTCCGTAAGCTTCGTTAATGGCATCGGCTAGGGCTCCAGATGGTGCTCCTCCGCCATTAGGCGACATTACTTCCCAGAACAAACGGTGATTGTAAAACCCTCCGCCATTGTTACGAACGGCGCCGTTGTTCATGTCTAAATTCTTTAAAATATCTTCGATAGACTTCCCGTCAAGGTCAGTTCCTTCGATAGCTGCATTTAGTTTGCTAGTATATCCTGCATGGTGTTTTCCGTGGTGGATCTCCATGGTGCGAGCATCGATATGCGGTTCTAAGGCATCGTGCGCGTATGGCAAGGCTGGTAGTTCAAATGACATATTGTATGTTTTTAAATTAAACGTCTTGTTTTAAGTGGTATAAAGATACGAATTAGCTGCAGGACAATTAAGCTTATGTATTATAAGATTGTTATGCGGGAATAACATAGATTTATACCTACTTTTAAAACCCTAGCAAATCCGTCGCCATAAAAACTACTGACCAAAAAGAACCTTTTGTGCTCTATGCCGCCTCTGCCGGTAGTGGAAAGACCTTTGCCTTGGTAAAGCGTTATTTAACGCAATTGTTGATTCCAGCTGCGACAGACAGTTACCGCTCGCTCTTAGCGATAACCTTTACCAACAAGGCAGTTGCCGAGATGAAGTCGCGGATCTTGCAGCAGCTCGATCACTTCACAAAATATCAAGAAAAGGATAAACTCACGGCCATGCAACATGAGGTCTGTGCAGCCTTAGACATCAAGGCGCCGGAGCTAGCCAGACGCTCCCAAGGCGTTTTGAAAGACCTATTGCATAATTACGGGGCTTTTGCGGTAGAGACCATTGACAGTTTTAATCATAGGTTACTGCGGACCTTTGCACGAGACCTCGGACTGCGATCTGACTTTGAGGTAACTACAGAGGCCGACCTACTCTTACAAGAAGCTGTGGATGCTGTATTGGCTCAGACTGGCACAGACGAATTCTTAACAGAGACTCTGGTGAATTTTGCCTTGCAAAACACCGAAGAAGACCGTAGTTGGGATCCTAGTGGCCCGCTCTTAGATAAGGCAAAGGTGCTGCTTCATGAAGACAGTATAGAACCGGTTAGACGGCTACAGGAAAAATCGACCGAAGACCTCAAGGCCTTAACCAAGCTCTTAGAAAAACGACGCTCAGAAACTCAAAATGGCTTAATCAATACTGCCAAAGAAGTACTTCAATGCCTTGCGGATTCCCAGTTGGAAGTCTCTCATTTCAATAGAGGTAGCTATCCGAACCACATGATCAAATTACGCGACGGCCAAGTGGTCAAGTGGGACAACAAATGGCAATTGGACATTGAGAACTACAACTTCTACACCCAAAAACAAGAAGCTTGGGTAAAAGATGCCATAGATGCCATACGCGAGCAGCTAATAGCCCTGTTTTATCAGGCTAAGGAATATGCCATTGCTGCGGATTGGTATCAGCGCCTATATCGAGAAGTGGTTCCTATGACCCTGCTCAACTATGTTCAAAAAGTATATCAAAGCATAAAGGACGATCAAAATCTGGTCACGGTGGCAGAGTTTAACCGACGTATCCACAACGAGATCAAGTCACAACCGGCTCCTTTTATCTATGAGCGTCTTGGAGAGCGCTACCGACACTTTTTTATAGACGAGTTTCAAGACACTTCGTCCATGCAGTGGAATAACTTGGTTCCTTTGGTAGACAACGCCCTCTCGCAACAAGACAGAACAGACCAACAAGGCACCTTGCTCTTAGTGGGTGATGCCAAACAATCCATTTATCGATGGCGGGGAGGTTTACCCGAGCAATTTTTAGATCTGAGTGAAGGTCAGACTCCTTTTGCTATTGCGGCCTCGTTGCACAAACTCCGCAGAAACTGGCGGTCTCGCAAAGAGGTCATCGACTTTAACAACAAATTGTTCAAGCATTTGGGAACCTACTTAGCAGAAGGTCCGTATCGGGATTGCTATTTAGAACAGGCTGAGCAAGAATTTAATGATAAAAAGGGCGGCCAGGTTACCTTAGAATTCTTTGAAGCTCAAAATAAGGAAGAGCGCGATCCGGAGTACATAGATCGCGTTAAAACAAAGATCGACCGCTGTCTTGAGCAAGGATATGCCCTAAAGGACATTTGCGTATTGACTCGCAAGAAAGACGACAGCAAAACCTTGGCCCAAGCCTTACAAGAAGATTACGCCGTGGTTTCTCCAGATAGTTTATTACTCAAGGAATCTACTTTGGTTCAACTGCTGATCTGTGGATTGCAATTGCGCGATAAAGCTGCGGATGCAGAAATACGTGTTGCCTTGCTTTGGAATTACCTAGAAATAATTGGAACCGAACAGCAGAATCACGCCTTGCTAAAGATGGTTAGTGCGGATTCTAACTCTGCACTTGAAAACGCCCTAAATGCATTAGCGCTCGATTTTTCTTTGGACCATATGAGTAGCCTAGGACTGTATGAGTCCTTGGAATACCTAATAAGAAGTTTTAAACTGCAGCCTTACATCACAGCCTACGAAAGGCATTTTCTGGATTTGGCCAGGAATTTTGAGCAACACAATAGCAGTGCAACCACAAACTTTCTAGAGGATTGGAAAAAGCAAGAAGATGCAGCGAGTTTACAGTTCCCAGAAAACCTGGATGCCATTAGACTTATGACGGTTCACAAGTCTAAAGGGCTTGAATTTCCGGTTGTCATTATTCCTTTTACGGATTCTGAGCTAATCAACAAGCGCAACGAATATCTATGGTATTCAATTGATCCGGAGCATTATTGCGGGTTTGAAGAGTTCCACCTACCCATAAATGCCATAAAGGATACAGATACAGACACCTACGAGCACTTTTTAGAGCAGCGTTTCTTTGACGAGCTCAACGTGTGGTATGTGGCCTTGACCCGTGCCGAAGATCAATTACACCTGATTAGCAGTAGCACCAAGGCAGACCAAAAAACATTTGGCGGATTGGTCCGCTCCTATCTAGATGCCTGCGAACCCCAGCGTGCAGATCAAAATAGCCTGACTTGGGGAACACCTGTAGTCCCAGAGGAGCAGCAAAAAGTAACCGAAGAAGCTCCGTCGGTATACATCAGCAGTGATAAATCAGACAATAAGATTCGCCTTATTGCAAGTCCGCGGGACAAATACCAAAAAGAAACCCGAGCCGCTCAAGACAGAGGGAACCGCTTGCACTTGTGGCTTTCTCAGATCAACTCAGAAGAAGAACTTCCCTTGCTTTTCGAACGCCTGGAAGTGCTGGCCCGTTACTCGCGCGAACAACTAGCTGCAGATAGGGCCCTTTTAGAGAAGCTGATCCAGCATCCTGAGGTGGCTCCATATTTTCGTGTAGGTGTGGAAGCCAAGAACGAAGCTGCCATAATAGATAGCTATGGAGAGATCCACCGTCCGGATCGATTGGTCATAGATGCGGATAGCATTGTGATCATAGATTACAAGTTCGGAAGCTCTGATCCGACCTATAGAGCACAGTTAGATCGCTATCAAGACGCTCTGCAACAACTCGGCTTTAAAAAATTCAAAAAAATACTCGTTTACGTACAAGAAGAAATAGAACTGGATACTTGGTAAATGCTCATAGGCTTTAATACCTTTGTAAAAAATCCATCTTATGTACGGAAATATCAAGCAGCATCTGCAAGAAGAACTCGAAGGCATCAAAGAGGCCGGGCTCTTTAAAAAAGAACGAATTATCACTTCTCCACAAGGTCCGGAGATCACTATAAGCACGGGAGAAACCGTGTTGAATTTCTGCGCCAACAACTATTTGGGGCTGTCGGCACATCCGGAGGTGATACAAGCCGCAAAAGACGCAATGGACACCCACGGTTTTGGGATGTCTTCTGTGCGCTTTATCTGCGGAACCCAAGATATTCACAAGACCTTGGAGCAAAAGATCGCTGAATATTACGGTACTGAGGACACCATTCTTTATGCTGCCGCCTTTGATGCCAATGGCGGGGTTTTCGAACCCTTGCTTACCAAAGAAGATGCGATCATCTCCGATTCTTTGAATCACGCCTCTATCATAGATGGTGTTCGCCTTTGTAAAGCGGCCAGATATCGCTATGAGAACAACAATATGGAAGATCTAGAAAAACAGCTTATCGCCGCCAACGAGGCTGGAGCTCGATTCAAGATCATTGTGACCGATGGTGTTTTCTCTATGGATGGTTTGGTTGCTCCTTTAGATAAGATCTGCGACTTGGCCGATAAGTACGACGCCATGGTAATGATAGACGAATGTCATGCCACTGGTTTTATTGGGCCAACCGGTCGTGGTACGCTAGAAGAAAAAGGCGTGATGGGTAGAATTGATATCATCACAGGAACCTTAGGCAAGGCCATGGGTGGAGCCATGGGTGGATATACCACTGCCAAAAAAGAGATCATTGAGATGTTGCGTCAGCGTTCCAGACCTTATTTGTTCTCCAATTCTTTGGCGCCAGCCATTGTAGGTGCTTCTATTAAGGTATTTGACATGTTGAGCAATGACACTAGCCTGAGAGATAAATTGGAGTCCAATACGGCTTACTTTAAAAAAGGGATGATGGATGCGGGCTTCGACATAATAGACGGAGACTCCGCAATTGTACCAGTAATGCTGTATGACGCAAAATTGTCACAGCAAATGGCAGACCTCTTATTGGAAGAAGGAATCTATGTAATAGGGTTCTTTTATCCGGTAGTTCCGAAGGGGAAAGCAAGGATCAGAGTACAGCTTTCTGCGGCCCACGAAAAAGAGCATCTTGACAAGGCGATTGAGGCCTTCAAAAAAGTGGGTAAAAAGTTAAATGTAATCGGCTAAAAACCTAAATAGGCTCTATAATAAAAGCTTATTACAAAAATTTTAGTAGATTTGCTTTTGTTAATAAAATTTAACAACATATTTTTGCTTCAATTAACACTTAAAAAAATTAAATTTTCTAATATGAAACATCTTAGCAGATTTTTAGTTGCTTCCTTGCTTGTCCTAGGGTTAAGTACTGCGAATGCACAAGACGAAAACAATCCTTGGGCTTTCAGCGTTGAGTTCAATGCCGTGGATACTTTCCCAGTTGGTACTGAGGATGTAGGAAGAACACCAGCATCAACTAAGGCTAACTTCTTCCAGGAGTTCTTCAACGTGAACGACCACTGGAACATTATCCCAGTTGTATCTAAAGTTTCTGTTGGACGTTATGTAGGTTCTGGACTTACTTTGACAGCTTCTGGATCTGTAAACCGTATCAACAAGATCGGAGATCTAAGAGTTGAAAACATTTCATACTATGCTGCTGACGGGCGTATTAGCTACAGCTTCAAAGATGTGATCGGTGGTCCAGGTGGATGGCTAGATCCAGTAATTGGAGTTGGTGGTGGTTACACTTGGGTAGATGACATAGGATTTGGTACTATGAACTTCGGAGCTGGATTCCGTTTCTGGTTGAGCGAGCAGTTCGGTATCAATGTTGAATCTACTTACAAGCACGCCTTCGAAGATGTTTACGGAATTCGTCACTTCCAGCACTCTGCTGGTGTGATCTTCACTTTCGGTGGAAAAGACACTGACGGTGACGGTATCTACGACAAAGACGATGAGTGTCCAGAAACTCCAGGTCTTCCTGAGTTCAACGGATGTCCTGATTCTGACGGTGATGGTATCGAAGATCGTAACGATGCTTGTCCTGACGTAGCTGGTGCTGCTGAATTCAACGGTTGTCCTGACACTGACGGTGACGGTATCGCTGATCCAGACGACGCTTGTCCTACTGTAGCTGGTCTTAAGTCTTTAGGTGGATGTCCTGATGCAGACGGTGACGGAATCAAAGATTCTGACGATAACTGTCCTAACGAAGCAGGTCCTGCTGCTAACAACGGATGCCCTTGGCCAGATTCTGACGGTGACGGTGTACTAGACAAAGATGACAACTGTCCTGATGTTGCCGGAACTGTTGCTAACAACGGATGTCCAGAAGTAACTGTAGAAGTGATCAACACTTTGAACGAGTACTCTAAGACTATCTTGTTCGACACTGGTAAATCAACTATCCGTCAAGAGTCTTACGCTGTTCTACAGAACATCGTTGACATCATGAAAGAATACCCTAACACTACTTTCGTTATCGAAGGACACACTGACAGTGTAGGTAGAGATGCTACTAACCAGAAGCTATCTGAAGATCGTGCTGCTTCTGTTAAGTCTTACCTAACGACTATCGGAATGGAGTCTTCTCGTCTAATCTCTGTAGGTTACGGTGAGTCTCGTCCAATCGCTTCTAACAACACTAGAGCTGGACGTCAAGAAAACAGACGTGTAGAGATTTCTTTGCAGAAATAAGAAATCCCTCAAATACATAAAGAAACGCCTCCGAGTATCGGGGGCGTTTTTTATTTTTATGCTATGCAAGCATTCATTGCCCAGTGCTGGGATCATTTACGACAAGAGGTTACAGACCCTGCACAACTTCGCTGCATAGTGCCCAGCATAAGAGCTGGTAACTTTCTACGGCAATGCATACAGGAAAGTCAAACAGCGCCCGGCTTTTTACCTGACATTATCCCTATAGAAGCCTTTATTCAAGAGGTTGCAGATCTGCAGATCATAGACGAGCTGCCCTTGCTTTTTGAGTGCTACCAGGTATATCTAAATCGACAACCAGATCAACCCAAAGAAGACTTTGACACTTTCAGCTCATGGGCTACTATTCTTCTCGGCGATTTCAATGAGATAGACAGGTACTTGGTGCCGACCGACTCCTTTTTCTCCTACTTGGCGAGTATACAAGAATTGAATCACTGGTCTACCCACGATACCCAGTCAGATATGGTGCGCGCTTATCTTCAGTTTTGGAATGAACTTCCTGAATACTACGGAGATCTTAAAGACATTCTTGCCTCCAAAGGTTTAGGTTATCAAGGCATGGTGTATCGCGAAGCCACGGAACAAATAGCTTATTATTTGGAGGCTAAGGGAGAACGTCCTCATGCGTTCATAGGCTTTAACGCATTGAATACTGCGGAACAGTTCCTGTTCCAGGAGTTTCTTGCGCATGGGTCTCATTTTGTCCTGTGGGACGCAGATAATCATTTTATTGGCGACAAAGGGCATAGCGCATCATTGTTTATGCGGCGCTATTTCAAGACCTGGTCGTATTATGAAAAACATCAGCCGCAGTTTATAGGAGATAATTACAGTACTCCCAAGGATATTGCCTTGGTAGAGGCGGCTAATGCGCTGGACCAAGTAAAAGAAATTGGAAATCTACTCAAAGACCTATCTGCGGACCAACAACGCAACACGGCCATTGTCCTGGCAGATGAAGAACTTCTATTGCCTTTATTGAACTCGCTTCCTGCAAATGTTCACAAAGTAAACGTGACCATGGGAGTCAGTTTAAAAAGCCAGCCCTTAACACTCTGGGTTATGGCTCTAATGGAGCTGCATATTCGTTATCCTAAAAACTTCTATTACAAAGCCCTGTTCAAGGTGCTGGAACATCCTGTTTGCCAACTGATATTAGCAGATGGAAGTCTTTTAGTTCAAAAAATGACGCGGGAAAATCAGATCAGTATAAATAAAGAGGCTATCTGTGCTAACCTCAAGGCGGAAGATCAACATCTACTAGAGTTGTTATTTGCCAGTTGGCCATCGGAAGCGGATTCTGCGCTGAATAGATTAGAACAAATCATAGCTAGCGTAGCCGAAAGCTCCAACGATCTTCATAGAACTGCGTCCGTAAAACTATTGGCTGTTTGCACACAACTAAAAAATATGCAACAACGCTACGGCTCGCTTAAATCGCTAGAAGCCTTACGCAATATCTTTAGGCAACTTGCTGGCAAACAGCAGCTGGACTTTCAGGGTGATGCCTATGATGGTCTTCAGATAATGGGTGTACTAGAGAGTCGGGCTTTAGATTTTCAGCGGATTATCATGTGCTCTGTCAACGAAGGCTTTCTTCCTAGTGGTAGTGCAGCTCCGTCTTATATTACCAACGACATGAAATATCAATATGGCTTGCCAGGTCTCTTTGAGAAGGACGCCATATTCGTTTATCATTTTTACAGACTATTGCATAGGGCCAAAGACATTACGTTATTCTACACCGCTGTCGGTTCCGGTTTTCAGGCCAAAGAAGAAAGCAGACTCATCAAACAGCTGCGCAACAATCATCCGCAGCATAAAATCAGCCAAAGAACATTAAAAACTAAGATGAATGCGACCAAGGTCGCTTTAAAGGTAATTCCGAAGGATTCAGATATACTTGAAAGACTACAGCAGATTGCGGCTAAGCAGTTCAGTCCATCCAGCCTGATCACCTACATCTGGAATCCAATTGAGTTCTACAAACAGAAGATCTTAGGTGTTGGCCCTGCAGACATCCTAGAAGAAGACATTGCCCTTAACACCCTAGGCTCTGTGGTTCACGAAACCATTGAAACGCTCTATAAACCGCTAGCGGGTAGTAAACTTACCGAAGCTGTCTTAAAAGCCCTCCTACCCAAAATAACGCCCACTTTGGCAGCGCAAAGTATAAAACATCTGGGCAAACACTACCTGGCGGGTAAAAACCGGATTGTATTCGAAGTTGCCCAAAAATACGTGCAGTTCGCAATCCAAAGCGACCTAAACCACCTAACGGCAGGACGTGAAATTAACCTAATAGCAGTAGAAATGCCGCTTCGAGCTGTCTTTGACCACCCAAGTTTGGGACCGATACACTTAGGAGGAACAGCAGATAGAGTCGACACTTTGGACGGAAAACTTCGTATTATAGACTATAAGACTGGCAAAGTAGAGCCCAATCAATTGCAACTGGCAAATTGGGAAGTGCTAACAACCGATTATAAATACAGTAAGGCTTTCCAAGTGCTTATGTATGGCTATATGTATTGGTTGGAACACAAGTCTATACCCGACCAAGCTGGGATTATATCTTTTAGGAAACAGTCGGAAGATTTTATGGCTTTTGGGTGGAAAACCCCTGGTAGTAGACAACTCGACCATCAACTCACCGAAGCCACCTTGAATAGTTTTGAGCAAGAACTAAGCAAATTGATAGCAGAGCTCTTTAATCCAGAAATCCCATTTACCGAAAAAGAAATTTGACCATGACCCACTCCTTTCAACTATTACCCGATCACGGCCGCGCTATTATTGGAGATCTACATTTGGCACAGGGAGACAGAAGAGATGATCTGATCGTCTTTTGCCATGGATACAAGGGATTTAAAGACTGGGGAGCTTGGCATTTAATGGCTAAAGCTTTTACTGAAGCTGGCTTTGATTTTGTGCGATTCAATTTCTCTCACAATGGTGGAACTGTTGAACAACCGATAGACTTCCCAGATCTAGAGGCCTTTTCAGAGAACAATTACAGCTTGGAAATGAGCGACCTGCAAATGGTTCTAGATCATTTTAGTTCAGCCGAACAAACTCCATTGGCTCCACCTAAAAATATCTACCTACTAGGCCATAGTAGGGGCGGTGGGATAGTCATGTTAACTGCGGCTCAAGACAAAAGGATAAATAAAGTGGCAACCTTAGCCGCGGTTAGTGATTATCAGGCGCGATTTTTAGAAGGAACCCCACATTTTGAAACCTGGAAGGCCACTGGAATAACCCATATTGAAAATAGTAGGACCGGACAGCTGCTCCCTCATAAATTTCAGTTTTATCTGGATTTTATCGCTAACGAGGAACGGCTCACTATCAGTAAAGCCGTCAAAGAGCTAAAGGTGCCTCAACTAATAGTTCACGGAACGCAAGATCCTACGGTAGCCCTTAAAGAAGCACGGGCCTTGCATCATTGGAATCCTGACAGTGGTTTGTTAATTATCGATGGAGCAGATCATGTTTTCGGGATGCAACACCCTTGGAATAAACCTGAGTTGCCAGCAGCTATGCAAGAAGCTGTCTCAGCACTCATTGCATTCTATAGTGCTTAACCTCCAATGGCGATCATGCTGCGATTGTTATTGTAATTCTCCGGATCGCTGAACGATTCGTCGGATTCCATCCCCGCACGCACTGCAAATTTTGCTTTCACTGCCTGATTGATTAGCGGTAGAATATCTTGACCTGCTCGGAAGGGCGTCAACAGGTCTACTTCAGCATTAGAGAACAAACAGTTCTTGATCCGACCATTGGCTGTGAGTCGAATTCTGTTACAGGTATCACAAAAGGGATTGGTAACCGTACTGATCATGGCGAAGCTGCCCGCATACCCCTTTACTTTATAGTTCCGAGAAGTGTCATTCATACTATCGGTAAGCCGTTCTACTTGTGACACGGTCCAACGGTCAAAAACCGACTTTAAGATCTCTTGTTCTGCTACCAGCTTGTCTTTGTTCCAGCGGTTGCCGTCAAAGGGCATAAACTCTATAAAACGCATGCTTACCGGCATGGTTTCCGTATAGGCAACAAAATCGACGATCTCCTCATCGTTAAAACCTTTGATGAGCACACAATTGATCTTAACCTTGAACCCTTCTGCAAGCAGCAGTTTAATGTTTCGTTTTACAGCGGCAAAATCGTCACGTCGCGTAATGGATCTGAATTTCTCCGGATGTAAGGTATCTAAGCTAACATTGATGGTTTTGATCCCTGCGGACTTTAATTGGGTGATGTAGCGGTCAATCAGCACGGCATTGGTCGTTATTGTCAGTTCGACTGGCAAACCGCTTAAACGCGATAAGATCTCTTCAAAATCTTTCCTGACCAAGGGTTCGCCACCAGTAAGTCGGATCTTAGTAACCCCGAGTTTTACAAATTGCTGCGCCAGAGCGAAGATCTCGTCTGCTGTCATTAATTGCGCCCTGGGACTCAGTGGGATCCCATGCTCAGGCATGCAATAGGTACAACGCAAATTGCACCGCTCTGTCAACGAGATTCGCAAATAGTTATGCGCTCTGCCAAATGTGTCCTTGAGTGCCTCCATTAATCGTGTCTTTCTCCTCCCATTACATTAAACAAATGCAAAGCCGCCGGAAAAACGGCTTGCATAGACTCTTGAGCACCTTTTGTAGAACCCGGCAAGGCCATTACCAAAACATTGCCAATGGTGCCAACCAAAGAGCGTGAGAGCATGGCGTAAGGCGTGCGTTGTTGCCCATAAGAACGGATGGCCTCTTCCATCCCTGGAATACGCCTTTCCATTAAGGGTTCCAAGGTCTCTGGGGTAAGATCTCTTGGCGAGAGTCCTGTACCTCCGGTATAAATTATAAGTTGACATCCTTGAGCTATCCCTTTATTCAAAACAGATTCTATTTTTTCGGGCTCATCAGGAATTACCGTATAATCGATTTTGTCTAAACCGTGATTTTCCAACTCCGCTACGATCGTTTTGCCAGCCTTGTCCTGCTTATCACCAACTGAAATACTATCGGAACAGACAACCACCAACGCTTTTATATTTCTAGAAAGTCGTTTTCTGTGTGTGGATTTGCCACCAAATTTCTCTAACAACTTGATCTCCCCGATACTCACTTGTTTGTCGATCGGTTTAAGCATGTCGTAAACAGTCAAAGCGACAACACTAGCACCATGCATGGCTTCCACCTCAACTCCAGTCTTATACAATGTCTTTACTGTCATTAAGATATGCAGCTCCATCGGATGGAATTCATAATCAATTGCGGTATACTCAATTGGAAGTGGATGGCAATCCGGCAATAGATCCGGTGTTTTTTTAACGCCTAATAATCCAGCAGCCTTTGCCATAGCCAAGACATTGCCTTTTGGTACTCGATCTTCGCGAATGGCAGTCAAAGTCTCTTCGGACCCAACGCGGACCACAGCACGCGCAATAGCCGTTCTCAGGGTAGTTCCCTTATGTGTAATGTCTACCATACTACTGGTTTACTTTCCATTGATGTGATTGATCCGCTAACAATTCTTTACCAAAAACCGGAGCTTCTGCTTTGATAGATTCCACAACAAACTCTAAGGCTCTAAAGCACACTTTTCTATGAGGTGACGAAACAAAGACGAATAAGCAGATCTCTCCTGCTTTTACAAGTCCTAAGCTGTGATAAATATGCATACAAGTAATTTCAAATCTTTCGAAAGTGTTCTCTCTGATCTGATGCATCACTTTATTGGCCATTTCTGTATAGGCCGAATATTCAATAGCTCCAACGGTAGTTTCACCTACCTGGTCTGCTCGGACCTGGCCCAAAAATATATCGTGCGCACCTATCCCTGTTTTGCTTTGATGTTTAGCAATGGATTGTGCTATAAAATCAGGACTGATGGGTCCCTCTCTAAATACGTTCTTAATAGCGTTCATACTTACTTACTATTTTCAATTTTTCTTTTTAAGACTGCGGCAGAGGCCTCAAGTACATAGGCATGTTCAAAGCCTTGACTGCGCATAAGATCAACCGCGTTACGGGCTCGCTGTCCGCCTTGACAGAATACAATATAGGTTTGCGCTCTATCGAGTTCGTCAAAGCGACCTGATAGTTGATTCAAGGGTATCCTATGGATTGGAACTTGCTGTACTTCAGGAAGTTCATCTAACTCACGTACGTCGAGAAAATCCGCTCCTTGATAATCGGGTAGCTGATCGATAGAGATATTTGGGGTGAGCTCTTGTGGCCGGAGGTGTGGCAATGCTGCAGTATCAACGGTTGTAATATCTTTCTCTTTTTGATCAGCGTCAAAAGTTCGACGCAATTGCATTTTTCTCATGCTAAAATCCTTCATATTCATAAAGAACACGAACGTATTAGGCAACTCATTTGGCCATAGAAAAAACTGCATGGCCAGTTGCGCCATCTGCATCCCGATAATACCTGATACAGTTCCTAAGACACCTATTTCCACGCAACTTGGCACTTCTCCTGCTTTGGGGGGCTGCGGATACAAACAGCGATAGCTTGGGCCATGCTGATAGTTGAAAAGTGCAAATTGACCTTCGTTTTTGTATAAGGCTCCGAAAATCCAAGGCTTATCCAGTGCAACACAGACATCGTTTATCAAATAACGCGCTTGGAAATTGTCTGTAGCATCTACTATAAGATCGTACTGTTCAAAGACAGTCGTGGCATTATCTGCATGAATTCCCTCGGAATAAGTCTGCGTCTCAACCTCCGGATTGATCGCCATTAAGCGTTGTTGTGCAGCTTCTACCTTTGGTCTACCAACATCATCCGTAGTGTATAATAGTTGCCGATGCAAATTGGACAAAGACACTGTATCAGCATCTGCAATGCCCAATTTTCCTAAACCGGCTGCCGCCAAATATTGTAAAATTGGGCTACCCAGACCTCCCGCACCTACGACCAATACGGACGCTTCGGATAAGGCCAATTGACCTTGTGTCCCAACTTCTTCTAATTGTATTTGACGCCTATACCTTTCCATGATCAACCTCCAGAGAATGGGGGTAACAGTGCAACTTCCGCTTTGGCAGGAAGTGGATACTCTCCTCTTACAATTTCGTGGTCTACAGCAATACTGTAGCTCGCCATAGCAAGCCCAGGATACTCCTTTTTAAGTACGTCATTCAAAGCTGCGACCGTATCGACCGCTGCCGAACGTACCTCCTCGGATTTCCCCGTAAGCTCCGCTATTCTTCCGAAGTACTTTAGTTGTAATTCCATTAGTCAATTTTTAAATATCTCACCGATGTGTTCTTAGCTACAAAACCCATATCTTCTTCCATATACACTAAGGCATCTGCAACTGCAAAGCTCTGCAGCATGGAAGAAGCCTGTCCGTTTAAGATCTCTACAGTGTTATTAGCACCAATTTTAGCCTTTAAGAATTGGGCTCTGTCGCCTTTCTTATTAAAATCCGCAGTGATAGTGGCCTGTCTAAAGCTAATACTAGCCTCAGCATCGCCTTCCCATAGCTTTAAAGCCAAGTGAACATAGACATAAAAGCAATTTAAAGCAGAGGCCGGATTTCCCGGTAAGGCAAACACCATTTGCTGGTCTTTGGTTCCAAACAATAACGGTTTACCTGGCTTTTGTTTCACCTTGTAGAAGTGCGTTTTAACGCCAAGATGAGACAGGGCCTCATTTACAAAATCGTAATCGCCCACAGAAATACCCCCAGAAACCAAAACAACCTCAGCAGCCTCAAAAGCCTTTTCCAGGGTCTTGGTGAGGGTGTCTAGCTTGTCTTCTGCCTTAAGCACAAAAGTATCTACATAAGCTTTGTCTTTTAGCGCTGCACTGAGCATAAGCCCGTTGCTTTCATAGATCTGGCCACGGCTAAGTTCTTCTCCCGCCGCTTTAAGCTCATCGCCCGTAACTACGATGGCAACACGAGGCTTTTTATAAACCGGCACTGCAGATACCCCTACGCCAGCCAAAAGTCCAAGGCTGGCAGGACTAAGCCGAGTCCCCGCGGCAAGTACCACATCTCCTTTAGACAGTTGTTCTCCAACAGGTCTAATATTGGCTCCTTCTTGAGGCGCATCGTCTAAGACCAGAACTTCGTCCTTGCGGGTAACTTTTTCTTGAATTACAATGCTGTTTGCACTGTCAGGTACAGGAGCTCCTGTAAAAATGCGTACTGCCTCACCGGGTTTTAAGCTTGGGTTATTTGAAGAACCTGCTGCTACCTCACCAACCACACGATAATTAAGACTTTCGTGCATGGATAAGGCATAGCCATCCATTGCCGATTGTTGGAATGGCGGCATATTGATCGGACTGTAAATAGATTCAGCTAAAACGTGATCAAGAGCCTGTTCTAGAGGACAGTTTCTCTGCTCTCGTGTAGCCTTAACAACAGCCGATATGATGTCTAAGGCTTCTGTAACAGTTACCATGTTGCGTTATATCCTACCAAATATAACGATAATTGACCTTTAAATCAGAGGCATATTCAGAAATACGCATCGCTTTAAGATGTTTTAACTTCTTAGGGCCTCTCGGATAAAATCGAATGCTTAATTTTAGGCATGTTCCACGAATTAAAAGCGATATTCGACAAAGCCCTCAGAGCAACGCAGGAAGGAAAAAAGGCAGTTTTGGCATCTGTAGTGGCCCTAGACGGCTCTTCCTATCGTAGGCCTGGGGTTCGTATGTTGATCTTGGAAGATGAAAGCATGCACGGTGCTGTTAGTGGTGGTTGTGTAGAAAAAGATATTTTGCGGCAAGCAGCAGAAGTGTTTCAGCGAGGAATTCCTAAGATGATGCATTACGACGGCCGATACCGCTTAGGCTGTGAAGGCCTGTTGTATATTCTAATAGAACCTATTGCGAGTCCAAAAGATATCTTAGAGGCGCTGCTTGCGCAAGAAACTTCCCGGAAGGGTTTCCGCATTGTCTCTAAATTTAGTCGTCATGAAGGCTTGCAACCAACAGCGCAATCTGTGTTTCAGTTTAACAGTGGCCAGTCATTAGCTGTTTTTCATGCAGAGCCAGACTCGCAACCGCAAGAAGAATTCACACAAGAAGTTGCGCCAAGCATTCGCCTTATGATCGTTGGAGCAGAACACGATGCAGTGGCATTAACGCAAATCGCTGCTGGAATTGGTTTTCAAGTTGCTGTTGTTGCGCCTCCTGATGATCCTAAATCCTTAGCGAACTTCCCCGGTGCATCACATTACTATCCCTGGACACCAGAAGAACTAAAAGTTGCTGATATAGATAACAGAACTGCTGTTGTATTGATGACACATAGCTTCTCTAAAGACCTCAAATATTTAGGGAGTCTAATAGGATCAGATGCTGCATATGTAGGATTGCTTGGTCCTAAAAAGCGCAGAGAGAAACTCTTTGATGCGCTCATTGAACACTACCCGGAGGTGGCCACAGAATTCATCGAGAATCTTCATGGACCAGCAGGCATCAATATTGGCGCAGAAACTGCCTATGAGATCGGTGTTTCGATAGTTGCGGAGATTCTTGCTTGCATGCGAGGGCAACATCCGCAGCCACTCAAAGACAAAACCACAGGAATTCACGACTGATTGGCTTTACCTGTAAGCATATTGATCTTAGCCGCCGGGAACTCTTCGCGCATGGGAGAACCTAAAATGCTCCTGCCATGGGGCAAGTTAAGCGTCCTAGAGGCTGTATTGGAAACTGCAATGAGCATCAATGCTTCTGAGGTCTATCTCGTAGCTGGAGCAGAAAGCACTAGCCTTAAGGAAACTGCCAGCAAATACAATATAAAACTAATTGAAAACCCACATTGGGAGCGCGGTATGGGCCATTCCTTAGCGCGGGGAGTAGCCTTAGCTCAAAACAGCGATCCAGAAGGGATCATGGTGTTGCTTGCCGATATGCCGACTGTAAAAATTGCAACCCTCAATGGCTTGATCGAAACTTTTAAACAAACAAAAGCGGATATAGTTTGCACTAAATATCCGCAATTACAGGCTGTGCCCGCTATTTTTCGAAAAAATATCTTTGCCCGTTTGACCCGTTTAGACGGAGAAGTGGGCGCAAAACAACTCTTTCAACTTCCTGACATTACAGTGGCATCTTACGCGATCGAATCAGCCTATGAGGATATCGATACGCCAGAAACCTATCAGCAATTAAAAAAGAAATACAACCTCTAGCACTTCTCTGATTCCATACCGGGAAGCGGAACCGTAAAGCCGATCACCTCTTTCATGTCTGCGGGCTTTAACTCGTTAATGAAAGGTTGTTTCATTAAACGCTGCCCAGTTGCCGCATTGATCGCATTGGCAATCGCAGCTCCAGCAGGAGGTAAAGCAGGCTCACCGAGTCCTGTAGGAGAAAGTCCATTCTCTACAAAATAGGTTTCCACTTGTGGTGTTTCACGCATACGGATCAAGCGATAAGTGTCGTAATTGTTAGACGTAGGTCTTCCCTGATCAAAACCAAAGTCGCCGTACATAGCATGACCTATTCCGTCAATAACTCCTCCTTCGATCTGGTTCTTAGCCCCCAAAGGATTCACTACGATTCCACAGTCTACTGCTACGGTAACCTTTTTAACCACAGGGTATCCATTTTCCAATTCAACCTCGGCCAACTCAGCTACATGGGTGTTATGGCTGTAGTAGGCTGAAAATCCTTGGTAAACACCTTCTGGAGCCTTGCCCCATCCGCCTTTTTCTGCAGCCAACTTTATGGTTTCTTGCATGCGCTGGCCAGAGTATTGGATGTTTTCGTCGGTGGTTCCCTTTACATTTTCCAATAGATCGAGGCGCATTTGCACCGCGTCTTTACCTAATTTAGCAGCTACTTCGTCAAAGAAGGTCTGTTCTGCAAAAGCCAAAAAGTTCGTGTAAGGTGCACGCCAGGCACCAATAGTAATATTACTCTGATAATTGGCTGTATCTACCTTGTAATTTGGGATCGCCCCAGCTGGGAAAAAATGCGGGATCAAACCATACATATTTGAATTAATGGCTGCTTCCTTAAGATAATATCCGGTGATCTCACCATCCTTTAAAGAAGCTGCAATTCTGTATTTGATCGCTGGTCTGTAGATCCCAGCAGTCATGTCGTCTTCTCTGCTGTAAACAACCTTGACCGGTTTTTTAGCTAAATTAGAGATCTGAGCGGCATCCAAAACAAAATCGCCATAGAGTCGGCGGCCAAAACCACCGCCCATACGGGTCATTTCCAAGAAAACCTCTTCTTCTTTGCGTTCCAAGAGTTGTGCAACTCTTGAGGCGGTACCTGCCGGAGTCTGGATAGGACCAACCAAGTGGATTCTATCTGCAGTTACATCCGCATAAAAGTTCATAGGCTCCATACAATTGTGTGGCAAAAATGGAGACTCATAGGTTCTTTCTACCACTTCGTCCGCAGCGGCAAAGGCGGCCTTGATATCGCCGTCTTCTCTTCTGGTATTGAACTGATTTCCGTCTAAGATCTCATTGAGAATACGATCGTGGTCTGCGGTACTTTCTAGCGTACTGTCTGCCTTCCAGATCGCTTTTAGAGCCTTTTTGCCTTGCATGGCTGCCCAAGTATTGGTGGCCAAAACAGCGATCTTATTGTCGTAGCTGATCACATCCAGAACACCAGAAACTGCTCGTGCATCGGCATCGTCAAAACTTTCCAGCGCATTACCAAAAGCAGGTGGGCGCATCACACTAGCGTAAACCATGCCTTCTGCTTTGTAGTCTAGCCCAAACAGTGGTTTCCCTGTTATGATCTCATCGATGTCTACATTGCCGGTATCGGTTCCAATTATGGTGTAGTCTTTAGGCTCTTTAAGGGTTACATCTTCTGGCACTTCCATGGTTGCAGCCTGATTGACCACCTGTCCGTAGTGCAAGGTATCGCCATTGGCGTTGGTGATCACTCCTTGACTTGCCGTACAGCTCGAGGCATCAACTCCCCACTGGGCTGCAGCCGCATTGATGAGCATCTGTTTGGCCGTGGCTCCGGTTTGACGCAATGCATCCCATCCGAAGCGAATAGACTGGCTTCCCCCAGCAACCTGACGCTGGTAATTCTTAGTGTCCAAAACCCCTTGAGCCACGTGGACCTTGTCCCATGATACATCGAGCTCTTCTGCTATAATCATAGGCATAGAGGTCTTAACCCCTTGGCCGATCTCTGGGTTTGGTGAAAATATGGTGACATATCCTTCATCTGAGATCTTGATAAAGGCATTGAAGTCGTTAAAATTTAGAGCGGCAATATCAACCGGAGGTTGTGCTGCTTCCTTACAAGCCTGAAATAAGTTGAAACCGATAAGCATTCCGCCACCGGCCAAAGCCGAAGTCTTTATAAAACCCCGACGACTAAAAGTGAGTTTCTGATTGTTTTCCATGACGTCCTGGGTTTAAGCGTTCTTTTTGGCTGCTAAAGCAACAGCGCGTTCTATTCGGTTGTACGAAGCACAGCGGCATATATTGCCGTGCATGGCGTTTCTGATCTCTGCGTTAGACGGATTCGGATTCTGCTCTAAAAAAGCAGAAGCGGTCATGATCTGCCCTGCTTGGCAGTAACCGCATTGTGGCACATCTACTTCTTTCCAAGCCAGCTGCACCGGATGGTCGCCAGCCTCAGACAGACCTTCTATAGTCGTGATTTCTTTACCTTCCAAGCTAGAGATTGGAAGTTGGCAACTGCGAACTGCGTTACCGTCTAAGTGGACCGTACAGGATCCGCATTGTCCGATCCCACATCCGTATTTGGTTCCCACCATGTCTAACTCATCGCGTAACACCCACAAAAGCGGTGTGTCTGGCGAAGCATTGACAGTGCGAGTTTCCCCGTTGATCTTTAAGCTTAGGCTTGCCATAACTGGTTGGTTTTGTAATGAACTTTTAAGGTACAAAAAAAGCCTATAGTGCTAGCGTTTTTAACACTACGGGCTTAAAAATTAAGATTTTATATAGGAGCTACTGGTCCAATTACGGATCACTGTTTAAGCAACACCATTTTAGCCGCATCGCTTCTGGCAACAGTTCGCATAAAACTGCGCAGTTCTTTGTATTCATCTGTGGCGGCTCGAAAATTCTGTAAAACCAAGGTCCGATTCACCTGTACGGCCTTGTCGCCGTCGGGTAATACCAGTAAAGTGTAGCTGCCAAATTTAGATTCTATAACTACAGGCGATGGCAGCGCATCGACAACATAACCATCGGGAATCTCAATACGAAAACTGGTATTGTCTACCCCTCCACGTAACAAGACGGCCTCTTGAGTGCGCTCCTTATAACGGCGCGGGATATAGCTGTAACGGTCCATAACATTGACAGGCACTATCACCTTTTCATTAGAGAAATTGGCAAAATCTTTGGCCGAGATAACTACTTCTTCACTGAGACTGATCTCTTGTTTATCTTCTTCTAGGCCTATGCTTTGAATTTCCAGATTGTCAACATAGCGCCAGTAGCTTTTATAGCTGCTGATGCGATCTTTCTGATCTTCGTGCAATAAGGCGCTTCTTATATCGTACTGAATGCCTTTAGAAACCAAATTCACCGTTCCACTTATGGTCCCTTCTGTGTCCAAACTAAAGGTGCCGCTGGTGTCCAGTGTATTCTGGTCTATAGTATAATTGGGTGTGCGTTTAATGATGCCACCCCCTGGGGTAAGGGCAACTACATCTCTATTGTCTGTAAAGTTGCCTAGAAAGTTAAAGGGCATGGTCTGGCTGGTGCATTCCAACCACAATTCTTCTTCTTCCAAAGGTACATTCAAGATCACGTGATTGCCTTGCAAAGAGGCAAAATCCTTATCGATACTCCGCTGATGGCGTCCGGCCCACACCACACAATAATTGGCTTCTATCCCCTGACTTTTTAGCAACGCCATGGTCAAATTGGTGAGTCCTTTACAATCGCCGTAGCCCTTTTCAATGACTTCGTTAGCCGGATAGGGTCTGAGTCCGCCTATGCCCAATTGAACACTGATATAGCGCGTATTGTTTTGCATGAATTCATAAATTCGGCGCACCTTTTCTTTGGTATTCGGTGCATCTGCAACTAAAGCATTCACCTTAGACACAACCTCTTGAGGCAAGGCGTCCAAGCCTGCAACAAGATTGCGATACTGCCAGGCTCCGAGTTCCTGCCAGTTGCTAGCTTGTCCCTCTATTCCGTCTATACTAAAAGAACTCAATCCGAAGTGCGCAGTAGGCACCAAATCTGTAAAACTCGGGCTCATCTCTTCTGTTTTAATAACTCCTTGCTCACGCACAGAGATCTTTAGAAACCCTTCTTGCTCTTCCACTTCAAATTGACCCTTAGGATCAAAGGTCTTATACCGCAAGCCTAAACTTGGCTCGTATTTAATGCGAACGTATTTGTTCCATATGCTAGAATAGGTGTTCTGATACATGGTCCAACGAGGAATAAAGAAGGTATTATCACTCTCTACAACGCTCTCAAAGATCACTGTGTACGGATAACTCGTGGGAGTATAGTTTAAGAAAAGTACCCTGCTGTCGCTGTAAAGGGTTCCGCCGCTCACGGCGCTTACGTCTTCAAAATCACGCTTGCGGAAAGTCTCCAACAGATTGCCATTGGCATCGACCACATCTACTCTTAAACTTTTGACCTTGGTCTCATTATCGTAGTTCACATAGGCATCGACATGCCTATCTCCGGCTTTATTGTGCACCGTGATCACTCGGCGTTCACAGCTAATGATCTTTCTGTTGTTTGGAATATCGATCTCTACCTTGTGCTCAATAACAGTACTATTGGCATCCGCTAACAACTGCTCCGGAATATCGGCAACCTTGTAGTCGATCTGCCCAAAGCTTAAGACAGGAATGAGAATTAGAGTTAATGTGAAGATACTTTGATAAAAGCGCATGGTCTGGATTGGTTTGCGGTATCAGCAAGCTAAAACCTCAGCAGGAGAAAACCAAATTTAATCCCGTTGCTCTTGGTACTGCTTCCATTTGACCAACAGGAATTCCGTAAGGCTTAAATTTAATTTATCCGGAGTCGGAACAGCGCTAGAAGTTTCCACACAATACAATAAAAAGGGATAGATCTCAGCGGCTTCCAAGCCCAACTCCTCTTTAAAGAATTCTTCTGGTAAGGCAGCCTGTAGCTTGTCGATCAGAGCATCTTGCTTTTCCCAATTGTTTAGGGTTTTAAGACTTTTGATCCGGCCGTTTATGAGATTCAAAATATAGTCAAAGGAGACAGCGCCATAATCGTGAGCAGAAGATGCAGAATAGAGTTTTTTCTCCGCATTGCTGAGCACTTTGGTAGGCATGATCGCCCCAAAGTTCTGCTCTATGATCTCGGCAATTTGTTCGTCAGAGAGTTGGTCCGAATTTACCACAACCTCATCAAGTTCTGTGGTTTCTGGGGTCATGGTGATATTTAATGGTCCCATATCCTCGGGCAGATCCTTAGCGACAAACTCGAAATTCGCAAACCCCAATCCGGCAAAGACAATAGTGTCTCCATCGGTATAACTGATCTGATAAGCACCTTTATTATTGGTTACGGTTCCTTTGACTTTGCTAATGTTGATCACTGTGATCCCTTCTAGAGACTTGCCTTGTTCGTCGGTGACTCTGCCGCTTAGACTTTGCCCAAAACAGACAGTGCCCATCAGCAAGAATAGATAAAGTAAAATGCGTTGGTTAGAAAGCATGCGCTAACTACGGGAAAAATGTGAATGGATACTCGTAAGGCGTTGTTAAAAAGTAGCTGCGGAAACCTAAATAGCTGTTAAAGGCCAGACCCTGATATTTTGATTTTGCACACAGAAGCCGTAACTTGAAGGAACTAACTAAATACCACTATTATGGGAATCTTGTATTCATTACTTGTTGGCGGACTGGCCGGATGGCTAGCTGGAAAACTCATGCGCGGCGGCGGCTTTGGTATCTTGATGAACATCATCCTGGGGATCGTAGGCGGCGCAGTTGCCGGATGGCTGTTCACCGAACTGGGCATCAACTTCATTGACGGCTTTATTGGCGATATTTTAAAAGGAGCCATAGGTGCGGCCGTGGTGCTGTTTATTGCGGGGCTTTTTAAGAAGAAATAACCACTTTTTGAACTTTAATAAAAGGCCTGTCTCTTTTAGAGGTGGGCTTTTTTTGTTTGGGCGCCCCGTGAAGTAGAACAAGTTCACTTCACGATGGCGCTATTCCCCACGCTAGCGCCAGACTCCGTCTGGTGCTGTATTGTCCGTCCGGTGCTAATTATAAATTATCGAACCATAACTGTAAATTCATAAATGAGTTCAATTACAATAGATATCTGCAGAATCTCTTTTGTAGCTTCGGATTATGAGCAGGAAATACAAATTCCATAATCCAACTGCAGCATATTTTGTTTCATTTGCTACTGTTAATTGGGTCGATGTCTTTACCCGTGCGGTATACTTTAATGTTTTGGCTAAAAGTCTCTCCTTTTGTAGAGCAAATAAGGGTATGGAAGTTTATGCGTTCTGTTTTATGCCTAGTCATGTTCATCTGATTTTTAGATCAAAACATGGAGAACATTCGTCCTTGTTAAGAGATTTTAAAAGGTTTACTTCCAAGCAACTGCTTGAGACGATTCAATCTCACTCTAGAGAAAGTCGTAAGGAATGGCTTTTATCTATGTTTAGTATTGCTGCAAAAGGCAATAATGATGTCTGGCATTTCCAATTTTGGCAACATCATAACCATCCTATTGAGCTTTGGAGTAATAAAGTGATAAAACAAAAATTAGATTATATTCACAACAATCCTGTAAAGGCTGGATTTGTAACTAAACCTTCTCATTGGAAATGGAGCAGCGCGCGCAACTTCTCTGGAAAAGGTTCTATTCTTGAAATTGATGAGATTGGTTTTTTTGGTTATTGAAGCACCAGACGGAGTCTGGCGCTAGCGGGGGCATTTATACACAGAGTATATTTAGATACAACTGGTGCAGAAGAAAATGATTCAGAGAATAAAAAATAATACTAAATCGTTGAATTTTACACTATGAAATTATTTTTATTAGTACTTACATTTATTATTACTGGCAGTAAAGATTGCTGCAAGCTCTCACTTTCATCAATGGGTTTAAATGATTATGAGCTAGAAATTTCATTAGATTCTTTGAAAAACTTGCATCCCGAAATAGAGTATTTTGGCAGTAGTAATATAAGAGAGGATATTGAGATTTATTCACTTAAAACCAAAACGGTTATTTTAGGTTCTGAGAAGAAAGTTGTTTACTATTTTGGGCTTATCGATGATCGCTTAAAAGGATATACGTTTAATGTCCATACCGAAGAGCGATTAGATTATTTTTACGAGTTCATTGAAAATGCGAAAGCTAAAAATGACTTCTTAGAAGGAGATGGAATTACATTTAGTGAAAAAGATGAATTGTGTCATAAGTTTCTTCGTACAAAGCAAGAAAGAAAAGGTATTATCATATTTGGAGGAATAGACAAAATAGGTAGTATTTGGTAATTTATGACCCCTCGCTAGCGCCAGACTCTGTCTGGTGCTGACTTCAAGCACAAAATAAGATTCGGATTCATTCAACTGGCGTTGAATGTTCCGAACATTCACGGATTCATTTTTCTTCGAAAAATGTTCCGAAATAACTCGCACTCCTGCAAATAGAAAATACAAACCACGCTTCGCGTGCTTTTATTTTTTTATTCCTCAACCCTTACGAAAATGAATTTTCGACGGGTTTCGGGAATAAAAAAATCCACACCTTTCGGCATGGATTTTCTGCTTGATGTGGAGAAGATCGGATTCGAACCGACGACCTCTTGACTGCCAGTCAAGCGCTCTAGCCAACTGAGCTACATCCCCATTTAGGACTTTGTCCTGCGAAGCTGCGTCAGCAGCGAAGCAGGAAGGCAAAAATAATAAAATTTTATTCTTGACCGCTTAAGATCAGCAAAGGTTTGCTGGTGTAAAAGTCTTTTTTCATAACCGCCGAGGTTTCCCACAGCTTTTGGAAGAATCCGCGCTTTCTGCGAATCACACACAACATATCAGGATTGTTAGACTGGAAGTGCTCCAACACCCCTTGGTAAATGGTTGCATTCTCTGTTGTGGTGCAATTATTTTCTAAGGCCTTCAATGCGGCGTCGTGCTCCAAGTCACTGTCATCTGTGTCTGGAGTTATCACATGTAGTACATTCAAACGGGCTGAGAAAAGGTCGAGCATTGCTTTAAGGGGATCTAACAAGCCTTCTTTAACGATCTTGCCGCTTTTAATAGCCATCAAGATCACCTCCACCTTTCTAAAAATATAATCCTGAGGAATCACCAAGACCGGAATGTCCGTCTCTTTAATGATCTTCCCGGTGATACTCCCCAAATACACCTCGTCTTTGATGTCGATGCTCTGCGGAGAAACGATCATCAGATCAACCTCCAACTGATTGGCAATGCGGGTAATCCCTTCAAAAGGATCGCCTTTAATAGCACGAGCCAAAACTTCTACGTCGCCAGTATCTACAGAATCAATGATCTTTTGCAGTTGGGCTTCACTCTCTTCGTGCAGTAATTCATTCACCTTGGTAAGCCCACCCACTTTAGAGAACTCTCTGTATAGATTTACCAAATAAACCGTGGCACCACTCATGGATGCAAACTTCACAGCATAGTTCAAATTGTTGATTCCGTTTTCGGTATTTCCAACCGGTACGATTATCTTCTTCATTTTGGTGGTGGCTTTAATTACCTTTGTACAAAAGTAATGCGAATTAATGATTCGGCTCGCAAAAAAAGAAGAAATACCTCAAATACTGGCCCTTACAAAGGCTTGTGCTCAGGATATGATCTCCCGTGGGATCTACCAATGGAATGCGCATTATCCGTCTAAAGAGGCTTTTGAGCTCGACTTAAAACGCCAAGAGCTCTACCTCTTATTTCAAGACGAGATCCTTGCCGGTACCATAACCATTTCCACCCGCAAAGATGCCGAATACGAGGAGATCGATTGGCTCACCAAAGATGGAAAGCAATATTACATACATCGGTTGGCGGTGCATCCTGAGTTTCAAGGTCAGGGTTTAGCCAGATCACTAATGGATTTTGCAGAAGGGCTTGCAAGAGTGAACAATGTGGAATCCATCCGGCTAGATACCTTTAGCCAGAATCACAGGAATCAAAAGTTTTACGAAGCGCGTGGATACAAACGATTGGGCAATATATACTTCCCTAAGCAAAGTGAGCACCCTTTTTATTGTTACGAACTGCCTTTAAATCCTAAAGCTCTTGGTTGATATCTCTTTTAAAAGGATACAGCAACTGGCCATCCCAGCGATAATATCGGGGATAGCAGAACCTGTGCTTTCGCTCACCGACACGGCTGTGGTGGGTAACATCCCCGAATTTGGTAAAGAATCGCTGGCTGCGGCAGGTATAGTCGGTACACTACTCTCTACCTTTATTTGGGTGTTGGGGCAATCTCGTTCTGCCATAACGGCTATCATCAGTCAAAACTTAGGAGCTGGGAATTTAGATAAACTCCGCAGCTTTCCGGCGCAAGCTGTCTTTTTTAATGTGTTGACCAGCCTGATCATTTTGGCGAGTACTTATTTCTTTTCGCGGCAGATCTTTATTCTTATGGAAGCCGATGGAAGAATTCTGGATTACAGCGTAGATTACTACAACATTCGCGTTTGGGGCTTCCCCCTCACACTATACACCTTTGCAATATTTGGCATATTTCGCGGCTTACAGAATACCTTTTGGCCCATGATCGTAGCAACTACGGGAGTAGTGGTGAACATTATTTTAGATTTTGCCTTGGTATACGGCATTGAAGGCTTTATTGAGCCTATGAACATCAAAGGTGCTGCCTGGGCCAGCTTGATCGCTCAAGCGGTAATGGCCATATTAGTGACCGTGCTGCTCAAAACCAAGACCAAAGTCTCCTTGCGCTTTAAAAAGACCTTGCACCCAGAGGTAAAACGTTTGGTGAGCATGTGGGGTAATCTGGTGATTCGTTCCTTGGCCTTGAATGCCGCATTAATTCTGGCAGTAAGAGAAGCCACGGCTTTGGGTGACAACGAAATTGCGGGCTACACCATAGCCATTAATCTTTGGCTCTTTGCTGCCTTCTTTTTAGATGGTTACGGGGCTGCCGGAAATATTCTAGGGGGTCGTTTACTGGGCGGGCAGGACTACAAAGGCCTATGGTCATTAACCAAAAAAGTTTGTGGTTATAATTTGATTGTCAGTGCTATTCTAATCACAGTGGGGCTTGTCTTTTATACACCTTTGGGAGTGTTATTTAACAAAGAGCCAGAAGTGCTTGCTGTGTACGACGATATTTTTTGGTATGTACTAATATCCATGCCAATTAGTGCCATGGCCTTTACTTTAGACGCGGTCTTTAAAGGCTTAGGAGAGATGAAATACCTGCGTAATGTGCTCTTGGGTTCTACGCTTTTAGGTTTTATCCCAACTTTATTTATTAGCAAGTACTTTGGTTGGCAGATGGATGGGATCTGGTACGCCCTGCTGGTGTGGATACTGTACCGAGCCTTAGCCCTGATTATCAAGTATAAAAATAAGTATTACGGCCTTGCGCGAACCACATAATTGATACCTTTGCATCGCATATTGGAACTATGAGCAACATCAGAATTACCAAACAGTTCTCTTTTGAAACCGGTCACGCCCTGTGGGGCTATGACGGCAAATGCCGCAATGTACACGGACACAGTTACAACCTGTATGTGACTGTGATTGGGCAGCCCATTACCGATCCCTCTCATGTAAAACACGGCATGGTCATCGACTTTGGAGACCTGAAAAAGATCGTTAAAGAAGAGATCGTAGAGGTTTTTGATCACGCAACGGTATTTAATAAGAATACGCCGCATGTGGAATTGGCGAAAGAGCTACAAGACAGAGGGCACAATGTGCTTCTGGTTGACTATCAGCCCACCAGCGAAATGATGGTGATTGACTTTGCCGAGAAGATAGCCAAACGCTTACCAGATGGCATAAAGTTGCACTCCTTAAAACTTCAAGAGACCGCCACTAGCTTTGCCGAGTGGTTCGCTTCTGAGAACTAGAGGCGCATTTACTATCTTTATCGCATGCAAATCCCTGCAGGAAAGAAAATCTACTTCGCCAGTGACAATCACTTAGGTGCTCCAACGCCAGAGGAGAGTCTGCCGCGAGAAAAGAAATTTGTCCGTTGGTTAGATGAAGTAAAACACGACGCTGCTGCTATTTTTCTGCTAGGAGATCTCTTCGACTTTTGGTTCGAATACAAAACGGTAGTGCCAAAAGGCTTTGTCCGGGTGTTGGGTAAACTAGCCGAAATTCGCGACAGTGGTATCCCGATCTACTTTTTTGTTGGCAACCACGACCTTTGGATGAAGTCCTATTTTGAAGAAGAATTGAACATTCCTACTTATAGAGACATTCAGGAATTCGAGTTCAATGGCAAGCAGTTCCTTTTGGGTCATGGAGATGGAAAAGGCCCTGGCGATACTGGTTACAAACGCATGAAGAAAGTTTTTACCAACCCTTTCTTCAATTGGCTTTTTCGCTGGTTTCACCCAGACCTGGGAATGCGCTTAGCGCAATACTTATCGGTAAAGAACAAGCTTATCTCCGGAGACGAAGACAAAAAATTTCTGGGCGAAGATGGAGAATGGCTTGTCCACTATTGTAAGCGTAAACTGGAGAGCAAGCACTACGATTATTTGATCTTTGGTCATCGGCATTTACCTATGCAGATCGCTGTTGGCCCCCAGTCGAAATACATCAATCTTGGCGATTGGATAAACCATTATACCTATGGTGTGTTTGATGGAGAGACCTTTGAACTAAAGACTTTCGAAGCTTAATTCTAATTCGCCAAAAGCGCATAAGCCGTTAACGGATCCATTCGGCCATCGGCATAAAAACCATTCTTTCTTTCAAATGATTCTACGGCATTAGTGGTAGCTAATTGATAGATTCCATCGTGTTCCATCTGGTAACCCATCTTAATTAAAATACCTTGAATTTCATAGACCAAAGGGCCTTCCGATCCAATACCGAATTCAAAGTCTGATGGTGCCGTTTCTAACCACCCCAAAAGCATTTCTTTTTTGCTCTTTAAAGAGGCCTTTGCAGTATCTAAGCCCATTTCCTTAGCCTCTATCTGAACATTGTTCATGCCTGCTTCTTTAAGCCTAGCAGATTCCTGTAACTTGGCTTCAAGACCTTTTAGTTTGGCCATCAGTTCTTCATAAGTGGCTACAGCAGCTTTGGTGGCCTCGTTGTCTTTCTTAGGGGCTCTAACATCAATACTGTGAAAACTCCACATCTGAGCCACATGGCCATTTACTTTAGCCACCGCCTGATGATAATCTGCAACAACCTCCTGATCGTAGTAATTCAGGTCAATATTGGCCGGTGCCTGGTAGGTTGAACCTGGCGGATTGAATCTCTTGTATTTACTGTAGGCGTTATAGCCCAATATGCCCACAATGATGAGCAATAAGAATATTATTATCTGTTTCATCCCAGAAAAATTGCGTTAGTTGAACAAAGCCTTGGCCTTGCTTTGCAAAAATAAAAGTACATAATTCTACGCTATGCAGCTAGGATTCTGCCTTCTTCAGGTCTTTTGCGCGTAACTGTAAGCTTACCCTACCATTCCAATGGTTCTCATCCAAACTGTAAACCAGATCAAAAGGTGTTTTTTCTTTGATCAGATCGATTTTCTTTCCCAGACCAAATCCTATGGCGTCAAAAGCGAATTGTCCATCTGTAGCTTTGAACTTAAGATGTGATCCGTCTGACCCAACTGGTTTTGCCCAACCGCTGTCTGTCAGATTTCGAGTAGCAAAAACCGGAGTGCGGTTTCCCGGACCGAATGGTGCGAACTGTTTTATGAGTCTATAGAACTTGGGAGTTATGTCTGCAAATGAAATTTCCAAGTCCACGCTGATCTGGGGAATCTTTAAGGAATCGTCTAAGGTTTGCCCGACTACTTTTTCAAAGGCAGCTTTGAAATTCTCGTATTCGGCCTCTTCCAAAGTAAAACCTGCCGCATATTTATGGCCCCCGAATTGAATCATATGGTCCTTACAGGCGGCTAAGGCCTCATAAACATCAAAACCACTAACAGAACGAGCAGAGCCAGCCAAGACTTCTCCAGATTTGGTGATCACCAAAGTAGGCCGGTAATATTGCTCAATTAGTCGCGAGGCAACTATTCCAATAACTCCTTTGTGCCAATGGGGTTCATAGACCACGGTAGTTGACCTATCTTCTTCTTGTTCATCCAAGATCTTAGCTAAAGCTTCTGCGGTGATCTGCTCGTCTGTCGCTCTACGAGAAGCATTGAAAGCCTCGATCTCTTGAGCAAATGCAAGGCAAGAATCAACTGCATCCGCCATTAACAAAGCCACTGCATAATCTCCGTGCTTCATTCTACCAGCTGCATTGATGCGAGGGGCAACTACAAAGACAAGGTCAGAGATATCATAGGTCTCTTTATCTCGCTGTCCTAATAGTGCCTGGATTCCCGGTCGTGGATTCTCATTGACCACTTGTAGCCCATAAGCGGCCAGTACTCTGTTCTCACCTGTCATCGGAACAATATCTGCGGCGATAGCAGTCGCAACGAGATCCAAATAAGGCAGTAGATCCTGGAGCTGCTCTCCGCGATTCTGCCCCAAGGCTTGTATGAGTTTAAAACCAACGCCACAACCGCAAAGTTCTTTATACGGATATTGGCAATCCGATCGCTTCGGATCCAAAACTGCTACTGCATTCGGCAAGGCGTCCCCGGGTAAGTGGTGATCACAAATAATAAAATCTATACCCTTTTTGGCGGCGTAATCCACTTGATCTATGGCCTTGACCCCACAATCCAGAGCTATAATAAGTCCAACCCCATTGTCGTGTGCAAAATCAATGCCTTGAAGCGAAACCCCATAGCCTTCGGCATAACGATCTGGAATATACGTGGTTACCCGCGGATACCTTTGCAACAAATAAGAAGCCATAAGTGCCACACTACAGGTGCCATCAACATCGTAATCACCATATACCATAATAAGCTCTTCTTCTGCTATAGCCCGCTCAATTCGAGCTACAGCTGCCTGCATGTCCTGCATTAAAAAGGGATCGTGCAATGCCTCTAAGGAAGGCCTGTAAAAGTCCTTGGCCTCTTCAAAGCTTGTGATACCACGTTGAACCAGTAATATTGCCACAGCTTCTGGTATACCTAATGCTGTTGCGAGCTGCTGTACAGTAGCTTTATCTGGTTTTTCTTTGAGGTTCCATTGCATCATTGCTGAGGTGTGACTGCGGATTCTATTCTGCAGGTAAAGGTAGCCAAAAGTCTGTTTTTTGTGTAAGGTATCCCCCGATTCACCGCCTTAAATTTGTAAATTCACAACATAAAAAATTGAACCCATGCCTTTAGTGACTCCACTTTCTCCGGACCACGATCCGGAAACCGCCAAACTGGCCGAATTTTTCAACGAAACTCTTGGTTTTTGCCCAAACAGCGTACTAACCATGCAACGCAGACCGGCCATTAGCAAGGCTTTCATTAACCTTAACAAAGCGGTAATGGCCAACGAAGGACGTGTCACCTCAGCCTTAAAACGCATGATCGCTTGGGTAAGTAGTAATTCTACCGGCTGTCGTTATTGCCAAGCGCATGCCATTCGTGCCGCAGAACGTTATGGAGCAGAACAAGAGCAATTAGACAATATCTGGGAATACCGCACCCACCCTGCCTTTAGCGAAGCCGAACGCGCTGCGCTTGATTTTTCACTAGCTGCTTCGTTGGTTCCAAACCAAGTAGATGATCAGATCAAAGAACGTCTCTACCAATACTGGGACGAAGGTGAGATCGTTGAGATGCTCGGTGTGATCTCTTTATTCGGGTATCTGAATCGTTGGAACGACTCTATGGGAACTTCTATTGAAGATGGCGCTGTAGAAAGCGGCAATCAGTATTTAGGAAAACACGGTTGGAATAAAGGGAAGCATCTTTAAGAAGCTCCGGCTACCACCAAAACAAATTCACCTTTAGGCGCTTTGGTTTCAAAGTGCCTTTTTATTTCTGATAGGGTTCCACGAACCAACTCTTCGTGCAGTTTAGTTATTTCTCGGGCAGCAACAGCCTTGCGATCACTTCCGAACAACTCTTCGAACTGCGTTAAAGTTTTGAGTAGCTTATGCGGAGATTCGTAAAACACCATAGTTCTAGATTCGTCTTTAAGACCATCTAACCGCGTTGCACGGCCCTTCTTAACCGGCAAGAATCCTTCGAAAACAAATCGCTCACAAGGCAAACCGCTTGCGGCCAGGGCAGGTATCAAAGCAGTCGCTCCTGGCAGACACTCCACTTCCAAACCGGCCACCAAAGCCTCTCGAACCAAAAGAAAACCCGGATCGCTAATTGCTGGGGTTCCGGCATCAGAAATCAAAGCAATGGTCTGTCCGGCCTGCATCTGCGCAACTACAGCCGCAGTAGCCTTGTGCTCATTGTGCATATGATACGAACGCATCGGAGTAAGGATCTCGTAATGTTTAAGGAGTTTCCCGCTGGTACGGGTGTCTTCTGCTAGAATAAGGGAAACAGACTGCAACACCTCTAAAGCTCGCAAGGTGATATCTTTTAGGTTGCCTATCGGCGTGGGTACCAAATAAAGTGAAGCGTTCATCGATAGTATTTACCAAAAAAGTACGATAGTAGCAGCGCAATGGCTGCCAACAGTACAAAGGTAACGGAATCTCCTAAACGCTCGTGGGCAAAAAAGGCGAGTACTAAGTCAAAGAATAATCCGGCATAGGCCCACTCGGTAAGCCATGGGATCTTTCTCCAAAGGATCATGATTATGGCCAGAACTTTGGCTATAGCTAGCGGAATTACCAAATAATCCGGATAGCTGAAACGTCTGAAGAAACCTTCGACCATTTCCGTATTGGTAAAATACATGCTTGCAGAATAGCCCATTATAAGGCATATGGCCACTGTGCTGGCCCAGTAAACAAGCTTTCCCGGATGCATAAGCTTAGAATCGGCGCTCTATTATGCTCATAAAGCGCTCTGCAACCTCTTGTTTTTCCAACCAATAATTATACTCCGGTTTTACTTGGCCGTTGATGAAATCTTGGGCCTGCTGAAACGAATCGCAGGTGTCCAGTTGAGACATTACGCGAGCATAGTCCTCTGGCTTGTTGTCAAAAAGATGCTTGATAAATGCGATCCTGTCGTTGAGCCCTATCTGTGCTTTAGCAGCGGAGGCATCATTAAGCGAAAGCGGTTTGTCCACCGAATTATTTGTAGTTTCGGCAGCTTCTGGAGCTTCTGGAGTTTCTACTGCGGTGGGTGTTGGTGGAGTTTCTTGCTTGCGTTCAAACACTGGAGTGTGTTTGTAATCGGCGGCAAGTTCTTCTAGGTCGTTCTTAATGTATTTGGCTTTGGGCAAGACCTCCTCTAGCAAGGCGTCTACCTTCTGAGACTCCTCTGGCATTTGTGCAACAATATCTTTGATCTTTTCTATAAGCGGTTCTACCAGTTCATCGTCGTGTACTGGTTTTTCTACAGGTTTAGGTTCGGTAAACCAATTCTGTTCTCTATAGCTCTTGGAGTCTAAGGATTCACTATCGGGCACTGGGGTGGTCAAGGGATCTACGCCAACTTGAGCTTCCAGATGACTCAATATGGTGAGTTTCTCATAGAGTCTTTGAGCCTTCTCTTTGAGGTCTACCGCACTAAGTACCTTGGGCCCGTCTAATATTTCCTGTGCCAATTCGCGCAATTCGGCATGGATGGTCTTGTTCATTTTTCTCACTTTACAGAAGTTTTGGATTTGAATTTTAAAAGATTCGCACTTGTTAGTCTGTTCGCGATCTTAAAAAGTAAAGTTCAATCCATAACTTATCAAATTAGCTCCTTTTTGTTTGGACGTTTTGTTACCTTTACGCCATCCGTTAATTCTAACGGATTTTTGTCATTTTTCGTGTAGTAAATTACAAAATGTTTCTCGAAAACACCGTAAATCAGCAAGAACAGTTCGGATGGATAGAAGTCATCTGCGGCTCCATGTTCTCTGGTAAAACAGAGGAACTCATCCGTAGATTAAAACGCGCGCAATTCGCCAAACAACGCGTAGAGATCTTCAAGCCAGCTGTAGACAGACGTTACGATGACGAGATGGTAGTTTCTCACGACAGCAACGAGATCCGTTCTACTCCTGTTCCAGCGGCGGCCAATATTCCTATTCTGGCAGACAATTGCGATGTGGTCGGTATCGATGAGGCACAATTCTTTGACGACGAGATTGTCAAGGTCTGTAACGATCTGGCTAACCGCGGTATTCGCGTTATTGTGGCTGGTTTGGATATGGATTACAAGGGCAATCCTTTTGGCCCTATGCCTGCCCTTATGGCAACGGCAGAATATGTGACCAAAGTACACGCTGTTTGCACACGCACCGGAAATTTGGCGCAGTACTCTTACAGAAAATCGGCCAATGATAATTTGGTATTACTCGGGGAAACCGACGAATACGAGCCCTTAAGCCGCGCAGCTTTTTACAAAGCGAACCTCCGCGAGAAACTCTCCAAAATGGAGGTAAAGGATCCGGAAGAGATCAGTCCGAAGCAAAAGAAAGCATGAGTCTAGCTGCAGAAACTGTATTGGAACTGGACCTTGGTGCACTCCAACACAACTATCGTTTTTTAAGATCTAAATTGGCGCCGGCTTGTCGTATGCTGGCCGTGGTAAAAGCCAATGGATATGGGGGCGATGCAACTACTATTGCTTTGGAACTCCAAGAATTGGGCGTTGACTATTTAGCCGTAGCCTATGTGAGCGAAGGTGCCTTTTTACGAGATGCAGGCGTTACTTTGCCTATTCTTGTTTTGCATCCGCAGCCGGCCAACTTCGAACTAATGGTTAGCAAATGTTTGGAACCAAGTATTTATTCCGAGCGACTTCTGAACCTTTTCACTCAATTTGCACAAGCCCAAAAACTAGTTGCATATCCGGTTCACCTTAAAGTAAACACAGGCTTGAACAGGCTGGGCTTTGACCCTGCTGAAACTGTTCTAGCTGCCACGGCCATACAAAAAGAAGATGCACTGAGTCTGCGATCGGCCTTTACGCATTTAGCAGCTAGTGAAGACTCCGCAGAAAAAGAATTTACCCTTAAACAGCTTAGCGCATTCGATGCTATCCTCCCAGCGTTGCGACAAAAAGGCGATGACAAATTCTTTGCGCACGCAACCAACACTTCTGGTATCATCAACTATCCGCAAGCTCATTACGATCTTGTCCGAACTGGAATTGGCCTCTACGGTTATGCCAATGAGGCGAGTCTAGACAAACAACTCAAACCGGTCATGCGTTTAAAGACGGTTATCAGTCAACTGCATCAATTAAAGCAAGGTGAAAGTGTAGGATACAACCGTGGTCATGTCGCTAAGGATGCTATGACCATTGCAACCTTGCCTGTAGGTCATGCCGATGGTCTACCCCGTGCTTTAGGAAAAAGTGTGGGCAGTGTGATTTTAAACGGAAAGCACGCGCCAATTGTCGGTAATGTCTGTATGGACATGATCATGGTAGATGTGACTGGTATTGCTTGCCAAGAAGGCGACTCCGTGGAGGTATTTGGCGAGCAACAATCTGCAGAAGAATTGGCAAAAAAGGCCGGTACCATCTCTTATGAATTGCTCACCGCTGTCGGTGGTCGAATAAAACGCGTCGTTCTTCGATAAGTCTGTTAAAAACTTCAGCCCCTCAAATCACATTCCGTCTTAGTTTTTAGTAATTTGTAGACAATTAACTAATACATCAATTTCCATGTTAAAAGAATTTAGAGATTTTATCATGACGGGTAACGTCATTGATTTGGCAGTAGCCGTTATCCTTGCGGGTGCTGTAGGTCTGGTAGTCAATGGATTTGTTAGCGACATCATGATGCCAATTGTTGGGCACTTCGCTGGCGGATTAGACTTTGCAGACATGAAAGTCGTTTTAGACGAAGCAGTTGTTGCTGCTGACGGTTCCGTTACTTCTCCAGAAAATGCAATTATGTATGGAAAGTGGGTGAATGCCATCATCAACTTAATTACTGTAGGATTCGTATTGTTTATGATCGTTAAGGCCTACAACAAGACTAAGAAAAAAGAAGAGCCTGCTCCTGAGGCTCCGGCTGGACCAACTCAAGAAGAGTTGCTTGCCGAGATCAGAGACCTACTTAAAAAGTAATCTCTTTTAAGATTAGATAGCTGAAACCGCCTTCCCCCAAGGCGGTTTTTTTATGTTTCTTTTTAGACCTCCTTTAAGTGTCATGCTTTACTTTTGCATTTTAAAATTTAAATCATGTATAAAGTAGCAGTTGTAGGTGCTACCGGAATGGTAGGCCAAGTCATGCTTCGCGTTTTAGAAGAGCGCGATTTCCCAATTGAAGAACTGATACCGGTTGCCTCAGCGCGTTCGGTTGGAACCCCAGTAGCATTCAAAGGGAAACAGTATAAGGTGGTAAGCATGGAAACTGCGCTAGACATGAAACCTCAATTGGCCTTATTCTCTGCAGGAGGTGATACTTCTAAGATGTGGGCGCCAAAATTTGCTGAGATCGGTTGTACCGTGGTCGATAATTCTTCGGCTTGGCGTATGGAACAAGATATTAACCTGGTAGTTCCTGAGATCAATGCATATAACCTCAGCAAAGCTGACAAGATCATTGCCAATCCAAATTGTTCTACCATTCAATTGGTTATGGTCCTTAAGCCATTGCACGATAAGTACAAGATAAAGCGTGTGGTGATCTCTACCTATCAATCGGTTTCCGGAACAGGTAGCAAGGCTGTAAACCAAATGAACAACGAGGTGAACGGAGTACAAGGAGAAATGGCTTATCCTTATCCTATTTATAAGAATGCCCTGCCACATTGCGACGTTTTTGAGTCTAACGGCTATACCAAAGAAGAATTCAAATTGGTTCGCGAAACACAAAAGATCCTAAACGACAGAAGTATTGCCCTAACAGCTACCGCTGTGCGTATACCGACAGAGGGAGGGCACTCTGAATCTGTGAACATTGAATTTGAAAACGATTTTGAGCTCAGCGAAGTCCGCAGCATGCTGGCCGCCACTCAAGGTGTTGTGCTTCAAGACAATCCAGATACCAATACGTATCCTATGCCACTTTACGCCCACCACAAAGACGATGTTTTTGTTGGACGTATTCGCCGAGACCTGAGTCAAGCCAACAGTTTGAATCTGTGGATCGTAAGTGATAACCTCAGAAAAGGGGCGGCAACCAATGCAGTTCAGATAGCGCAACACTTGGATAAGGAAAATCTTTTGTAAGCTGTTTGGGGAGGCTTCGTCTAAGACCTCATAATCAACCCAAAACAGTTAAAATGAAATATTTAAATCTTATTATCCGCGTCGGACTAGGACTTATGTTGTTGCTTTTCGGTTTCAACAAGTTCTTCTGGTTTTTGCAAGACTTTGATTTTAGTGGATACCCTCAAGCCGAATATCTATTCACTGCCCTGCGTTATTCTGACGCAACAGATGTGGGCAAAGGATACTTGATGGGCCTTGTAGGACTTACCGAAGTGGTCGTTGGATTACTCCTGGTCATTAGAAAATGGGTGCCATTAGCTTTAGTAATGTTGGTGCCTATATCAATTAACATAGTATTGTTCCACGCCTTTTTGAATTTGCCAAACATCGGGCCTGCTATCTTGGTAGCCTTATTGAACGGATACCTGATGTACAAAAACTGGGACGCATACAAACCGATGTTCCGATAAACATTCTGGTCTATCCCCATTTAAAGATTAACAACCATCTGTTTGGATGGTTGTTTTTTTTGCAATATTTTTGTTAAAACCCTATGTGGTAGGGTTTTTTGTCCCGTTCTTGTTTAAATATTACACTAATGTGCCAACCATGATCAGCCTTTTTAAAAGGATTGGACTCTCTTGTCTTGCCCTAGGGGTACTGATAGGATGTAATTCAGACGACAATGACTACTCACCATTGGCCTACGAAGCTATTGATGATGTCGCCTTTGTTGCTCAGAACGCAACCGTGATCATTGATGTTTTTGCCAACGATGTCAATGTGCCTACCCAAGGCCAATTGCTGGTACAAAGCGTTTCTTCTGGCACAGCCAACGTAATCGATCCCAACAACACTCCCAACGACCCTAGCGATGATCTTTTAGAATATATCGCAGACGGTGGCATATTTGGAACCATCACTCTGCAATACGCTCTGTGCGAAACCGGCACGGACAATTGCACAGGAGCAACCATTAATGTCACAGTCACACCTGTCAGTCCTGTAAATTTCAATCTGGAACAATTCCCCTACGACAATCTTTCAGATTACAACTTTTTTGAAGGTGCAATGGCCAACCAAGAACCGGTCTATGGTGTATTACCATACAAGCCAATCAGTACCTTATTTACCGATTATGCCTTAAAGAAGCGATTCATTTGGATGCCAGATGGTGTTCAAGCGCAGTACACAGAATCTTATGAGTTGCTGCAGATGCCTGTCGGTACTATTCTTATCAAAACCTTCTATTACGACAATGTATTGCCTGCTGGCGACACTCGGATCATTGAGACCCGTTTGATCTATCGCACAGCCGAAGGCTGGGAATTTGCCGAATACATTTGGAATGAGGCACAAACAGAGGCCACCTTGAATCTGGATGGCGATTTTACAGAGGTAAACTGGCTACAAGACGGCGTGGAACGCAGTATTAACTACCGTATTCCATCCGAAGCAGAATGCTTTACTTGCCACAAAACACAATTAGACCCGATCCCAATCGGCCTAAAACCTCAACACATCAATAGCGATTACCCTTACGCAGATGGCGTAGAGAATCAATTACGCAAACTTATCGCCATGGGTTATTTGGCAGAAGGTCTGCCTGCGGAGATCGAAACCGTAATTGACTGGAGAGACACTTCGCAGCCCATTAGCCTCAGAATGCGATCTTATGTAGATATAAATTGTGCGCATTGCCACTCAGACGACCGTCATTGTGATTATCGTCCGGTGCGCTTTGCCTTTAACGAATCTGCGGACAATGTGAACCTCGGTGTTTGTGTGGATCCGGAAACTCCGATCCCGCCTAATACGAAGATCGTTGTCCCTGGCGATATTGATACTTCTGTGCTCTTCTTTAGAGTGAACTCAGAGGCAGAAGAATACCGCATGCCCCTTTTGGGCCGAACTATACGCGATGAAGAAGCTGTTGCCATGGTGGAAGCCTGGATCAACTCACTTACTGAGTCCTGCGACTAAAAAATTGAAACACTTAACTAAAAAACGATGAAGAAAATTATTTTAAGCATCCTCGCCCTAACTACGGTGGGAGCTGTTTTTGCCCAAGAATCAGGCACGGTAGATCCGGTGAGTTTCGGATTTACCTCTGTTTCTACTTCTGGCTCTAACCGAGCTGTTGTAGATATGAATGGAGACTTTCTAGACGACATAGTTTCTATTAGTTCTACCAACGTGAATATCTTAGAGCAACAAGCCGATGGAACTTTTGTAACTCGCAATATTTCTACGACTTCGGCCAACTATACACCTTCTTGGTCATTAGCTGCTGCGGATTACAACCGGGACGGTTATACTGACTTGCTTTACGGCGGTGGTAGTGGAGTGACCTTTATGCGCTCTGACGGAACCGGAAGTGGTTTCGTAGAAGTTTCTGGTCCAGAATTCGTGTTCTCTCAGCGTTCCAATTTTGTAGATATCAATAACGATGGAGACATGGACGCCTTTGTTTGTCACGATGTTGCACCAAACGTATACTACATTAACGACGGAACTGGAGCATTGACCTTTAACCAAGGTGGTTTAGGAGATTATCCTTCTGGAGGTAACTACGGATCGGTTTGGATTGACTACAACAACGACGGATTACTGGATATGTTCATCGCTAAGTGTGGTGGAGAGGTTGCTCGTAGAACCAACCAAATGCACCTGAACAATGGTGACGGAACTTTCACTGAGAATGGAGCGGCCATTGGTCTTGCAGACCCTATGCAAACTTGGTCTTCTGCTTGGGGAGATTTTGACAACGACGGCGACATGGACGTGTTTGTAGGAGCGAGCTCCGGAGCACATAAATTAATGCGAAATAACGGTCCTGGAGCGGGCTACACCTTTACCGATGTAACTGCCGCCTCTGGGGTGCTTTCGGTTACAGCTACAGGAATTGAGAACGCTACCTACGACTTTAATAACGACGGTTTCTTAGATATTGCCTCTAACGGAAACATTCTTTACGGAAACGGAGATCTTACTTTTACGACTATAGACTTTGGTGCTATTAGCGGAAGTAATGGCGCCTTTGGAGATTTGAACAACGACGGTTTTGTCGATGCTTTCAACTCAGGATTCATTCGTTTCAACTCAGGAAACGACAACCACTGGTTGGTTATAAACACTGTTGGAGACCCTAGTAATATTAATGGAATTGGAGCTCGTATTGAATTGACTACCGATTCAGGGACTCAAATTCGCGATGTGCGCAATGGAGAAGGATTCCGTTTCTTAAGTACTTTGAACACGCACTTCGGAACAGGTGCAGATACCAACATCAACACTTTAGTAGTTAAATGGCCATCTGGAACCGTTGACACCTTTGAAGATGTAGCTGTAGATCAAGTAGTGACTATCTATGAAGGCCAGCCGCTAAGTGTAGAAGAGCAAACCAACGAAGTTGCACTTACTGTTTATCCTAACCCGGCGACAGAGATCCTGCAATTGGATTACAGAACTCCACTTAACGATGCACAATACACCATTTACAACCTAAACGGTGCATTGGTACAGTCTGGCGTGGTTGCCAACAAATCGATCAATGTGGCAGCACTTGCTAGTGGAGCTTATGTGGTAAAGATCGAAACTGGTGGCGCAGTGATCAACAAACAGTTCTTAAAGCAATAGGAACTAATTTTATTACGACACTTAACCCTGTGATCTTCAGACCACAGGGTTTTTTATTTTTAGTATCTTTAATTCATACTTGTGTGCAACTAACTAACCATCCCCTTGTATGAATTCCACCTTTTCTAAAATCCTGAAATGGCTCCTGGGCTTGTCTTTGCTTGTTTTTGGAGCAAACAAATTCTTTGAGTTTTTAAGCCCGCCTGCTTTTCCACCTAGGGCCGCAGAATTTATGACTTCCTTAGATGCCACCGGTTATGTACTTTACATCGTTGGGGCCTTGGAGATTCTGGTTGGCCTTATGCTTTTGCTGAATCGGTGGGTGCCTTTTGCACTGATCCTCTTGGCGCCAATATCGCTGAACATTGTCTTGTTCCACATCTTTTTAGATCTACCGGATATAGGTATTGCTTTGGTTGTTGCAGGACTTAATGTTGTCCTGATTTATAAATATTGGAAGGCTTACACGCCACTGTTTACTTAAGTCGAGCCATAAGCTGCTGTTAAACTGCCAATTGTATCTTAAAACAAAGTGCAGTTTTTCTTACCTTTAGCTGCCTTAAAACAGGCAGTAAAAGATCCTTTTTTCACTGGTTAAATTGTAATTTCGATGAAGCGATTAATTGGAGTAGCCGTATTGGCTCTCGCGGCCATGAGCTGCCAAGAAAACACCTCTCAACCTGTACCCACTGTGGAATATCACGAAACTAAAAAAGTTGACACCGTAGATACCTATTTCGGAGTTGACGTTCCAGATCCATACCGCTGGTTAGAAGACGACAGAAGCGAAGAAACAGAAGCATGGGTAGACGCACAAAATGCGGTGACCAATGGTTTTCTCGATACTATTCCTTTTAGAGACGAGCTCAAGGCGCGTTTAAAATCCATTTGGAATTACGAAAAAGTAACAGCTCCATTTAAAGAAGGCGAATACACCTACTTTAGAAAGAACGACGGGCTGCAAAATCAATACGTAGTTTACCGATATAAAACCGGAGACGACCCAGAAACCGCCGAAGTTTTCTTAGATCCGAACACCTTTAAAGAAGACGGAACCATTTCTCTTTCAGGCTTGAGTTTTTCTGAGGATGGGTCTCTGGCGGCTTACAGTATTTCTGAGGGTGGAAGCGATTGGCGTAAGATCCTGATCATGGATGTCGCCTCCAAGGAGATCATTGAAGACACCTTGCGCGATGTGAAATTCTCTGGTATCTCTTGGTACAAGAACGAAGGATTCTACTACTCTAGTTATGACAAACCAGAAGGCAGTGAGCTTTCTGCCAAGACCGATCAGCATAAATTGTACTACCACAAGCTTGGAACAGACCAAGATGCAGACCCAGTTGTCTTTGGTGCAACGCCGGCAGAGAAGCACCGTTATGTAGGCGGAGGTGTCTCTGAAGATAACAAGTGGTTGTCTATTTCTGCCTCGGTTTCTACCTCCGGAAACAAGATGTTCTTGAAAGATCTGGAAAACCCAGACAGACCACTGATCACTGTGATAGACAATGTGGACAGCGATACCTATATGTTGGACAATGACGGAGATACCTTGTATTTGGTGACCAACCTCAATGCGCCTAACCAACGTATCGTTAAGACCAATGCCAGCAATCCGAGTCCGGAGAATTGGGAAGACGTAATTCCTGAAACCGAACATGTACTCAGCCCTTCCACAGGAGGAGGATACATCTTTGCAGAATATTCGGTAGACGCGATCTCTAAGGTGATGCAATACAATTATGACGGAAGCCTGGTGCGTGAAGTGGCATTACCAGGTATAGGTTCTGCCGGTGGCTTCTATTCTAAAAAGGAAGAAAAAGAGATCTATTTCAACTTTACCAACTACTACACGCCGGGTAGTATTTTTACCTATCAAGTAGATAGTGGAGAAGTTGCCTTGTACCGCAAATCGGCCATCGATTTTAACCCAGACAATTACGAGAGTAAACAAGTTTTCTATACCTCCAAAGACGGCACTAAAGTGCCTATGATCATTACGCATAAAAAGGGCTTAGAGCTTAATGGCAAAAACCCAACTATCCTTTACGGTTACGGCGGATTCAATATCTCATTGAACCCCGGATTCAGCATTGCCAATGCCGTTTGGATGGAACAAGGTGGGGTTTATGCCGTGCCTAACCTTCGCGGAGGCGGCGAATACGGTAAGGCTTGGCACGATGCCGGAACGCAAATGCAAAAACAAAATGTATTTGACGATTTCATCGCCGCAGCAGAATACCTTATCGAAAACAACTACACTTCCTCTGATTACCTTGCTATTCGCGGTGGCTCTAATGGAGGATTACTTGTCGGCGCTGTTATGACTCAGCGTCCAGAGCTAATGAAGGTGGCGCTTCCAGCCGTAGGTGTGCTAGATATGCTTCGCTATCATACCTTTACCGCTGGTGCGGGATGGGCTTACGATTATGGAACTGCAGAAGACAGCAAAGAAATGTTTGAATATCTGCTGGGTTACAGCCCGGTACATAACGTAGAGCAAGGAGTGAATTATCCGGCTACCTTGGTAACCACTGCCGATCATGACGATCGTGTTGTGCCAGCGCACAGTTTTAAATTCGCTGCAGAACTTCAGGCCAAGAATGGTGGAGCAAATCCGACCCTGATCCGTATTGAAAAAGATGCAGGACACGGCGCTGGAACACCCGTTACAAAAACCATTGAGCTCTATGCCGATCTCTTTGGCTTTACGCTCTACAATATGGGATATCGCGTATTGCCAGAAGACGTCAGCAATAAGATAAAAGGATAAAAAATCGCCCTTGCCCGCAGCAAGGGCTTTTTTTCTATGCTAGCAGTAACCATTGACAAATTCAGCTATCAGGACCAACAAGAACTGTTGGGTCCCTTGTCGTTTTCTTTAAATACCGGAGACCATTTAGCGATCTTGGGAGAAAGCGGTAGTGGTAAATCTACTTTGCTGCATCTTATCTACGGATTGATAGACCTGGACCGCGGCGAGATCCTGTGGAAAGGTAAAGCTGTACTCGGACCCAAGAAACAACTGGTTCCCGGAGCGCCTTTTATGAAATTGGTGGCACAAGAGGCCAATGTTATGCCTTACACCACAGTAAGTGAGAACATTCAAGAGCATTTTTCCAGATTGAATCCGGAGCAAGAAGCTGCCCGTACATCAGAGCTGCTCACCTTATTGGATTTAGAGCTTTTTGCTGAGCAGAAGGTAAAATCGCTTAGCGGTGGGCAAAAACAACGGGTGGCTATAGCCAAGGCCTTAGCCTTAGTGCCAGAGGTACTGCTGCTGGATGAACCCTTTGCACATATTGACGAATTTAGACGCTCCAGACTCCGCAGACAACTCTACAACTACTTAAAATCCGCAGGAATTACTTGTGTCACGGCTACACATGATGCAAATGAAGCCTTGAGTTTTGCAGATCAGGTGTTGATATTAGAAAATGGTAAAGTCTCGTTTTTTGGGCCGCCAGAGCAGCTTTATAAGAATATCTCAAGCGCATATCAGGCCGGGTTCTTTGGAGAGATCAATGCCTTGCCCAATGGGCAGTACTTGTTTCCACATCAACTGCGTTTATCCAAGCAGCAAGCAGATTTTAGTGCTAGGGTAAAGGCGAGCTATTTCAAAGGAAGTCATTACCTTGTTCAAGCCCAAGATGGCGAGCAGGAGTTGTTCTTCAACACTTCTGAGAGCATTGAACCGGGAACAGAAGTCCACTTAAAAATTGTCCGCTAATGCGTTTTTTAAATCCTATTTCTCCGATCAAGGTATTTTTCTCTATTGTGGTTGCGCTCTTTGGAGTTTATCTGCTCACGCAAGGCACCATGTTTGGCCTTATCATCCTCGGGGTTTCTGCCCGATTGGCACTACGAGAAGGAGCCGAAGTTGAAGTATTTGAAAAGCGATATCGGAACCTGTATTCGGTTTGGGGTGTCACGGTTGGAAATTGGAAACCGTTGCCCGATATTGAATATGTATCGGTTTTTAAAACGGTAAAGAATTATAGGGCTCGCGTGATCACTGCGGAGGCCAACATGGGCAAGACCGTGTTCCGGATCAACCTTTTTTACCAGACCAATAAGCACATCACCGTTTACGAAACAGATACCAAAGAAGACGCTATGCATAAGGCAAATGGTTTGGCAAAGGCCTTGGAAATCGAGGTTTACGACGCCGCTACAGAAGATTAGTAAATCTTAGTTATCTGCTGACTTTTTCCGGCCCAAACGATACTTTCTCCAACCGATTTTCCAAGCAGTAATTGGCCAATAGGGCTTTGGGGGGCTATGGCCCAGATCTGATTACCCTTAAACTGTAAAGCTCCAGCGGCAATGGCTATGAAATAGCGCTGCTGATCTGTCTCAACCAGGCTACCCAAATGCACTTTTCCTGTAGCGACGCCGGATTGGATCTTAGATAGCGCTAAACGTTGCTGATCTATCGCTTTGAATTGCTGGCCCAACTTTTCGGCCTGTAGTTGTAAATGCGCTCGTTCTGTATTGTGCTTATCTCCAGCACTGCTTTTTACGGCGCCCTGTAAGGATTCATCTACCGCAGATTGCGCCTGTTTAAGGCCATCTAAGCGTTTGTCCAACCAAGCATGACAGAGGGCTATTAATTCGGATTTATTTTGTTCCAAGGTTCTTTGCGTTTTCCGATTGTAGATCCAGAGGGCCAAAGTTATACATCTGCTGGCTGATCCAAGACTTTCTTTTCGCGATGTAGGCCGTAGGAGCCACTGGCCTATATTTTAATGGATTGGGTAAGATAGCCGCTAACCCCAGGGCTTGATCTCGGTTTAATTTGTCTGCATCTGTATTGAACCAATGCTCAGCAGCTGCTTGAGCTCCATAAATACTTGGACCAAATTCAATGCTGTTCAAATAGACTTCCAAAATGCGCTCTTTGCTCCAATACATCTCGATCAGAAAAGTAAAATAAGCCTCAAAACCCTTTCGAACCCACGACCTATGTGGCCAAAGAAATACGTTCTTTGCCGTTTGTTGACTTATGGTGCTGGCCCCGCGCAACTTCTTGCCTGCTTTGTTTTGCTCTCGAGCCTTTTTTATAGCGGCCACATCAAATCCATTATGCGTAAGAAACTGTTGGTCTTCTGCGCATATAACTGCCTTTTGTAGGTTTGGAGCTATCTGTTCTATAGCGACCCAGTGGTGTTGAATACTCGCCTTCTCATCTGTCTGAAAATACCGAATAGCCATAAGTGGCGTAGCCGGAACAGGCAAATATTTATAGGCCAATACCCAAAGGTTGGATAAGACCAAGAACCAAATAACGGTTTTAATTAGAAAACGGATCAGTTTGCGCATCAATCGATCAACTTGGCGAGCGAAGTACCTGTGTCTGCTCCTATGGCAACTCCCATACCTCCCAGACGAATGCCACAATAAACGTGCTCTGAGACTTGCTTTACAATAGGTGCCTTCTTGCTTCCGACTCCCATAATACCGCTCCAGCGTTGTTCAATTTTAACGTCTTTCCCGGGTAAAATCGTATGGCGCAACAGTAAATCCAATGCCGATTGGATCTGCTCTGTTGTTTCCATAAGCGTAGTGGTTTCTCCATCCACATCTAAATTACGCCCACCCCCAAATAGAATGCGACCATCTATATTTCTAAAATAATAGTAGCCTCTGTCTAAATGAAAGGTACCGTTAAAATACAAGTTGGGTATGGGTTCGGTGATCAAGACTTGTGCTCTAGCTGGTTTTAGATCTTCGTTTAACAGACTACCGGCCAATCCGTTGGTTGCTACTAGAACTCGACTGGCGCGAATCGATAGTTCTCCATTGATCTCAAGAGAAACTCCGCCGGCAGAATCACTCATGGCTGTTACCGTAGCACCGTTTATGATCTGAATATCAGAGCTGTAGACTTTCTTTATAAAGGCCTGCATCATGGCGCCAGTATCTATCTTTCCTTCAAATGCATTAAAGATCAGTTGCGGCTGAATATTATCAAATCCGAAGGAATTCTCAAGCCTGCTAAAGACCGGAGCATCAAATATGGGATCCAAAAGCTTGTTTAACCTCCCGATCGCTTCCAGGCTTTGTGTGTAGAGGGCTTCGTCTTGCAGGGTGAATAATTCATATCCTCCACAAGCATCATAACCGATGGCATCTGTCCCCAACAGTTTTTTTAGTGTTTCTAGGCCGTATACGCGTTTTTTAACCAAAGCGACAACTTCTTCTTCACTATGAACAGAAAGGTCATCTAGGAGCTCGGAAACGCTTCCGAAGCAAGCAAAGCCAGCATTCTTGGTACTAGCACCAGAAGGCAACATGCCTCGCTCCAAAACTGCGATCTTGGCCATGGGATGTTTACGCCGTAATTCAAGGGCTGCAGCAAGGCCGACAATACCACTCCCTACTATGACAAAATCTAAGTTGGTAAACCAACTTTTATGTTCCCAATACGACAAATTCACTTCTTAGAATTTTTTACGATGATAATAAAAACGAGCATGAACAGCGGTATGGCAAATGCAAAGTAAAGCCCTAAGGTCTTTAGGCCAATGAATACTACAAGCATGGAGACCAAAACAAAAACGATATGCTTAAAATAGCCCTCTCGCATGGACTAAAAATAAAAAAATCCGAAGCCATTAGACTCCGGATCTTTCAATATCTGTTGCGAATGTTTATTCTTCTTCAGGTTCGCGCATTTCAAAGTCATTCATGAAAGCGGTGGTGTAGTTTCCTTCTACATAATCCGGCTCTTCCATAAGCTGACGGTGGAATGGGATGGTTGTTTTGATTCCCTCAATAACAAACTCATCTAATGCGCGCTTCATTTTAGCGATCGCCTCTTCACGCGTTTGCGCAGTAACGATCAATTTAGCGATCATAGAATCGTAGTTTGGTGGAATCATGTAACCAGCGTATACGTGTGTATCCAAACGAACTCCGTGTCCTCCTGGCGCATGCAAAACTGTGATGCGTCCTGGCGAAGGTCTAAAGTCGTTATAAGGATCTTCTGCGTTGATACGACATTCGATAGAGTGCAGCTGTGGGTAGTAGTTCTTACCAGAGATCTTTATTCCGGCAGCAACTTTGATCTGCTCTCGGATCAAGTCGTGATCTACAACTTCTTCTGTGATAGGGTGCTCTACCTGAATACGCGTGTTCATTTCCATGAAGTAGAAATTGCGGTGCTTGTCCACCAAGAATTCTACTGTACCTGCGCCTTCGTAATTGATGTATTCTGCCGCTTTAACCGCAGCTTTACCCATGGCATCACGAAGCTCGTCGGTCATGAACGGAGACGGAGTCTCTTCAGTCAATTTCTGGTGACGTCTTTGTACAGAACAGTCACGTTCACTGAGGTGACAAGCCTTCCCTGTAGAGTCCCCTACAATTTGTATCTCGATATGGCGTGGCTCCTCGATGAGCTTTTCCATATACATATCGTCGTTTCCAAAGGCAGCTTTACTTTCCTGACGCGCAGATTCCCATGCAGGCTGCAAGTCTTCTTCTTTCCAAACGGCACGCATTCCTTTTCCACCTCCACCGGCACTAGCTTTAAGCATAACAGGATATCCTGTCTCTACAGCTAGCTTTTTACAAGTTTCAAAATCTGGAATAACCCCGTCAGATCCAGGAACACAAGGCACTCCTGCAGCTTTCATGGTCGCTTTTGCAGAAGCTTTATCTCCCATACGATCGATCATCTCTGCGGAGGCGCCGATAAATTTAATATCGTGTTCTTCGCAGATCTTAGAGAACTTTGCGTTCTCTGACAAGAACCCGTATCCTGGGTGAATCGCATCGGCATTGGTGATCTCTGCTGCAGCGATGATATTAGATATTTTAAGATAGGATTCAGAACTCGCAGGCGGTCCTATGCATACGGCCTCATCGGCAAAACGCACATGAAGACTATCCGCATCGGCAGTGGAATAAACGGCTACCGTTTTAATACCCATCTCTTTACAGGTTCGAATTACGCGCAAGGCGATCTCTCCCCGATTGGCAATCAGTATTTTTTTAAACATAACACTGTGATTTTTTTACGTCTGATGCGCTAGAGCTCAGACGCACTATGTAATGCGATTTGACTAAGAAGGGTCGATTAAGAATAATGGCTGATCGAACTCTACTGGCGAAGAGTCCTCTACCAGAATCTTAACGATCTTTCCAGATACTTCTGATTCGATTTCGTTGAAGAGCTTCATGGCTTCGATCACACAAAGTACATCTCCATTTCCAATACTGTCACCCACTTCTACAAACATAGGTTTGTCTGGCGCCGGACGGCGGTAGAAGGTTCCAATAATCGGTGATTTGATAGTTACGTATTTCGAATCGTCTGCAGCGGCAGGAGCTTCGGCAGTTGGAGCAGCAGCCTCGGCGGCAGGAGCAGCAGCAACAGGAGCAGGAGCGGCAGCAACAGGGGCTGCGGCAGGGATCTGCTGAATATAAGTTGCTTCAGGACCTTTGCTTTCCATTCCTGTACGAATGGTGATCTTAAACTCGTCCGTCTCCAATTTTACCTCATTTGCGCCAGATTTGGCTACAAACTTGATGAGATTCTGAATATCCTTAATTTCCATCGGATCTTGTTTTTTAGTTTATTAGGTTGTGGTTTTTATGAATCGTATGCCCAAGTCAGATAGATCGACCCCCAGGTAAATCCACCGCCAAAAGAAGCAAAAATTAGCTTATCTCCTTTTTTGAGCTGTTTTTCGTAATCGTATAGACACAAGGGCAAAGTTGCCGAAGTGGTGTTTCCGTAGCGTTCAATGTTCATCATGACCTTGCTATCGTCCAAGCCCATGCGTCTTGCAGTAGCATCAATGATACGCTTATTGGCTTGGTGCGGTACCAGCCAAGCGACATCATCGCCAGTCAAATTGTTGCGCTCTAAGATCTGAGCTGCTCCGTCTGCCATATTGGAAACCGCAAATTTAAAAACGGTCTTCCCGTCTTGGAACACATAGTGCTGCTTGGCATCTACGGTTTCATGAGAAGCTGGAAGAATGGATCCTCCTGCGTCGATCTTTAAGTGCTCACGGCCAATCCCGTCGCTTCTCAAAACCTCATCTTGCAGGCCATAGCCTTCTTCATTAGGTTCAAAAAGTACGGCGCCACCTCCATCACCAAAAATGATACAAGTGGCACGATCTTCATAATCAATTATAGAAGACATTTTGTCTGCTCCAATAAGCAGTACTTTTTTATAGCGTCCAGATTCAATATAACGAGCCGCAGTTGACATTCCGTAAAGAAAGCTCGAACAAGCTGCAACCAAATCATATGAAAAAGCGTTTACGGCTCCAATCTGGGTGGCTACGTAAACGCCTGTTGCTGCTACCGGCATATCCGGAGTCGCTGTGGCCATAATGACCATGTCAATATCTTTTGGGTCTGTACCGCTTTTCTGTAGAACATCTTGGGCGGCTTTGATGGCCAGATAGGAGGTTCCTTTATTGCTGTCCTTTAACAGGCGGCGTTCTTTGATTCCCGTTCGGGTGGTGATCCATTCGTCGTTCGTATCGACCATAGTCTCCAAAATCTGGTTGGTCAGTACGTAATCTGGCAGGTAGCCCCCGACAGCGGTAATAGCTGCTGTGATCTTACTCATTTTACAGAATTCAGTACACAAAAAAAGGCATTATGCCTTAAAAGGAAGTGAAAATAACGAATTTTCGATTAAAACAAGCCAAAATTGGGTCATTTATGACAATTTTGGGCATATGTAATAAAAAACTCTCGCAGATCAAATAAATTGATAGCGAGAGTGATATTTTACAAACAGGTACTACTAGCTTTCCGCAGACTCGGTATCGTCAATAAGAACCTGTCCTCGGTAGTAAAGCTTTCCTTCGTGCCAGTGCGCTCTGTGGTACAAGTGCGTCTCTCCTGTAGTAGGATCTGTGGCCAATTGAGGAGCAGTTGCCTTATAGTGCGTTCTGCGCTTGTCTCTTCTGGTTTTAGAGATCTTTCTCTTAGGATGTGCCATTACTTATTTATTTATCCGTTAATAATTTCTTTAAATCGTCCCAACGCGGATCTGTTTGATCTTCGTCGGATTGTTCTGCCTGATTATTCAGGCTGAGTTCTTCAAGTTTGTCGAGTGCCTCAGATTTCAAAGTCCCATCTGCTACACCGGGATGAACCCTTTTGGCTGGAACCGCAAGTACAATACTTTCATATATATACTGTGCAACGTCCACCTCATAGCTACCATGGGGTAAAATCAGAAGATCCTCTTCTTCGTCATTATACTCTTGACCAAACTTAACAACCAGATCAAAATTGCCAGAAATTGGCTGATCATAAGGTTCATTGGTCAAATCACAGTTGACATTGACGGTTCCATTGAATTGAAAATGCAAGTCCAATAAGGTGCTTTTCTTTTCTAATTCTAGGTCAACTTTTACATCGGCCTTGTGGAATTCGTCATACTCAAAGTGCTCAAAGAACGTGTTATCTATCTGATAGTCGAACTGATGGCTGCCTATTTTTAGGCCCACAAACGGGATGGTATATGCTTTCAATTCCTTCACAATCAATTCGTTTACTATCCCGTCTCTATCAAAGACGGCTGCAAAGATAATAATTTATTTAGAAGTTATTAGAACTTTTCACCATTGGTTAAAAAATTGCCCTTTTGCGGCTGTGCTTTGCGTTTTTATCGCAGCGTAGCGCTGCTATGCAGCTCTAAAAACACTGCCCCTACCCTCAAAAATTTCAATTTTCACTTCAACGCAAAAAATTCGAATCACTTCTATAGGGGTAGTGTCAAACTATCTTTTCTTGGCTAAAACCTTACGGGCTCTTTTCTGTAATGGATTAGCGCTCAACTCCAGATATTCTTGTCTTGTCTTAAAAATTTGAATAGCGCTGAACACAGCCTCTTTGAATGAAGTGTAGTCTGCCTCCCCCTTTCCCGCCTTGTCGTAGGCCGTTCCGTGATCTGGCGAGGTCCTTATCTTTTCAAGTCCAGCGGTATAATTCACCCCTTGCCCAAAGGACAAGGTCTTGAACGGCACCAATCCTTGATCGTGATATGCAGCGATGATCGCATCGAAATTCAAATGATTCTTAGTGCCAAAAAAACTATCGGCGGCATAGGGTCCATAAACTAAGGTGCCTTCTTCGTTGAGTTTTGCCAAAGTTGGGCGCACTACCTCATCGTCCTCTTTTCCAATTACCCCGTTGTCTCCTGTATGTGGATTGATTCCCAATACTGCGATCTTCGGAGTAATGATCCCAAAGTCTTGTTTCAGGGTTTGGGTTACTGTCTTTATTTTGGTGGTGATCAGCTCCGGAGTAATCGCTGCCGAAACATCTTTAACGGGCAGGTGATCTGTAAGGAGACCAACGCGCAGGGACTCACTGATCATAAACATCATGCTATTGCCTTCTAGCTGCTGATTCAAGTAATCTGTGTGTCCAGGGAATTTGAAATCCTCGGCTTGAATATTGTATTTGTGAATAGGCGCGGTGACCAAAACATCGATCTTATCTTGTTTAAGGGCGGTGACAGCAGCCTTAAAACTCTTTATGGCATAAGCGCCTGCCTCGGGCTTTTCTTCTCCGAAATTCACCGTAACTCCTTCTTTCCAGACGTTCAGCACATTGATCTTCTTATGAGCGATCTGATCCAGGTTGTTTATTCCGTGAAGATTTATCGGATAATCAAAATGCTTTTTATAGAAGGACATGAGCTTTACCGAAGCAAAGATCACGGGTGTGCAGAATTCGAGCATGCGTGAGTCCAAGAAGGTTTTCAAGACGATCTCTCCGCCAATTCCGTTCAGGTCTCCAATGGAGATCCCCACTGTGATCTGTTCCTTTTTATTCAAAGCTTATGGTCTTAAATGCATGACCGCCTCGCTTAATCAGCTGGGCGATTATTCGTATTTTTGCATCACAAAGTTAACAACAATATTAAGATGTTTACAGGGATCATAGAAGAAGTAGCCGAAGTTGTTCATCTGGAGCGTGAAGGCAGCAACCTTCACATCAGAATGAAAGCGGCAATGACTCCAGAACTTCAGATCGATCAGAGTGTGGCACACAATGGAGTGTGTTTAACCGTAGTTGCTTTAGATGGCAATCAATATACCGTTACCGCTATAGACGAAACACTTCAAAAGTCGAATCTTGGAGCCTTAACTGTTGGCAGTGGGATCAATTTAGAACGCGCTATGAAAATGGGCGCTCGTCTGGACGGTCATATTGTTCAAGGTCATGTGGATCAGACCGCAACTTGTATTGCTGCGGAGACACTAGATGGCAGCTGGACCTATAGGTTCAAGCACGAACTCATCCCGGGTAATCTTACCATTGAAAAAGGTTCAATTACCGTAAACGGAGTAAGTTTAACGGTAGTAGATAGTACGGACACAGAATTCAGCGTAGCTATTATTCCCTATACATACGAACATACCAATTTTCACTCCTTGAAAGTTGGAGATACGGTCAATCTTGAATTTGATGTGGTAGGAAAATACGTTCAAAAACTCTTGCGTCAATCTAGCTAAGACGCTTTCTGCGATACGCAATAAATACCCCTAAGGCTAGGCCAAAAATAAGCAATACGAAACTTGATGCATCTATGGGAAGTCCCGGTGGCGGGGGACCCGTAGGCGGTGGTGGACTCTGGGCAGCTATTGATTGGGGCAACAGCAAACACAGTCCTAAGACTGTTATTTTCACGATTTGGGGTCGCATAATCGGGTTCTAATGTACTAATTTTTTTAAAATCGCAAAGGAAAACCTTCACTCCGTGGCAATTAGTAACTATTATTTTACAATCTAGTGGACCCAGAAGGGCTCGAACCTTCGACCCCCTGATTATGAGTCAGGTGCTCTAACCAGCTGAGCTATGGGTCCTGAAACAGTGTGCAAATGTAAAATTAGTTAATTTATCCGCAAACTATTTGAATCAATTTCTGTCCTGACAAAGCTCAACTAACACTCCATTGGACGATTTTGGGTGTAAAAACGCAATGATTTTGTTGTCAGCACCTTGCTTTGGGGTTTCGTTCAACACTCGAAAACCTTCCGCTTTTAGTCGTTCTATTTCTGCTTCTATGTCGTTTACCGCAAATGCGATATGGTGTATTCCCTCTCCGCGCTTTTCAATGAATTTGGCAATAGGACTCTCCGGATTTGTTGCAGCTAAGAGTTCGATCTTTGAATCCCCACATTCAAAAAAGGAGGTGTCAACGCCTTCTGACTCCACGGTCTCTACCTTATAATGGGGCTTTCCTAAAAGTGCGGCATACACTTTGTTTGCAGATTCCAGATCCTTCACGGCAATTCCTATGTGTTCAATTTTTGTCATCAAACTTAATTTCAATTGTGCTAGAATAATGTATTCAACAAGTAAATATGCTACTTTTGCCGTATGAATGAAAACAATCGGCAGAAAAAAATAGCAGGTATCCTGCAAAGTGACATTGCGACGCTCATTCAGAAAATGTTGCGGGAAGCGGGCCAAACCCAATTGGTGGTCTCTGTGACCAAGGTAAATGTTACCGTAGATCTGTCTATTGCAAAAGTATACCTGAGCATATTTCCGGCGGCTCACGCTAAAGCAATGATGGAAGAGATTAAAACGGTCACCCCTAACATCAAGCATCAGTTGGCCCAACTGACTCGCGACCAATTGCGCAAAATGCCGGACTTGATCTTTTACCTCGACGATTCTCTGGAGTATATCGAATCTATAGACAAAGCTCTAGAAGGCGAGGTTGACCCTGTTAAGAATCCTGATTTACTAGGGAAAAGAAAAAAGTCTTGAGTTGAACACTCCTTTCTACATTGCTAAGCGATATCTGTGGAGCAAAAGCAATAACAACGCTATAAATAAGATCACGCGAATTGCCGCGATAGGCGTCATAGTTGCTACGGCTGCCTTGTATATTGTGCTTTCTGGTTTTGCTGGGCTTCGTGACTTTTCGCTGAGTTTTGCCAATGTTTTCGACGCCGACCTCAAGGTCTATCCCGAAACTGGGAAAACATTCACAAGTGATGCAAGTCTGCGACAGGCAATATTAAAGACAGAGGGGGTATTGGCCTTATCTGAAATTATAGAAGAGCGCGTTTACCTCAACTTTAAAGGAAAAAATCACATCGCCACTATAAAAGGAGTAGATGCACGTTATGGTTCTGTTGTCCCTATAGACAGCATGCTGTTCATTAACGATTGGTTTCGCCAAGGAGAAAATGAAGTGGTGCTCGGACTTACGGCTTCCGTAAAACTTTCTTTAGGCACTTATGATTACAGCGAGCTTTTAGAGATCTATGCCCCTAAGCCCGGTACGGGACAGATCTTGGACCCAACGCAGGCCTTTAGAAAAGAGCGGGTGGTAGTCACTGGTATTTATAATGTCAATGAGGAAGTAGATGACACCTTTCTTTTTGCAGATGTAGATCTGGCCAGGCGTTTATTAGGATATGATGAGAACATCGTGTCTGGCTTAGAGATCAAATTAGATCCAGGTGCCGACCCAGAAGCGGTCAAAGAAGCTCTAGCCACACTGTTTGGAAATCCTGTCGACATTAAAACCCGACTGCAACAGAACGACGCCCTTTACAAAATGCTCAATACAGAGAATGTAGCCGTATATCTCATCTTTACTTTAGTGCTTATCATTGCACTTTTCAATGTTATTGGCGCCATAATCATGATGATCTTAGACAAAAAAGGCAATTTAAAAACCCTGCAGAATATGGGTCTTTTGGGCAGTGAGATCCGCAAGATATTTTACTATCAAGGTTTCTTGCTCACTGCTGTTAGCGGCGTAATAGGGTTGGCGTTAGGTTTTATTATTGTATGGTGTCAGTTGCAATTCGGATGGGTGGCAATTACACCAACTTTACCCTACCCGGTTAAGCCCACGGTCTTGAACGCCCTAGTGGTTTTGGTCACCATGTTGGTGCTTGGGCTTATTGCGGCCAATATTGCCTCTAGAAATGTGAACGAGAAAATGCTTGCTAAGATCTAAGCAAACTGAAAGTCACCAAAACGCTCCAGGACCTCATCGAAGGTTGCAAAAACATCTGCAGAATCATCACTGGTCACCATTTTAGATCGGTACTCCTTAAAGTGCGGTATTCCTTTAAAATAATTGGTGTAGTGTCTGCGGGTTTCAAAAACGCCCAGCTTCTCCCCTTTCCAATCGATAGACATTTGTAGGTGGCGTCTGGCTGCGTCCACGCGCTCTTGCATAGTAGGAGGCGGTAAATGTTGTCCGGTTTTAAAGTAGTGCTTTACCTCTCTAAAGAACCAAGGATAACCTATACTTGCTCTTCCGATCATGGCTCCATCCAAACCGTACTCATCGCGCATTTCTACGGCGCGCTCCGGGGTGTTTACGTCTCCGTTTCCAAAGACAGGAATATGCATGCGTGGGTTGTTCTTTACCTCGGCAATTGGGCGCCAATCTGCATCGCCTTTATACATCTGCGCACGCGTACGGCCGTGAATTGATATGGCTTTGCAACCTACATCTTGTAAACGTTCGGCCACCTCAACGATCTTAATGCTGTCGTGATCCCAACCTAAACGAGTTTTCACAGTAATAGGTAAATGGGTGCGTTCAACCATGGCCTTGGTAAGCTTGACCATCAGATCTATGTCTTTCAAAATGCCTGCGCCGGCACCTTTGGAGACTACCTTTTTCACCGGACACCCAAAATTGATATCTATAATATCTGGCTTTGATGCAGTCACTATATCTACGGACTGTAGCATGGAGTCCATATTGGCTCCAAAGATCTGGATACCAACAGGACGTTCCTTCTCGTAAATGTCGAGCTTGATCACACTTTTGGCAGCGTCTCTAATGAGTCCTTCGGAGGAAATAAACTCCGTATACACCACATCTGCCCCTTGCTCTTTGCACAAGGCGCGAAAGGGTGGATCGCTCACATCTTCCATCGGTGCGAGCAACAACGGAAATTCTCCTACGTCTATGTCACCTATCTTGGCCATTGGCTGCAAAATTAAGCAAATTCAGATTCTTTTAAAATCTTACTAAAAGCCAGGCTTTTGCATTATCTTTGCGCCAAATAGCCCCAAAGGCAAGTATATGAAGCACTTTCGCAACTTTTGCATCATTGCACACATCGATCACGGCAAGTCTACCTTGGCCGATCGCCTGTTGGAATTTACCGGCGCTATAACCCAGCGCGAAAAACAGGACCAGCTCCTAGATAATATGGACCTGGAGCGCGAACGCGGGATCACCATTAAGAGTCATGCTATCCAGATGGAATACGTCTATCACGGCGAGACCTATGTCTTGAACCTGATCGACACTCCTGGCCACGTGGATTTTAGCTACGAGGTGTCTCGATCTATTGCTGCCTGCGAAGGAGCGCTACTTGTTGTAGATGCCGCACAGAGCATCCAAGCCCAGACCATCTCTAACTTGTACTTGGCTTTAGAGAACGATTTGGAGATCATTCCAGTGCTCAACAAAGTGGATCTACCGAGTGCAAACCCAGAAGAAGTTACAGACGATATAGTCGATCTTTTGGGCTGCGATGCAGAGGAGGTAATTCCTGCTAGTGCCAAGACTGGCATTGGTATAGAAGATATATTGAATGCAATCATTGAGCGCATTCCTGCTCCGGAGGGAGACCCCGAAGCGCCTTTACAGGCATTGATCTTTGACTCGGTCTACAATCCTTTCCGCGGCGTAGAAACTTACTTTAGAGTTATCGATGGTGAGATCCGCAAAGGGCAGCAGATCAAATTCATGGCTACGGGCAAAACTTATTTCGCAGACGAGGTGGGTACGCTTAAACTCAAACAAGCTCCGAAGCAAAAAGTAGGCGCAGGAGACGTGGGCTACCTCATTACGGGGATCAAAGATGCTCGCGATGTAAAAGTGGGTGATACCATTACCGACGCCAAGCAGCCAACCACTAAAATGATCGAAGGTTTTGAAGACGTAAAGCCAATGGTATTTGCTGGTATCTATCCGGTGGATACTGAAGATTACGAAGAACTGAGAAACTCCATGGAAAAGTTGCAGCTCAACGATGCTTCGCTAGTTTTCCAACCAGAGAGTTCTGCGGCTCTTGGTTTTGGATTCCGCTGCGGATTCTTGGGAATGCTTCACTTGGAGATCATTCAAGAGCGCTTAGAGCGCGAATTCAATATGACAGTGATCACCACGGTGCCTAACGTGTCGTATCACGCCTACACCAATAAGGAACCCGATGAGGTCATTTTAGTGAACAATCCGTCCGATCTGCCAGAGCCTTCTACCATGAACCGTGTAGAAGAGCCATATATAAAAGCAAGTATCATAACCAAGTCAGACTTTGTTGGCCCGGTGATGAGCCTGTGTATCGAAAAGCGCGGCCAGATCACCAATCAGAATTACTTGACTCCAGAGCGCGTAGAATTGTCATTCGATATGCCTTTGGCGGAGATCGTATTTGATTTTTACGACCGTCTTAAAACGGTTTCTAAAGGATATGCGTCCTTTGATTACGCGCCTATTGGGATGCGCACCTCTAATCTTGTAAAAGTAGACGTTCTCCTAAACGGAAATACTGTTGATGCCCTTTCGGCCCTCTTGCATAAAGACAACGCCTACGACATCGGTAAAAAGATGTGTGAGAAGCTAAAGGAGCTTATTCCAAGACAGCAATTTGACATTCCGATTCAGGCTGCTATTGGAGCAAAGATCATTGCTCGTGAAACAGTAAAAGCGCTTAGAAAAGACGTTACCGCCAAGTGTTATGGTGGTGATATTTCCCGTAAAAGAAAGCTTTTAGAAAAGCAGAAAAAAGGAAAGAAGCGAATGCGTCAGGTGGGTAATGTTGAAATTCCTCAGGAAGCCTTTATGGCAGTATTGAAGCTCAACGACTAGTTGCAGCTAGTTCCCTGTTGCGTTAGATTTGATAAGTAAACATCGTAATCGGTATCGGTATCTTGACCGTTAACCGAGGCGTCTCCATTTGCCTCTCTACACAGCGTGAAACTTTGCGTTAGTTCATTATCGCAAGTTACACAGGCCACATCGTCCTCTTTACATGATCCAAGACTTAAGGCAGCTGTAGCTGCAAAAAAGAAGACGTATTTCATAACAGATGGCTTTGTGAATTGGAACGTTAGATTTACGGGTTTATTTTCTGCGGAAGCGCTTCTAGTTGTTCGACCCGTTTTGAAGCACGCTTTCTACATCGATGGTTTTACCTAAATAGGCGAGTTGTGAACCTTCTTCCACCTCCATCTCAGAAGGATTGGTAATAAAGCTCAGCTCCCCATCCGGAGCTTTTAAGAACAGGGCAACCATATCCTTGTGGTCGTATATATAATCTAATAGGCGCTGGAAAACAGCCGCAGAATCTATATCGATCTCCTGAATAGAAGGAAACTCATTGGCCACTCTTGTAAGGTCGGCATAGTCGTGCGTGGTAGAAAGCACCTCGCTTGGGGCGCTGCCATTTTGCAGCCCCTTTTTGCGTTCTTCATCACTCATCAATCTAAAGGAGCCGTTCTCCCCGAGCGTTGCGCTATACTTTGTTAGTGCATATCTATTGATCTCGTCATTCCCGGTCATGGCAATGAGATAACCCACGTCGTTAAATTCGATATTGTCGGTTAGATCGCCTTCGTAAATGTTAGCGTTCAAAGAATCCAACCCAAGTTCACGCGCCAAGTTGATGTTGTTTGCGTTGGTGTCAATTAAAACGACATCGCGCTTGTTCTTTTTTAGGTATTTCCCGATAACTCGAGACGGTTTAGAGGCTCCGACTATAATGATCGACTCCGAAGTAGTTAGAAACACACCTACCAATCGGGCAAAAAGGCGGGCGGTTGCCGCATTGAGCAATACCGTGGCCAAAACCACAGCAAAGACAAGTGGTGTGATATATTCAGCCCCGCGAATTCCTTGTTCCACCAATTTGGTTCCAAAAAGCGAAGCGATACCCGCAGCTACAATACCGCGAGGCCCCACCCAAGAAATAAAGAGTTTTTCGTTGGTTTTTAAACTGCTGCCAATGGTAGACATAAAAACCCCAACCGGACGCAACACAAAGACTATCACAGCCAAAAGGGCTGCTGTTTCCCAAGTGTATACCAATAAGAGGTCGTCTAAAGAAATATTAGCCGCCAATAAGATGAACAGAATAGAGATCAGTAAAACACTGAGCGATTCTTTAAAATAAAGCAGTTCCTTAAGGTTGGGCAAATCACTATTTCCTAAGAACATTCCCATGACCACTACCGCCAACAGTCCTGATTCGTGGGCAAAAACATCGCTCTCCACAAAAATGAGAAGCACCACAGAAAGAGCCACCACATTGAGCAAGTAGTGCGGAATAAATTTCTTTTTAATGGCATAGTACAGTGCGTATCCGCCAGAAATACCAAAGGCAAAACCAATGAGCACGATCTTCCCGAATTCTACCAAAGCTTGCTTGGTGTAACCGGCATCGCCCCCAACACTAATGAACTCAAAGACCAATACGGCTACCAAGGCGCCTATAGGATCGATCAAAATTCCCTCCCATTTCAATACTGCCGAGACATCTTTTTTAAGTGGGATATTTCTCAGAATAGGAGTGATCACTGTTGGCCCTGTAACGATGATCAAAGACGAGAATAAAAAACTAATGCGCCAGTCTAATCCGAAGATATAATGCGCTGCCAAACCAGCTCCGGCAAAGGTCACAATGGAGCCCAAACTTATGAGCTTTCCGATAACCGGACCTATTTTAGAAACCTCTCCGCGCTTTAAGGTCAAGCCGCCTTCAAAGAGGATGATCCCAATTGCCAAGGACACAAAATTGAACAAGTGCTGATTGGGGAACAGCCCCTTGTCGCCGTTGTAAATTGGCTGAATCCACTGGGTGCCGTCTTCGGAGATCAGGGTGGAGATCGGCCCTACAAAAAGTCCGATCAGGATCAATGGCAAAATGGCTGGAATCTTAAATTTCCAGGCCACCCATTGGGCCAAAATCCCTAAAACGATTATCCCTGCTAATTCTATCATGTGCTGCGGTTTGGTTTTTAAAAATAACAAGAATTGGCCGCAATGAACCCATAAGTGCTAAAATTGTTAAAATACTTAGTTAACAATCCCAAAAATCTGGGCTTTAAACTCACAAGAGTCTTTGGCATTTAGTATTTTGCATGACTATTAATTGCCGATGACCCTCTACCCTATTGAATCCGGAAATTTTAAGTTAGATGGTGGTGCCATGTTCGGAGTGGTTCCTAAGTCGCTTTGGTCGCGAACCAACCCAGCCGACGCCAACAATATGATCGATATGGCCGCCCGCTGTTTACTTATCGAAGATGGCGATCGTCTGATACTTATCGATACCGGTATGGGTAATAAACAGTCGGAGAAATTCTTTGGCTATTATTATCTCTGGGGCGATTATAGTTTGGAAAAATCTTTGGCCAAACACGGTTTTCATCCAGACGACATTACCGATGTATTCATGACACATTTGCACTTTGATCACTGCGGAGGTTCGGTGGTCTGGAACGCAGACAAGAGCGGCTACAGACCGGCCTTTAAAAATGCTAAATACTGGACCAACAGATCGCATTGGGATTGGGCGGTGCATCCAAACGCGAGAGAGAAGGCCTCGTTTTTAAAAGAGAACATCATGCCTTTGGAAGAAAGCGGTCAATTGCACTTTGTTCAGCCTGGGAATCTTCCGTTCAGCAGTAGTAGCGAATTGGGCTTTGGAATACTTTTTGCCGATGGACATACCGAAAAGCAAATGATTCCGCACATTCAATACAAAGGAAAGACCTTGGTGTTTATGGCAGATCTGTTGCCAACAGCAGGTCATGTGCCGCTACCCTATGTAATGGGTTATGATACCCGCCCACTTTTGACCTTAGATGAAAAAGCGGCCTTTTTAGACAAAGCCGCGACAGAAGAGTTCTATTTGTTTTTAGAGCACGACCCTTATCACGAAATTATTACGGTTAAACACACCGAAAAAGGTGTGCGTTTTGACCAAGCCTATACATTTAACAATCTATTTAATTAATGATACTTATGAATATGAAGAAGATGATCCTGCCAGCGTTATGTTCGTCGCTGTTATTGGTTGCCTGTGGCGGACCTGCCCCATTGGTTTCCACCCCAATTGGAAATATCGATGCCGTACCCCTAAAAGTGGAGCCGCTTACAGAGGCCCAAATGAAAGCTTGGGGTGCTGCGGACCTTGTTGCAGACACTATCCCTGGAATGAGTGTAGATAAAGCCTATGCAGAATTACTCAACAAGAAAAAGGGGCAAACGGTTATCGTTGCCGTTATAGATAGCGGAACCGATATTGAGCACGAAGACCTTGACGATGTGATCTGGGTGAACAAAGATGAGATCCCTAACAATGGGAAGGATGACGACAACAACGGTTATGTAGACGACATTCACGGTTGGAACTTCTTAGGTGATATCATTGGTGAGAACATGGAATATGTGCGCTATTTGCGCAAACTAGGCCCTAAGTTCGAAGGTAAATCCGAAGCAGCCATCAGTGCGGCAGACCGAGCCGATTACGCTATATACAAAAAGGCCAAGGCAGAATATGACAAAGAATTGGCAGATGTTCAAGGTAATTTAACCCGATACAACTCTATCTTGGGTCAAGTAAAACCTGCTCACGAAGCTATTGCTAAGCGCTTAGGCAAAGAAGACTACAACGCTAAAGACCTTCAGGGCATTTCAAACCCAGACCCAGCAACTCAGCAGCAAATTGGCATACTTTCCCAAATGCTAAACTATGCTGATACTGTGCCAGATGTGATTGAGCAATTGGAAGGCGGAATCGAATATTTCTCCGGCCGTTTGGAAACGCATTTCAACATGACCGAGGATTTTAGAGGTGTTTTGGGTGATAACCCAGACGACTGGAACGACAAGTCTTACGGAAATAACGATGTAGACGGTCCGTCTGAAGACAAAGAAGATGTATCTCACGGAACGCATGTGGCTGGTATCATTGCTGCAGAGCGCAACAACGGCCTCGGTATGAACGGGGTTGCGAACAATGTTGAGATCATGGTACTGCGCGCAGTGCCAGACGGTGACGAGTACGATAAAGACATCGCTTTGGCGATCCGCTATGCGGCAGACAATGGAGCAAAGGTGATCAACACTAGTTTTGGTAAGTATTATTCTCCACACCCTGAATGGGTTTGGGATGCCATTAAATATGCTGCTAGCAAAGACGTGCTGATCGTTAATGCTGCTGGTAATGAGGCTTTCGATCTGGATGGAATTCAAGTATACCCGAACGATCAGGAATTAGACGGTTCTGAGATCGCAGACAACTTTATCACCATTGGTGCATTGCACCACGACTACGGAAGTGAAATGGTTGCCACCTTTTCTAACTATGGTAACACTTCTGTAGATGTGTTTGCGCCTGGAACCAAGATCTGGTCTACCATGCCGAACAACACTTACGAGTATCAACAAGGAACTTCTATGGCGGCGCCAGCGGCTGCAGGAGTTGCTGCGGTTATCCGCTCCTATTACCCAAGCCTAACGGCTGCTCAAGTAAAAGATATCTTGATGAAAAGCGGTTTGAGCTCTTCACAAAATGTAGTGCTTGGAGGAGACAGCTCAAACGCTCAGGCCTTTGGAGAGATCTCCAAATCTGGGAATATGGTAAACATGTATAACGCCATTCTTATGGCAGATAAAATGGCTCGATAATGAGAAATTTAGTTTTACTGCTGCTGACTTGCTTTGCGCTGGGCAGCTATGCTCAGAATAACACTTCCTATTGGCAGCAAAAGGCCGATTATACCATGGACATCGACTTTGATGTTGAAACCCATCAGTATAAAGGAAAGCAAACCATTGAATACACGAACAATTCGCCAGACACGCTTAATCGTGTGTTCTATCATTTGTACTTCAACGCGTTTCAACCAGGCAGCGAAATGGACGTTCGTTCCAGAACCATTGCCGATGCAGATCCGCGAGTAAAAGATCGCATATCTAAACTCAGCCCAGAAGAGATCGGTTACATCAAACCCTTGAAACTGACTCAAAACGGTATGGAGCTCAACTATGAGGTTGTGGGTACGGTTATGGAGGTTGATCTGGCAGAGGCCATCTTGCCTGGAGCCAGTACCACTTTTTATATGGAATGGGATGCGCAAGTACCTGTACAGATCCGCAGAAGTGGACGCTATAATGCAGAAGGTGTAGCTTACTCTATGACGCAGTGGTACCCAAAATTAGCAGAATACGATTTTCAAGGCTGGCACGCTCACCCTTATATTGGACGCGAATTTCACGGTGTTTGGGGAGACTGGAAAGTCACTTTGAGTATCGATAAAGATTTCGTTGTGGGTGGTACCGGATACTTGGTCGGTGAACCTAAAACCAAGCGCGGCAAAACGACTTATGTTTTCGACGCTCCTATGGTCCATGACTTTACTTGGGCAGCAGATCCGGATTATATCCACGATACTTATCAAGGAGCTAATGGAGTTACGCTCAACTTCTACTACAAGAAAACCATGAACGAACAGAGTTTGAAGAATTGGAAAGAATTGCAGCCTAAAACTGCGGAGCTTTTAGAATACTTCAACACCCATATCGGAACCTATCCTTACAAGCAGTATTCTGTGATCCAAGGAGGAGACGGAGGAATGGAATACGCTATGAGCACTTTGATAACCGGAGAGCGTAAATTCGGCTCTTTAGTTGGTGTGACAGCTCACGAAATGGCGCACAGTTGGTTTCAATTCCTACTAGCGACCAACGAATCTATTCACGAATGGATGGATGAGGGCTTTACCTCTTACATTTCCAGCGAGGCGATGAATGAGATCATGGGAGAGAATGCCGAAAACCCACATTCAGGTTCGTACCGCGGTTATATTTACCTGGCAAACAGCGGCAAGGAACAACCCTTGACCACCCATGCAGATCGTTATGACATTAACATGGCTTACGGTATTGCTGCCTATAGTAAAGGCGCTGTGTTTATGGCACAGCTAGGTTATGTGATCGGGAAGGAGAATCTGGCCAAGACTATTAAGCGTTATTACACCGATTTTGTTTTTAAGCACCCAACGCCTAACGACTTTATTCGCGTAGCTGAAAAGGTTTCTGGTTTAGAGTTGGATTGGTACTTGCAAGACTTTGGACAAACAACCAATACTATAGATTACGGTATTGAAAATATAGTAGCTACAGACAGCGGAACACAGGTAACCCTTAAACGCACTGGGCTAATGCCAATGCCAATAGATCTAATGGTAACTTATGCCGATGGTTCTAAAGAGTCGTTCTATATTCCATTGCGCATGATGCGCGGCATGAAAGACAACCCATACTCTGGGGTGAATCGCACGGTCTTAGAAGACTGGGCTTGGGCATACCCAACCTACGTTTTCGAGATTCCTAACAACGGAAGGAGCATTCAGAGCATCGAGATCGATCCGTCTAAATTAATGGCGGACGTGAGTCCAGACGACAATGTAAAGAAGCTATAATTGGCCTGCACAAAATTCTAAAAGTCCCGCCATTGCGGGACTTTTTTTGTTTTTAGAAATAATTGGGATTTCTGAGCCTCTTAATTGGTTACATTTAACCTATGCTAAAATTTCCTGCTTCGGAGCGATTAAAGAGCAGCAAACAGATCGAAGCCTTATTTACCGAAGGTAAAAGTGCTAAGTCGTTTCCGCTGCTGATGCGTTTTATGCCTGCTGAGGTGCAAACGCATAAAGCGGCCTTTGCCGTTTCTAAGCGAAATTTTAAGAGCGCTGTAGACCGTAATCGTGTTAAACGCTTGATGCGAGAAGCTTATAGGTTGGAGAAAAGCCAATTCCAAAAGACTTCTGCACGGTATTTGATACTCTTTGTTTACACGGGCAAGAATCTTCCAACTTTAAATGAATTACGCCTGTTAATGGTTAAACTTTTAAAACAATTGGAATGATGAAAACCTTATTTATTACCCTTTTTGGGACCTTTTTAGCGTGTTCTGACGGCGGAAATTCTTCTGCGAAATACGCCGCAGCCGACGAGGCTGGCTGGGACGACATGGAAGAAGTTTTTGTAGAATCAAGCCCATCCGAAGAACTTGATGCAAAGGCCGCTGACACCAAGATCATCAAAACGGCAGACATTGAATTCGCTACGCGAGACATGGACGCTACTTATTTACGCGTTCGCAAAGCCATCGCTGCAACGGGAGGAAACTTGCAAGACGACAATACCGGAAAATCATACAACCAAGTCTATCGAAACTTGGTGATCCGTGTACCTTCGGCAAATTTTGAGACCCTAGTGGATTCTATAGGTCAAGGCGTGGATTATTTTGACACCAAACGGATTTCGCGCCGAGATGTGGGCGAAGAATTTGTCGATCTCCAAGCCCGACTCAAAGCCAAGCGTAAATTAGAGGAGCGCTATCTGCAACTGCTCAGCAAGGCTAAGAACGTAAAAGAAATGTTGGAGATAGAACGCGAACTGGCCAGTATCCGCGAAGAGATCGAGGCCAAACAAGGGCGATTGAACTACCTGCAAAGTCAGGTGAGCATGAGCACCATTAGCCTTCGCTTTTACAAAGAAACTGTTGAGGCACAGGTGCAAGCGTCCTTTGGCAGCAAGATCGCCAACGCTCTAAAAGGCGGGTGGAACGGACTACTGACCTTTTTTATCGGAGTGCTATACCTCTGGCCCTTCTTATTGGTTGTTGGCCTGGCGTTCTTTATTATTAGAAGCTATTTGAAAAGATCTAAAAGATCTGCGAACTCATAAAAAATCGAGCTATGCTTAAACGCGTAAAACGTATCGGAATCCCTGTGGTCTTAGGGCTGATCTTAATCAGCACCACGGCTTTTAAAAACGACTTCTTTGAAATTGCAAAACAAGTGGAGATCTTCACCACCTTATTCAAAGAACTCAATATGAATTATGTAGACGAGACCACGCCCGCCGAGCTGATGGATAAAGCCATCACGGGAATGTTAGACGACCTGGACCCGTATACGGTTTACTGGAACGAGCAAGAAGTGGAGGACGCCCGAATCAACAACTCTGGTGAATACACCGGAATTGGCGCCTCTGCAAGAACAATAAAGGGGAAAATTATTGTTATGGAGCCTTTTAAAGGGTATCCGGCAGATAAGGCTGGACTCAAGGCCGGCGATGAGATCATTAAGATCGACAATATCTCCTTAAGTGATTTTACCGATGATGCCGGAGACCTCTTAAAAGGGGCTCCCGGCACCACGGTTTCGCTAACTTATTTGCGCCAGGGCAAGGAGTACACCACAAACTTGACCCGAGAAGCGGTGGGTATTAAAGCGGTTCCTTTTTCGAAACTCATCGGCGGTGATACCGGTTATATTGTGTTGAGTAAATTCAATGCAAAAACAACCATAGAGACCCGTAAAGCCTTAGAGGATCTTAAAGAAGAAGGAGCTAAAAAGATCATCCTTGACCTTAGAGGGAACCCGGGGGGCTTGCTCAATGAGGCCATTAATGTGGTGAACTTATTTGTCAATAAGGGAGAGGTAATTACCACGACAAAATCCGTCATTAAAAAATACAACCGCACCTACATGACCCAACAAGACCCCGTGGATACAGAGATCCCTTTGGTGGTTTTGGTCAATGGTCGATCGGCCTCGGCTAGTGAGATCGTTTCTGGAGCCATTCAAGATCTGGATCGCGGGGTGGTAATTGGCGCCCGCAGTTTTGGAAAGGGCTTGGTACAGCGTCCAAAAAAACTCACTTATGGCACCCAGCTTAAGATCACTATCTCGAGATATTACACACCAAGCGGCAGATGTATTCAGGCCTTGGATTACTGGAACAGGGACGAGAACGGAGATCCGGTTCGCGCCGAACCAGACGAGTATAACGCCTTTAAAACACGCGGCGGTAGAACTGTCTACGACGGAGGAGGAATTCTTCCGGACATAGTCTTAGAGTCTTCTAAGTACAGCCCAATAACTACAGCCTTGCTTAGGGATAATGCCATTTTTAATTTCGCCACGGACTACTATTACAAGAAAAAGCTGGACTCCTGGTCTAATTTCGAGTTTACAGATGCCGATTTTGAGGCGTTTTTAAAGTTTCTCAACAAGAACGGATTCGAGTACGAGACCGAAACGGAAAAGGCTTTTGAAGCCGCGTTTAATAAAGCCAAAAGTGACGAACTCCAGGGCAAGATCGATAAGGCCTACGGACAATTGAGAGCTGCCATAAACGAGGTTAAGCAAGACGAATTGCGCGACAAAAAGGTAGAGATCAAATCTCTTTTAGAACAAGAGATCTTAAAGCGCTATTTCTATCGTGAAGGATTGTATGAATATCAAGTAGTGAATAACCCGGAGATCTTAGAAGCCCTTGCGGTGCTTAATGATCCGCAGCGTTATGCGAAGATCCTAAAGTAATTTGGAAAAACACAGGCTCTCTGCCACACCTTTATACGGACCATAATTTTCTTCCATGCGCTGGTAGCCAGTTTTCTGGTAGAGCGCAATTGCAGAGTATTGGCGTACGCCAGTTTCTAAGACCAAGCGTTCAAAACCCTCTTGCTTAGCCCAAAGTTCAACCTCTTGTAAAATAGCTCTTGCAAGACCTTTTCCGCGAGCTTCTTGGGCGGTGTACATGCGTTTTACTTCGGCCGTGGTTTTATTTATGGCTTTAAAACCGCCGCAGGCGGTCGCGCGATTTTCGGTATAGGCCAAAAGTAAATGCTTAATATCATCCAGACCATTATACTGATCGTAAAAGTCGTGATCATCTCCATCGGTGATCTTGAGTTCCTCATCTAACTGCTGCACCAACTTTAAAAGGTCTGGGTGTTTATTATCGACTCTTTGGAGTAAGATTCTCATTAAGCTTTAATCATTGCAATATGTGGAATTCCATCTTCTAGATAGGATTCCCCTGTTGTTTTAAAACCGTGGCTGTTGTAAAAATCAATCAAATAGGTCTGAGCGGAAAGTTTAATGATATTGGTTTTGTAGTGTTCTGAAATTGCAGCTACAGAGGCTTTCATGATCTGATGTCCGTAGCCATCCTTGCGAAATTCTTCTGCCACCACTACCCTGCCAATGGCCGCTTCTGCAAAATAATCTCCAGGTTTAAAGCAGCGGGTATAGGCCACTATCTTTCCGTTGCGCGTACCAATAATATGCAACGCCTTCTGATCTTTTCCGTCCAGATCCTGATAAACACAATCTTGTTCTACAACGAAAACCTCGCTGCGCAGTTGCAGCAACTCGTAGAGCTCCCTGATGTTTAGATCTTCAAAGGTTTTAACTGTAATGATAAGATCAGTCTTGGACAATGACATCTTTGGCGTCGTTTTTATTGAATTCTGGTTGAATATTTACGTGATTGATTCCGTACTCTTTTTTAAGATACGCTTCTATTTTAAGTAATAGCGTGTCGAACTCAGAAATTCGAATATCCTCATGTAGATCTAAATGCGCTTCCAGATGTGTCTCATCTTCATTGGCCTGCCATACATGCACATGATGCATGGCTTGAACACTTGGAAATTCGTTGACCGTTTTAATGATATTCTCTATCTCGATTCCCGCAGGAGTGAACAACATCAACACTTTTAGCGATTGCTTGAACAAGTCGTAACCCATAAAGATCAAATACAGCGCAATAGCCATAGTAAGGGCGCTGTCTACCCACCAAAGCTGATAGTATTTCATAAGTAAACCGCCAATGAGTACCGCAACAGAGGCGGCCATATCGGTTAGTAAGTGTAAATAGGCAGAGCGCATATTCATGTTGCTGCCAGCTTCCTTCCGCAGTAAAAGAACACTTAAGCCGTTTCCAACTATAGCAATTGCAGACAGCCAGATCACTAAATTGCTTTCAATTTCTTGAGGACTCACAAAACGCTCTATAGACTCCACAATTAAGATCACCGCTACAATAAGCAAAGTGCTGGAGTTTATAAAAGCCGCTATAATTTCGGCGCGCTTGTATCCGAAAGTTTTTGCTGTGGAGGCAGAGCGTTTGGAAAGCCGCTCTGCGATATAACTGATAAGCAGTGATAGAACATCACTGAAATTATGTAGTGCATCAGAAAGTAAGGCAAGACTGCCTGAGATAACTCCTCCTATAACTTGAGAAGCGGTGATGATCACATTGAGCAAGATAGACACCACCAATTTGGTGCCTTTGGAATCGTGATGATGATGGTTCCCGCCCATAAGATCGGTATTACATACAAGCAATTTTATTCACGCGATTGGCGTGTCTACCTCCCTCAAATTCTGTGTTTAAAAACACATCTACCATAGCGACAGCCTGTGGTAAAGAGGTGAAACGGGCTGGAATACTAAGTACGTTCGCGTCATTATGTAATCTGGCCAGCTCTGTGATTTCTTTAGTCCAACACAAGGCAGCTCTTACTTGTTGGTGCTTATTGGCTGTCATAGCTGCTCCGTTTCCACTTCCGCAAATAATGATCCCTAGGTCTGCAGCGCCATTCTCTACATCTGTAGCAACTGGATGAATAAAGTCAGGATAATCAACACTAGAACTATCGTCGGTACCGTGATTACTCACTTTGTGGCCTTGGGCTTCGAGATGCGCTTTAATAGCGGCTTTGTATTCAGTACCGGCGTGGTCGTTTCCTATGGAGATCTTCATAATGTGGTGTTTAAGGTTTCGCGCTTAGGCTAGTATTAATATTGATTCAAATACGGAGGAGTAATTAGCTATAGGCTGTAGATTATATGTTTATAAATTGTTACTGCCTATCGATAAATAAATTTGGTTTTTCAATTAAAAAAGCTCCTTATAAAATAAGTGTAGCAAACCAATTTTAATTATTCCATCTTTTAATGAACTTATTACAAAAATACAGGAAGTTTCTAACAGCCGTTGTGAAATTCACTTATTAAAAATTCACTTTTTATTGGAGTTATTCACAGTTGTGAACTTAAATTCTCAATCCTTTATAAATCAAACTACAAGATCAGTAATTAGTTGTTAAGAACACGTCAATAAACTACTTTTTAAACGCCTTCAAAATTTATTGAAAAGAAGTTTTACCAGTTGTCAACACCCTATAATAAGCATCAATAATTCAATTTTAAAAAAAAGAAAAAAAGAGATAAATATATATGTTGTTAAAAACTGTTTAGACTATTTGAAGTCTGCCTGAGGATTTGAGATCTTCGATGATCTGGATGGCTGTTTCTTTGTCCTGCGGATGTACTTTGAGTCTGATTCCGCCTATGGCGTTGGAGTGAAAAGGAAGGACAGAGATCATGATCTCGTTCTGAAAAACATAGCGAATAGCCTGTTGTTGAAGCAGATGCTCCAGCACAGTATATTCTGAAGGATAGGTGAATATGGCTATAGTTTCAAATCGCTCCATGAGTCTAATTTACCAAATCTTTTAGGCTTAAAAAACGCATTCTCGCTTTATTGGTCTACTTTTGTCGCTTAAAGTTTCTAATGGGGAAGAAAAAAAGAAAGAAAAAGGGAACAACTAAGATTCAGCAACTTAGCCGAAGCATACTCAGTATCCTGAAACAAGATCCTTCCAGGAGTTTCAATTACAAACAAATTGCAGCCAAATTACAGGTTACAGACCCAAGTGGTCGCAATCAGATCATAAAAAAACTCAGACAATTACAGTCTAAAGGACAAGTGGAGGAGATCGATAGAGGGAAATTCAAAATAGTTGCTAAATCCTTCTACCACGAGGGTACTATAGATGTTACTAGTAGAGGACAAGGCTATGTCATTGTAGACGGCATGCAAGAAGATGTCTTTATAAAACAAGGCAATCTCAATAGGGCTTTGAACGGAGATAAAGTTGAAGTCTATATATTCAAAAGAAGAAAGGGTGGAAAATTAGAAGGGGAGATCACCAGAGTGATCGAGCGCAAACGCACCGAGTTTGTCGGAACCATTCAGATCCAAAAGAATTTCGCCTTTGTAGATACTTCTGCTTCTAAATTATCGGTAGATATTTTTGTTCCAAAGAACAAGATCGGGAAAGCACAAGATGGTGATAAAGTACTGGTTAAGTTAGAAGACTGGCCAGAATCTGCAGACTCTCCGTTTGGGAGTATTATAAAGAGCTTTGGTCCTGAAGGTGAGCACAATACAGAGATCCATGCTATTTTAGCGCAATACGGATTACCGTATGAATTTCCTCATGAGGTGCAAGCTTTTGCAGATCAGTTAGATACATCTATCACTCAAAAAGAGATCGATAAAAGGCGTGATATGCGGGAGGTTTTAACCTTTACAATCGACCCTAAAGACGCTAAGGATTTTGACGATGCACTCTCTTTCCAAGTCTTGGAAAATGGCAATTATGAAATTGGTATTCACATTGCCGATGTGTCTCATTATTTACAGGAAGGAACCATTTTAGATGAAGAAGCCTTTGAACGTGCCACTTCTGTTTATTTAGTGGATAGAGTGGTGCCTATGTTGCCGGAAGTGCTTTCTAACAACGCTTGTTCTTTACGTCCAAACGAAGAGAAATACACTTTTTCTGCTGTATTTGAGATCAGTAAGGATGCGCAGATCCAATCGCAGTGGTTTGGTAGAACAGTGACTTATTCTGATGCTCGTTTTGCTTACGAAGAAGCTCAAGTTGTAATTGAAGCTAAACAAGATGCTCCTTTTTCTGAAGTGGAAATTCCGGAAGATATTTCAATTCGCGAAGGTGCTTATAAGGTGCCATCGGCTTTGGTTGAGGCTATCTCAACCTTAGATGTTCTAGCAAAGATCATGCGTAAAAAACGTATGCAAGCTGGTGCCATCTCTTTTGATAAAGTGGAAACCAAATTCCATCTAGATAAAGACAATAATCCAGAGGGGATCTTCTTTAAAACCTCTAAGGACGCCAACAAACTCATAGAAGAGTTTATGCTTTTAGCCAACAGAAGAGTGGCAGAATTCATAGGGAAACAAAATCCTCCAAAGACCTTTGTATATCGAATCCACGACGAGCCAGACGATGAAAAACTGGCGCAACTCGGAAACATCGCCTATCAGTTTGGACACCGTTTTTCTGTAAAAGACAGAAAGTCTACCACCGCCGCCTTGAATCAACTCTTAAAAGATGTACAAGGAGCAAAGGAGCAAAACTTGGTAGATACCTTAGCCATCAGATCAATGAGCAAAGCTATTTATAGCACCGAGAATATTGGTCACTATGGTTTAGCGTTTGATTATTATACCCACTTTACTTCACCGATTCGCCGTTATCCGGATGTTATGGTGCATCGTTTGTTGCAGCATTATTTAGACGGAGGGAAAAGTGCAGACAAAGACCAATTCGAAAGAGATTGTGGTCACTGTAGCGATATGGAATACACCGCTTCTAGTGCAGAACGCGACAGCATTAAATACATGCAGGTTAAATACATGAGTCAATACAAGGACGAGGTATTCTTGGGTGTTATTTCTGGAGTCACCGAATGGGGAATCTATGTGGAGATCATCAGTAATCGTTGTGAAGGAATGGTTGCTTTAAGAGATCTTAAAGAAGACCATTTTGATTTTGACCGCGACCAAATGGCTGTGGTTGGTGCCAACACTAAGATGATGTATCAGCTTGGAGATGAAGTGTATATCACATTAAAGAATGCCGATTTGGTCAAAAAGCAGTTAGATTACAACCTACTAGGACACAAAGAAGATCACAATTATCCCAACGCACTGTAACATTTTGTGTTAGTGTGACTCCTTAGTGTAGCAATCTAAAAGAAATATGAAGCGGATAATTACACTTATAACCTTAATCTTTACCAGTCAGCTCTTTGCACAAGAGATCAATAAAGAGGTAGGAGATTTTGATACCATAAAAGTTTTTGACCTGATCGAGGTGAATATGATCCCTGCGGATGAGAATCGGGTAGTGGTCAAAGGCCGTGATGTAGATTACGTAAAGATCATCAATGACAACGGCAAGCTCAAGATCCGTATGGAGATCGATAAGCGTTTCAACGGCGATGATACCTTCGTAGAGGTTTACTTTAAAAGCATTGCAACTATCGATGCCAACGAAGGTTCTTATATCACTGTCAATGAAACTTTAATTCAAGATGAATTGGAGTTGAGAGCTCAAGAAGGAGGTACTATTAAAGTTGGTTTAGATGTAAAACGTCTTAAAGCACGCGCCGTTACCGGCGGGATCTTAGAAACCTCTGGAAAGACCGATTGGCAAGAAGTTACCTTAAATACTGGAGGAATTTATGAAGGCCAAGACCTAATTACCTCTTATACTAAAGTAACTATTGCGGCAGGAGGTGAGGCAGAGATTCACGCCAAAGACAAGGCAGAGCTGAAGGTCACTGCGGGTGGCGATATCTACGTATATGGAGAACCAGCTGAACTCAAAAAGAAAACCTTTGCCGGCGGCCGAATAGAACGCATGTACTAAAGGGACAACCAAACAATTTTTAAGCTCGTGATTAATCTTAGTTATGAGCTTTTTTTATAGCTTCCATAATGCAACCAAGGTTTCTCTAATTTTGACTTTTTACCCCTGTAAATATTCGTATTTTTATGGGGTATGACAGACGGCTTATTATATGCGGCAGTTTATGGTTTCTTATTAGCCTTTGCTTTAGGGCCTGTCTTTTTTACGCTTATAGAAACCGCTATTTCTAAGGGATTTAAGGCGGCCCTGTTCTTTAATATCGGTGCTTTTACTGCAGATATACTCTTCATTGTCTTTGTTTATTTTAGTACAGAAAAGATCTTAGAAAAACTGCAGAACGACCCGAATCTCATCATTTTTGGAGGTGCTATTTTGGTGGTCTATGGGATCATTTCATACATCCGCATCTCTAAATCCTTTATAAAAATTGTAAGAGAACACTATTCTGTCAGTGTTAAAAAGAACCTACCTGGCTTATTCTTAAAAGGCTTCCTTTTAAACTTTGTGAATTTCGGTGTTCTTGCCGGTTGGATGGGAACCATGATCATGGCCAATGCACTTACTTCTTCTAAAGAAGGAGTCATACTTTTTCTAAGTACCGTCTTGATTGTTTTCTTTTCTACGGATTTAGTAAAGATTACTTTAGCTAAAAAATTGCGCTCTAAACTCACGCCGCGCTTTATTTTTAGGACCAAGCGCTGGGTGAGTATTCTCATTATAGGATTTGGCTTGATCTTACTCTACCAAGGATTCTTCCCAAACCAATCCATTAAACAGGGTATACAGGAACTACAGACCGAACAAACTGACACTACAGAATAAAAAAACCCGCTAAGATCTAGCGGGTTTTCTTTTGTTGAGGCATCGAGCGGATTCGAACCGCTGTACAAGCTTTTGCAGAGCTGTGCCTAGCCACTCGGCCACGATGCCATTGTGGAGGGCAAATGTAAAAAAATTCGTTGTAAATCGGGAAGTTTCCCTTGATTTTAGCGTTGGTCTTCCAAACAAACTTCTACCGAGGCTACATCGCCACCAATTGGCGGGTTGATCTTGGCCACGCAAACCTTGGTATAACTCACCATGGGCAGCTCCTTTAAAATGCGCGTATTGATCTTTCTCGCTACAACTTCTAGCAGTTTACTTGGCACCGCCATTTCTTCTTTAATGATGCGGTTCAGGTGCACGTAATCCACAGTATCGTTGAGATCGTCAGTAGCAGCGGCCTTTTGAAGATCTGCCTTAACTTCTAATTGTACCAGATAATCGGAACCAATTATGGTTTCTTCTTTTAAACAGCCGTGTGAGGCGTATACTCTAACGTTATGTAAGCGAATGATTCCCACCTAAAAAAATTTTCCGCTAAGATAGATTATTCTTGGGTTTTGGTATCTTTGTCAGTCATTAAAAACAAAGGCTGTGAGCGACGATAAATCCTTGAATTTCATAGAGCGAATCATTGAAGACGATCTTTCAAAATCGTATTCAAAACAGCAACTTCGCTTTAGATTTCCACCAGAGCCCAATGGCTATTTGCATTTAGGGCACGCTTCTGCCATTTGTTTGAATTTTGGTTTGGGTCAGCGCTATAATGCACCGGTGAATTTGCGCTTTGATGACACCAATCCAGCCAAAGAAGAACAAGAATTCGTAGACGCCATTAAGCGCGATATCGAATGGTTGGGATACGAGTGGGACCAGGAATGTTATGCTTCGGATTATTTCCAGGAGCTGTACGATTGGACAGTTGAACTTATCAAAGCCGGTAAGGCCTATGTGGATTCTCAAAGCTCAGAAGCTATAGCAGAACAAAAAGGAACACCCAATGAACCTGGTGTGGCCAGCCCATACCGCGATCGTTCTGTAGCAGAGAATTTAGAGCTTTTTGCCAAAATGAAAGCTGGCGAGATGCCTGAAGGCCAACACGTAGTGCGCGCCAAAATAGATATGAGTTCCCCGAACATGCTTATGCGCGACCCGGTTATGTATCGTGTCTTACACAAGCATCACCACAGAACAGGATCGGATTGGAGCATATTCCCCATGTACGATTGGGCCCACGGAGAAAGTGACTACGTAGAGCAAGTCTCACATTCGCTTTGTACTTTGGAGTTCTTACCTCACCGTGAACTATACGACTGGTTCTTAGACCAGATCCACGACCCGGCAAAATTACGCCCAAAACAGCGTGAATTTGCACGTAGAAATATCTCACACACAGTTGTGAGTAAGCGCAAATTGGCACAATTGGTAGCCGAGGGAGTAGTTTCTGGTTGGGATGATCCGCGTATGCCTACCATTTCTGGAATGCGCCGCAGAGGGTATACGCCAGCTTCTATCAAGAATTTTGCCGACAGTGTGGGGATCGCTAAGCGAGAGAACTTGGTCGATGTTTCACACCTGGAATACTGTGTACGCGAGGACTTGAATAAAGTAGCTAATCGTGTGATGGCTGTCTTGGACCCGGTGAAATTGGTAATTACCAATTATCCACAAGGGCAAGAGGAATGGTTGGAAACAGAGAACAACCCGGAAGATCCGAATGCCGGCAATAGAGAAATCCCTTTTTCAGGAACACTTTACATAGAGCGTGAAGACTTTAAAGAAGAAGCTGGGCGTAAGTTTTATAGGCTGACTTTGGGCGGAGAAGTTCGTTTAAAGAGCGCTTATATTATTAAGGCGGAATCTGTAGAGAAAGATGCCGCAGGCAATATTACTCAGATCAACTGTACCTATGATCCTGACAGTCTAAGCGGCAGTGGAACCGAGGCGAGTTTGCGCAAAGTTAAAGGTACTTTGCACTGGGTTTCTGCGGATCATGCCATTGAGGCAGAGGTACGTGAATACGACCGTTTGTTCTTGGATGAATCGCCAGATACACACAAAGACAAAAGTTTTATGGAGTTTGTAAACCCAGATTCCCTAAAGATCCGCAAGGCGATGTTAGAGCCCTCTTTGGCAGATGCAAAACCTTTAGAACATTTCCAGTTTCAACGTTTGGGCTATTTCAATGTAGATCCAGACAGTAAGCCTGGGGCACTGGTCTTTAACAAGACCGTTGGCCTGCGCGACACTTGGGCAAAACAGAAACCCCAAGCTCCGCAGCAAAACAAACCTACACAACAAGCTCCTGAGCGCGCTGCGATAGATGTAATTAAGCAATTAGGAAAGAAGTATACCAATCTACCAGAAGACAAGAGAAACGCGACCAGAGGCCGTATAATTGAGTTGGCAGAAAAGGTATCTTATGAGGAATTGGAACCCTTGTTTGCAACCGCCGCAAAAAAGGCAGGAACCCGAATTGCCGCGATGTTGGTGTTGGGCGTACTGCTTAAGAAGGGTCAGGAAAAAACATCTGAAGCCATAGAATTTATAAACAAAGCTTTAGAAGACCGCAACGACTTGCTGGTCAAAGAAGCTCAAGAACTCACATAAAAAAAGCCCCTAAATCAGGGGCTTTTCTTTTTAGTTGTCTATCATTGTTCTTTCATCTGGAGGGATGTTTAGCGCCGTTTTAAGATCTGGTAAGATCATCCCTATAACCGCCTCATTGTTGAGTTGTGCACCCTCAATGAAATACCAACGGTTCAGCTCGGGATTATAGATTCCGAACATATGAGAAATGGACTGGGTGGATTGCTCCGGACTCATTCTAACCACTACCTTGTTCTTTATGACACAGCGATATTGGTCTTGTTCAAACGCAAAGCCTGTCATTTCGATAACCTCACTACTGGTGATACTCACCCCATTGCTTTCCATATTCTTCATGGTGTCTCGCATCATGGTAAGTGCGTTTTGGCGCCCACCCATAAGCTCAAGCACCTCAGGCATGGTGTAATCAAAAAGGGTTTCATAGTCTGAATTTTCAGTGGCTTCGCAGGCTATTTTAGCTTGAGAAATTGCCAAGGCTTTCAGTTCATCTTCGGTTTGGGCCGATGTTGTAAAACCAAGGACTAAGAACAAGAGTAGTAGAATAGATCTCATGATTTATTCAGATTTATTTTTCCCCAGACCACGGGCTGCGTTCTGCTTTTTCATCTCCTCACCAATTTGGTTACTGGCTGTGAAAGAAGCGATCATATTGTTGAGCATATCACTTCCCGCTTGTGGAGAGTTAGGCAACAAGATCAAGTTGGTATTGGTCTCTTCGCCTATAGACTGTAGGGTATCGTAATGTTGCGTTACCACAATTAAGGCAGAGGCTTCCTGAGAGTTGATACCAACGTTGTTTAGAACATCTACAGACTCTTCTAGACCACGGGCTATTTCGCGTCGCTGATCTGCAATACCCTGACCTTGTAAGCGCTTGCTTTCTGCCTCCGCACGAGCTTTGGCAACGATCTTGATTCGCTCTGCTTCTGCTTCATATTCGGCGGCAACTTTTTCACGCTCCGCGGCGTTGATTCGGTTCATCGCAGCTTTTACCTGTACGTCCGGATCAATATCGGTAACTAGGGTCTTAATAATATCGTATCCGTAATCGAGCATAGCTTCATTGAGCTCACGCTTTACGGCGATGGCAATGTCGTCTTTACGCTCAAAAACGTAGTCGAGTTTCATTTTTGGCACTTCTGCACGCACCACATCGAACACATAACTAGTGATCTGATCGTGTGGGTTTTCTAGCTTGTAAAAGGCTTCGTACACTTTGTCTTTGATCACTTGAAACTGAACAGAGATCTTAAGACGCACAAACACGTCGTCTTTGGTTTTGGTCTCAACAATTACATCCAACTGTTGGATCTTTAGGTTGATTCGCCCGGCGATGCGATCCACCAAAGGGATTTTAAATCGCAACCCCGAACTTCTAATTCCGACAAACCGTCCGAATCTTTCCACAACAGCGGCTGTCTGTTGCTTCACCATAAAAAAGGCAGAGACTAGGATGAGTAAACTAAACAAGAGGGCAGGACCAATAAGAATATACTCCATGGGTTGATTTTTAAGTTATAAAATGACTAAGAGAAGATAAGAAAAATGCAATACATTTGCAGCTTTCAGCTATACTATGAGGCATATATTCCCCCTAATTGTTACAGTCCTGCTCCTAAATTTTTCTGCGGTAGCACAAGGAATCGATAGAAATTACAACAAAATTGGCGTCTCCGGAGGTTATCTATTCTCCGACATAGACACAGACGACCTACCCCTAAGCAGCTCCAATGGCTTTACTTTAGGCCTTGAGACGCGCGGGTCTTACAGCAAGACCATGGACTTTATCTATGCCGTGACCTTTTACAACCAACAAGTTGATTTGCAAACCGTTGGGATCAATGGCGATGAACTAGTGAACATGAGCCAACAATCGGTTCAATTACAGTTCCTGGCCAGTTACAATATCTTTAGACATCATCTCAGTGTGGAGGCTGGTCCGGCCATTGCAGTTCAAGGTAAATTCAAACCAGCAGAAGAGAGTCAGCAGAACAACCTAGTGGCGGGTTATACACTAACTCGAGTACAAGACCTTAGAGACCTTTCTACTATCGATTTTAGAATCGTTGGAGGTTTGACCTTCGGAATAGAACCTTTTAGAATCAGCCTGCTATACATGCGCGGGCTAACCAATACGTTGAACGCGCTCAACGGAACCAATCCGGAGTTGAGCGATCTTAAAGGAAATAACAACCTCTTGGCTGTAAGAGGGATCATTTATTTCTAGGACATATAGGCTATAGCCGCCTCAATGCGTTTGATGGTCTCCGCTTTACCGAGCAGTGCGGCAATTTCAAAGACATCCGGGCCTTGTAGGGAACCTACCAAGCTCAGCCGCAAAGGCATCATTACTTTGCCAAAGCCCATTTCTTGACTTTGGATCCAGCCTTTTACAGTAGCAGCGGCATGCTCAGCAGTAAAATCTTCTACTTCATTGAGTAGCCCGACCACCTTTCGCATAATGGCCGGCGTGTCTTCTTTAAAGGCCTTTTTAGCCGCTTTTTCATCGTAAGCATCCGGAGCCACAAAAAAGAAGGAACCCAGGGTCCAAAGATCTTCTGTAAAAGTGATGCGTTCTTTTAAGGAAGCCACCACAGGAGTTAGGTCCATGGCAGTGCTAATATTCTTGGCGGCTAGGAATTCTCCAAAGGCCTCAGCGAGTTGCTCATCAGAGCGCTGCTGAATATAATGGGTTTGAAACCATTTGGTTTTTTCCGGATCGAATTTAGCTCCAGCTTTGTTTACGCGCTCTAAGTCAAAGGCAGCAACTAGTTCCTCCAAAGAGAAGATCTCTTGTTCGGTTCCTGGGTTCCAACCCAAAAGGGCCAACATATTCACTACTGCCTCTGGTAAATAACCGTCTTCTCTGTAGCCAGCAGAAGAGGCTCCTTCTTGTGGATTCCACTGCAGTGGGAATACCGGGAAGCCCATTTTATCACCGTCACGCTTAGAGAGTTTTCCTTTTCCAACCGGCTTCATAATTAGCGGTAAGTGAGCAAATTCTGGCGCATCCCAACCCATAGAGCGGTATAATAAATGGTGCAAAGCTAAAGAGGGCAACCATTCTTCACCTCGAATTACATGCGTGATCTCCATTAAGTGATCGTCTACAATATTGGCCAGATGATAGGTAGGCATTCCGTCGCTTTTAAAAAGTACTTTATCATCTAGGGTAGAGGTATGCACCTTTACTTCTCCGCGGATAATATCCTTAAGTGTAAGGGTTTCGTCCGCGGGCGTTTTAAAACGGATCACAAACGGAAGACCAGATGCCAGACGCTCTTGCAGGTCAGCCTCTGAAAGACCCAAGCTGTTGTCTAGGTTGTCTCTATTTGCCCAACCGTAGCTAAAGGTTTCTTTGTTGGCTTCGGCCTGTGCTCTTAAGTCATTCAAGGCCTCTGGTGTGTCAAATGCGTAATAGGCATGACCTGAAGCAATGAGCTGATCTGCATATTGCTTATAGCTTGCCTTGCGTTCACTTTGTCGGTAAGGGCCAAAGCCGCCGTCTTTTCCCGGGCCTTCGTCAAAAGGTATGTTGAGCCAGTTCAATGCCTCGATAATATAATCTTCTGCGCCCGGCACATAACGGGTTTGGTCGGTATCTTCTATGCGGAGCACAAAGGTCCCACCATGTTTTTTAGCGAACAAATAATTGAATAGGGCGGTGCGGACACCTCCAATATGTAAAGGGCCTGTAGGGCTTGGTGCAAAACGTACGCGAACAGCATTACTCATAACTGGCAAATTTGGTCGCAAATTTACGTTTTATTGCCCGAATGACTATGGCAGACTACAGTAAATCTAAACGCTTAAGCGGCTGTTTGCAGCGCCACCATTTCTTTAGGAACGCGTTTGTTCATAATGGAGAACCATAGCGGCGGAACCATAGCTAATACCATAGAGGTCGGGTAGCCAAAGGGCAACTGTGGACTTACTTCGTGATACTCCAATACTTGGTATTTTTTACTGGCTTTGTAATGGTGGTCGCTGTGACGGGTGAGTTCATAGAGAATTACACGCCCCAATACGTGGTTTGAGTTCCAGGAGTGGATCTCTGACACCCTTTCATAGCGACCGCTTTTGGTTTTTGCGCGACGCAATCCGTAATGTTCAATATAGTTGATGGTTTCTAAGAGAAGTATCCCAATAAGGGCTATAACGGCGGCCAGCAAAAGTCCCATCGGCCCAAAAAAGGCAAAGCACACACCAAAATAGGCGAGTTGTAAAAGCAAATACCAGAACATATCGTTCTTGAGGCTATAAAAGCTCAAATTTTCTGCCTTAAGCAGGCGCTTTTGAATTTGCCAAGCGTTGCGATACTGCCTTGTTGTAGAGGTGAACCAGAAGGAGTATACCGATTGGTTGTAGGCTGCAGATGCAGGATCATTTTCTGTAGCTGCATGCAAATGATGTCCAAAATTGTGTTCTATGTAGAAGTGCATATACTGGGCCGGCAACAAGAGTATTTTACTTAAAGTACGTTCCCAAGCTGTTTTTCTGTGGCCCAGCTCATGGGCTACATTAATGCCATTGGCACCCAGCACAATCCCCACAGAAAAGGTATAACCAATAATGGCGGAGGTGCTGTAGTTGGCCCAAGACAAACTCCACAAGAAATATCCGATTATTCCGTAAACGATAGGCAGATTCAGATATAAGAGCACATCAAAGAACTTATTCTTTAACTTGGAATCGGCGGTTTCTTTATCTAGATTTTCGGTGTTTACAGGGAGCAATAATTCCATGATAGGGATAAGCACAAAGGCAAAAACGGGCGTAAAATAGGCCCAGCTTTCTCCCATCCAAAGAGAAAAAATAGCCACTGCCGGAATGGAAAATGCAGAGAGGTATTTGAGATCTTGTAACATAAGTTGTGGGTTTGTCTTGCTTACTGCGGATTGGGTACGGTCTTTGCTGCTTCCTTAAACGACTGTTAAATCAGATCGATCTGGCAAATAAAATCGTAATTTAGAAGTTTACAAGCCTGTAATAGCGCCTTATGAGCACCTTTGTGATCATCCAGCAAAAGCTGGAACAATTTATTAAAAAATACTACACCAATGCCCTTATAAAGGGTAGTTTGTTGTTTCTAGCAGCGGGTTTGCTCTATCTGCTAGTCACACTTTTGGTGGAGCATTTCTTATGGTTGGACTCTACGGGGCGCGCCATTTTGTTCTGGGCTTTTGTAGCCGTAGAGGTAATGCTTTTTGTGCGATTTATCGCAACTCCACTAGCGCGCTTGTTCCAGTTACAAAAAGGGATAAGTCACGAGGAGGCTTCTAAGATCATCGGGAGTCACTTCCCGGAGGTGAGTGATAAATTGCTCAACGTGATCCAACTCAATCAAAACCAAAGGGAGTCTGAACTCCTGGCAGCGAGCATAGACCAGAAAGCGGCAGAGTTAGAGCCCATACCCTTTAAACGCGCCATAAATTACGCAGGGAATTTACCTTATTTAAAATACGTGGCCATTCCCGTTTTACTCTTTGTGGTGATCAGTGTTTTGGGCGGGAAGGATCTTTTTACAGATTCGTATAAGCGGGTTGTAAATTACGATACGGCCTATGAGCCACCAGCACCCTTTGCCTTCTTTTTAGAGAACGAATCCTTAGAGGCTATACAACATCAGCCCTTTATGTTGCGCGTCGCCACCTCCGGTGAGGTGATGCCAGAAACAGCTTATTTGACCTATGGTGGCCAACGATTTTTGATGAAACCTGTAGGCCCCGGTCTTTTTCAATACGAGTTTAAAAGACCCAACACCGACATTGAGTTTCGCCTTAGCGCAAATTCCGTGAATTCCATTCCTTTCACTTTAAAAGTGGTGGAGGTTCCTACTTTGGTTGCCATGGAGATGGCCTTGGATTATCCCGCTTACACGGGGAAGCCAGACGAGGTTCTGAATAATTCTGGGAACGCGACCGTTCCAGAAGGAACCACTGTAAGTTGGAAATTACAAACGGTTAAGACAGAGCAAGCCCTGCTTAAAACCAAAGACAGCACTTATGTTTTTGAGGGAGATTCTGGCGCTTTTAGCAAGGATCTAAGACTATTTAACGACTTGGATTACGCCATTACCACTTCTAACGCAAGACTCAAAGAATACGAGAATCTGAATTTCAATATAAGCGTTGTTAAGGACGAATACCCGAATATTCAGCTCAGCACCCAAAAAGACAGTATAGACGATCAGATCACCTACTTTTTAGGACGTATTTCTGATGATTATGGCTTAAAGAAACTGGAATTGGTCTACTATCCCAGTGGTGAAGAGAACAAGGCTGTTCGAGAGGATCTGCCTATTAACAAGGGCACGTTTGACCAATTTGTAGCGACCTTTCCCGGACAATTGAATCTAGAAAAAGGCGTGGCCTACGAATACTATTTCGAGGTTTTTGACAACGATGGTTTACGCGGAGGAAAGAGTAGCAAGAGCGGCATTTACTCCTACCGAGTTTTGACAGATTCTGAGACCGAAGACAAGCAGCTCGAACAGCAAGAAGAGACCATAGACAATCTAGACGAGACTCTTAAGGACATGAAGGAGCGCGAGGCGCTGCTCAAGGAGTTGGCTAAAACTCAAAAGGAAAAGGCCAACCTGAACTGGAATGACAAGAAGAAGCTGGAGAATTTCTTTAAGCGGCAGGAGCAGCAAGACGAGCTCATGAAAAAGTTTTCGAAGCAATTGGAAAACAATCTCGAAGATTTTCAAAAAGACGAAGAAGACCCGTATAAAGAACAGCTTAAAGAACGCCTCAAGGAAAATGAGGAGATGTTAGAGAAGAACGAAGAGTTGCTCAAAGAGCTGCAAGAGCTTCAAGACAAGATCAACAAAGAAGAGCTGTCTGAAAAATTGGAGCGTTTAGCCAAGAACAATAAGAATCAGGAGAAGAATCTGGAACAGCTCTTAGAGTTGACCAAGCGTTATTATGTGTCTCAGAAAGCGCAGAAAATTGCTAACGATCTGCAAGAGCTCGGCAAGAAACAAGAGGAATTGAGCCAAGCTCCCTCCGAAGAGAACACTCAAGAAGAGCAAGAGAAACTCAACGAAGCTTTTGAAGAACTCAAAAAGCAATTAGAAGACCTCAGAAAGGAGAACGAGGAACTCAAGGAGCCTATGCCTATTCCTCAAGATATAACCGGAGAGAAGCAAGTACAAGAAGACCAGCAGAACGCTACAGAAGACCTAAAGAACAACGACCAGCAGCAGGCCAGTCCGAAGCAACAGAAAGCAGGGCAGAAAATGCAAGAAATGGGCCAGCAAATGCAACAGCAAATGGCGGGCGCTTCCATGGAGGGCATGGAAGAAGACATTGACATGTTGCGACAGATCTTAGATAATTTGGTGTTGTTCTCCTTTGAGCAGGAAGCCTTGATGGAAGACTTTAAGCGCATAGATTACAACAGCGCTATTTTTTCTACCAAGCTCAAAACGCAGAACAATTTAAAGCAGCACTTTGAGCATATAGACGACTCGATCTTTGCCTTGGCGCTTAGACAACCCATGATAGGCAATAGCATAAATGAGTTGCTTACCGATGTCTCTTTCAACATAGAAAAGTCTTTAGAGCGTTTGGCCGAGAACCGCGTAATGATGGGAGTGACTAGTCAGCAGTATACAGTTACAGGCGCTAATGACCTGGCGGTACTTTTAAGCGATGCTTTAAACAGCATGCAGAATCAGATGATGATGGGTGCTGGCTCTGGTTCGGGTAGCCAGGGAAGAGGTTTCCAATTACCAGACATCATTAAGACGCAGGAAAGCCTAAATGAGCAAATGCAACAAGGCATGAAACAAGGTCAAGAAGGTGAGGGCGAAGGCGAAGGCCAAGGTCAAGGAGAAGGCGAGGGCGAAGGCCAAGGAGAAGGAGAGGGTCAAGGCGAAGGTCAAGGCTCTAATAATGGAAATGGAGAAAGCAATGGCAGCTCAGACGAGGACTTAAATGGTGAGCTCTTTAGAATCTATCAGGAACAACAAATGCTGCGGAAGCAGTTAGAGGATAAAATGGGAGAGGAGGGCCTTAAAGGCTCCGGAGGAGATATTCTCAAGAAAATGGAAGAGATAGAAGAGGAGCTTTTGGAAAAAGGTTTCAATGAGCGAACTTTGCAAAAAATGACAGAGCTCAAGTACGAGATGCTTAAGTTAGATGAGGCGACTTTTGAGCAGGGACAGGAACAACGCAGAGAGTCTGAGACCAACAAAAGGGATTATACAAACCCCTTGTTACCTTCTAGTTTAGATGTTAAGAAATACTTCAATACTACAGAAATTCTTAACCGAGAAGCCTTACCTATGAAGCGCGATTATAAAAAGCGCGTACAAGAGTACTTTAAAGGAAACGATGGATAACATCAACTTTGAGAACAGAACCGACCATGAGATCCTGTCTTGGGAAAAGGTCACACCTTGGTTAGAAGAATTGTGCGCAAAGCACGGTTATAATGCCGGTGATATTTCTTATCTGTTTTGCAATGATGATTATTTACTGGAGATCAATCAGCAGTATTTGAATCATGACACCCTTACAGATATAATCACTTTCGACTACACATTCGGTAAGAAGGTCTCCGCAGATATTCTTATATCGTTAGAGCGCATTGAGGATAATGCTAAGGATTTCAATGTTACTTATAAGCAGGAGTTATGCAGAGTAATGGCGCACGGAGTCCTTCACTGTATTGGTTTTAAGGATAAAACAGAATCCGAAGCGAAAAAGATGCGTCATGCCGAAGAAGAAGCTATCCAACTGTTTGAAAATCAGTAAGATAAAGATGAATTTCAAGCTTTTCCGGTAATCTTTTATGTAGTATCTTTGCCGCGTAGAAATTTAATGTTCCACGTGGAACAATAAAGCGCTTATGTTTGCTGAATCTTATGATGTAATAGTTGTTGGAGCAGGACATGCCGGATCCGAGGCTGCCGCTGCTGCCGCTAATATGGGGTCAAAGACTTTGTTGATCACCATGAATTTGCAGAATATAGCTCAAATGAGTTGTAACCCTGCTATGGGCGGTATTGCTAAGGGACAAATTGTTCGAGAGATAGACGCCCTTGGAGGCTACAGTGGTATTGTTAGTGATAAGACTGCTATCCAGTTCAAGATGCTCAATAAATCAAAAGGGCCTGCTATGTGGAGCCCAAGAGTTCAGAGTGATCGGATGTTGTTTGCTGCGGAGTGGAGAGCGCTATTGGAACAAACACCGAATCTGGATTTCTACCAGGAAATGGTTTCTGGTCTAATTGTGGAAGGCGATAGAATAGCGGGTGTTAGAACAAGTCTTGGAATCGAAGTACGAGCAAAAGCTGTAGTACTAACTAACGGCACCTTTCTAAACGGCCTAATCCATATTGGCGAGAAACAATTTGGAGGAGGACGAGCTGGTGAACGCGCAGCAGTGGGAATAACAAAAGATTTGGTTGATCTTGGTTTCGACGCAGGCCGAATGAAGACCGGAACACCACCTCGAGTTGACGGCCGATCTTTGGATTTTTCAAAAATGCTTGAACAACCAGGAGATGAAGATCCTGCTAAGTTTTCATATTTACCAGAGATAAAACCGCTCACAAAACAGCGGTCTTGCCATATGACCTACACGAGTCCAGAGGTGCATAATTTGCTACGCGAAGGCTTTGACAGATCACCCATGTTCAATGGTAGAATAAAAAGTATTGGGCCCAGATATTGTCCTTCTATAGAAGATAAGATCCACCGTTTTGCAGATAAAGATAGACACCAACTTTTTGTAGAACCAGAAGGATGGCATACGGTAGAATATTACGTAAATGGTTTTTCTACTTCTTTGCCAGAAGAAGTTCAATTTAAAGCTTTGCGTTCTGTGGCTGGTTTTGAAAATGTGAAATTTTTTAGACCAGGTTACGCTATCGAGTATGATTATTTTCCACCTACTCAATTAAAGCATACCCTAGAGACAAAATTGGTTTCGGGCTTGTTCTTTGCCGGCCAGATCAACGGAACAACAGGCTATGAAGAAGCGGGTTCACAAGGTTTAATGGCGGGTATAAATGCGCACCTAAAAGTGCAGGAAAAAGATCCTTTTATCCTTAAAAGAAGTGAAGCCTATATCGGTGTATTGATTGACGATTTGATCACCAAAGGAACAGAAGAGCCGTATCGTATGTTTACCTCTAGAGCAGAATACAGAACGCTGCTTAGACAAGATAATGCGGACTTTAGGCTTACTCCAAAATCTTATGAGATAGGACTGGCATCCAAAGAGCGCTTGGTGAATATGGAGAAGAAACAGGCCGAGTCAGACGCTTTTATTCACTTCTTTAAAACCACAAGCGTAAGTCCGGAATTAGCCAATCCTATCTTGGAATCTAAAGAGAGTGCTACCGTTAAGCAAAGCGATAAAATGGTACGTATGTTCTCGCGTCCAAGGATCACTATGGACGATATGAAAAAGATCCCTGCGGTCTTTGATTATATCCACGACAATCAACTTAGCGATGAGGTTCTGGAGCAAACCGAGATCCAAGTGAAGTATGCGGGATATATCGAAAAAGAGAAAAGCAATGCAGACAAACTTAATCGCTTAGAGGGGATCAGTATTCCAGATAATTTCGATTATTCTAAACTTAAGTCTTTGTCTTTTGAGGCTAAAGAAAAGCTATCTACAATTCGCCCAACAACCATTTCTCAGGCATCTCGAATAAGCGGAGTTTCTCCGAATGATATTTCGGTTTTGCTCGTTTATATGGGCCGATAATTTTAAATGTTCCACGTGGAACATCTGCACATGAACAAAAACAGATCGGACTTAAAAACAAAATTGCAAGTCAAAGATCACTTCTTAAGTGGAGAGCTATTTAACTTACTTCACGACGAGGAGCTCGACATGTTATATACCGATCCTGTTCCAGAGGAACTAGCAAAGTATTACGAGAGCGAGAACTATATTTCACACACCGATGCGAAAAGATCATTTGTAGACAGGATCTATCAAATGGTCAAATATTGGTCTGTGCGTTCCAAGATGAATTTGGTCGAATCTCATGTTGTCGGCAAAAAAGTGCTCTTAGATATAGGTGCTGGTACAGGAGACTTTTTGCTTTATGCAAAAAAACGTGGTTGGTCAGTTTCGGGAATCGAAACCAATTCGTCTGCGAGAGCTTTGGCCAAAGCAAAAGATCTGGATCTTTTTAAGGAGCGCCCTGGCGGATTAATTCCAAAACCGACCGCGATTAGCTTGTGGCATGTCTTAGAACATTTACCAGATCCGAAAGAATATCTCAAGTGGATTCACACCCAACTCGAAGAGCAGGGGATTTTAATAATTGCCGTTCCTAATTTTAAAAGTTGGGATGCTAAACACTACCAATCCGATTGGGCGGCTTACGATGTGCCTAGACATTTATGGCACTTTTCAAAAAAGAGCATTTTAGAATTGACCAATCATCATTTCTTTGTCGAGGATATTAAACCCATGGTCTTCGATTCATTTTATGTGAGTTTGCTTTCAGAGAAATACCGAAATGGAAAATCTAATTTGATCCGAGCTTTCTTTAATGGTTTGCGTTCAAATATGGCCGCTTGGAGCAGTGGAGAGTTTTCTTCTCTCATTTATGTGCTCCGGAAGCGCTAATTTACCTATAGATAGCCCCTAAATAGCTTTCTTCGCCATAAATGCCCATATACTAGGCTAAAACTTAAAACGTGCTTAAAACGGCTTATTTGAAGCCATTATTTATAAGTGTGAACTATGAAAGTTTAAAAAAGCGATAAGCTTTGCTTATGATGCTTTTTTGTGGATCAAACGAGTAAGTGAAATGGCCAGATCGGAGAAGATGATCTTCGGATTTCCGTTACGCTCAATATGATATAAAGCAGAAGAAATGTTGGCGATTATTTCTTGAATATTGCCTTCGTGAATAAAGGGAGCGAATTTGTGAAGATCAAAGTCTGGACTCTCCGGAATATAGTATACGATTTCTTGTGCGCCGTAATTGATCAGCATCGCATCTCTAAAGAATTCTGTGCAAAAGGCTAGAAATTGTTTTTGAGTTTCTCTACCACTGGCTGCCACTTCTTCGCTCCAAGCAAGCAGATCATTGATGGCCATTTTATTTCCTTTTGCTTTAAAAGCCGTTCGAACCCAATACAGAAACCAACGCTCAAAGGTGACATTATCGCCGTCGTGAAGATGAAGATGTACGGCCTTGCTAAAATCACCCTCAGCGCGTTTAGCCAGAGCTTGAGCTGTAGCAGTCTCAAGATCAAACTTGTTTTGTAAACCTGTTGCAATGGCTTCTTGCGGAAGTAAAGGGAAGTTCAATTTTTGACAACGTGAACGTATTGTGCCAATGATCTGTTCGTCATTCTCGGCAATCAAGATCAGTACAGAATCTGCAGGAGGCTCTTCTACCAACTTAAGGATCTTGTTGGCACATTCCGTGTTCATCTTTTCGGCCATCCAAACGATCATTACCTTATAACCTCCTTGGTGCGCCTTTAAAGAAAGCTTTTTGACCATGTCTTGGGCTTCGTCTACGCCAATGCGCCCCTGCTTATTTTCAATTCCAATGTGTTGATACCATTCGAACAGACTGCCGTAAGGGTTCTCAGCGACAAAACTCCGCCATGAATCTAAAAACAGATCGGAAACAGGATGCTTTTTTACCTCCGCAGTGGTCGCTACAGGAAACACAAAATGCAGGTCTGGATGCTGGAGCTGTCTAACGCGCTCAATCACAGCATTTTGGTTGTCTAAGTCGTTCATTGACAATAGCTTAGCCGCATATTCTAAAGCTACCGGCAAGACACCTACACCACTCGGACCAACAAATAATTGGGCGTGTGGCACCCGACCTTGCTCCGCAGAAACCTGCAAATGGGAGACCAGGTGATTATGACCCAAAACATCTTTAAAAAGCATGGCCTAAAGATAAACGTTTTGACAGGATATAAACACCTCAAAATCTGCTATATTTACAGCCGTAAAAAAGGCAGTCTTCCCTATGCCTTGCCCGCATTTCAAACTTTTGATTAATCTAAAGACACAGTACTCTTGAAAACATTAGCCGACATTGATTTTAGTAACAAAAAAGCGGTGATCCGTGTAGATTTTAACGTTCCGCTAAACGATGAATTCCAAGTGACCGACACCACTCGGATAGAAGCTGCAAAACCTACTATTATTGAAATATTGGAGGCCGGTGGCAGCTGTATACTGATGTCACATTTGGGACGACCCAAAGGCTGTCAAGAAGAATTCTCGCTAAAACATATTGTAGGAACAGCAAGCGATTTACTCGGGGTAAATGTAAAATTCGTTGACGATTGCGTTGGGTCGGCAGCAGAGGCCGCAGCGGCAGAGCTTGAGCCTGGAGAGATTTTGCTTTTGGAGAATTTGAGATATCATCCAGAAGAGACAGCGGGAGATGAGGCCTTTGCTAAAGCATTAGCCAGCTTGGGAGATGTCTACGTAAATGATGCTTTCGGAACTGCGCACAGAGCACACGCGTCTACAGCGGTAATTGCGCAATTCTTTCCAGATCACAAGTGTTTTGGGCTCCTTTTGGCCAAGGAAATAGCCAGTGTAGACAAGGTTTTAAACAATTCAGAAAAGCCGGTAACAGCTATTTTAGGAGGGGCAAAAGTATCGTCAAAAATCACCATCATCGAAAATATTTTAGACAAGGTTGACCACCTGATCATCGGTGGGGGAATGACCTTTACCTTCATCAAAGCACAAGGAGGTTCTATTGGAGATTCTTTGGTAGAAGACGACAAAATGGAACTCGCTCTAGATATTCTAAAACAAGCAGAAGCCAAAGGGGTTCAGGTTCATTTGCCTACGGATGTATTAGCTGCGGATGGATTTGCAAACGACGCCAACACTCAGGTGTGTCCTATCAATGAAATTCCATACAACTGGATGGGCTTAGATGCAGGTCCTGATACACGCGAAGCCTTTGCTAAAGTAGTGTCTCAATCTAAAACCATACTTTGGAACGGGCCGGTTGGAGTTTTTGAAATGGAAAGCTTTGCAAATGGCACTATTTCTCTTGGAGAGGCCATAGTCGCGGCCACTGAAAATGGGGCCTTTTCTCTTGTTGGCGGGGGAGATTCTGTGGCGGCAGCCAAGCAATTCGGTTTGGCAGAAGGCATGAGCTACGTCTCTACTGGCGGAGGCGCAATGCTAGAAATGCTAGAGGGTAAAACGCTGCCTGGAGTTGCTGCAATTTTAGATTAACTGTTTTATAAGCAACCTTTTTAATATCTTGAGACTAGTTAGTAATAACCAATCTTGAGATACTATGAAAAAAGCACTACTTCTCTTGGCTGCAATGGCAGCTGTAAACCTTTCAACAGCGCAAGTTGAATTATTAAGCAATGGCAGTTTTGAGGACGGGACCGCAGCTCCCTGGACCATCGATGCTGTTAATGGCGTAGACGCAGGCCCATTCACCTGTAATGAAAATTGGCGGATACAGTCAGATTCCGTAGATCTTTGTTGTTGTCTTACAGACATATTGCCCTCGGACGGAGCTTTTGCGGCATTTACCTCTTTCGACTCTAATATTGACAATACCGAATGGATATTAGAGCAGGTTGTAAGTATTCCGAGCACCATTGTGGCTGCAACTTTTTCATTTGATTTTACTGCGGAGTTCGATTTTAGTTTAGGAAGCCCAATTACCGCACCTCGTGAATTGCGTATTGACGTTTACAGAATGGATGGCACACCCTTATCTAATATCTGGACAGACAGCTTTATTGGTTCCGGTCTATTGAGTGTTAATTATTCGGAGTCCATTGATGTTAGCGGATTACTCTCTGGTGTAGAGGGCATGGATGCGCGGATAAGAGTTACGGCAATAATTCCTGAACCGGGTACGGGTCCGGGCAAGACCATGATAGATAATATGTCTTTTATTGTTGACGATGGCCTCAATGTAGATGAATTCGATCTTGAAAATGGCTTGACCATAAGCCCAAATCCATCTCAGGGAGAATTTACACTGGATTATCAAGGACGCGAGCAGTTGCAGTCGGCAATAATCTATGATATTACTGGAAAGCAGGTTGCTTCTTTTGATCTGTCTGGAAGTGCAGGCCCTAAAGCGCTAAGTGCCAACTTACCGTCTGGGATGTATTTACTTCAGGTAGTCTCTGACAGCAGTTCAGCCACACGGAAACTGATCATCAGATAAACACAAGAACCGATCAAAAACCCGCCAATTAGGCGGGTTTTATATTATAGGGCGGCAAAGAAACGTTAAACAATTGTGTTTGCCAGCGCGAATACTTATTTTGCACGATGATATGAGAGCCCTTATTCTATCTTTTTTGTTGCTGATTTTGGGCGCGGATGCAAGACTGAGCGCACAAGAGAATAGCGGTGTTCAAGGCCAGTTGCCAAGAGACACCATTCAAGTAGTAGACACCCTGGTAACTGCCGTGAATCAGGGAGATTTTAGCAGCGTGGAATTCGCCACGGTGACAAAAGACTCTGTTATTTTTGACCTAAAGGACGACCCTTTAGCCAGTAAAATGGACAGCTTATGGTTGAGCGAACTTTCTAACAACACGCTTTACGAAGAGCTTTATACCACCATTACCGACCTCGACTACGAACCTGTCGAATACGAAGAGCTTCCCACAGAATTGCTTAAAGAACGCCTAAAGGCCATAGACGCCAAAACGCCGTTCAATGTAGAATACAATCCGCAGCTAGAAAGCGTCATCAAATACTATTTAAAGAACAGACGCAGATCTATGGGCAAGCTTATGGCGCGCAGCAATTATTACTTCCCCATGTTCGAGGAGGCGCTTAATCGCCATGAAATCCCGCTAGAACTCAAGTATCTCGCCATAGTAGAATCTGCCTTAGACCCTACTGCAAAGTCACGTGTAGGAGCTACTGGCTTGTGGCAGTTCATGTTCACAACCGGCAAGATTTACGGTTTGGATGTGAGTTCCTATGTAGACGAACGCTCGGATCCTTTAATGGCCACAGAAGCGGCTTGTAAATATTTGAAGAGTCTTTACAATTCCTTTGAAGATTGGGACTTGGCACTTGCAGCGTATAATTCCGGCCCTGGTAATGTTTCTAAGGCCATCCGCAGATCAGGTGGCTATACCAATTATTGGAATATCAGAAATAATTTGCCGCGAGAAACCGCAGGTTATCTGCCGAGCTTTTTAGCTACAATGTATCTGTTTGAATATGCCGAAGAGCACGGGTTTAAACCAACCTTGCCAAGTACACCCTATATTGCCACAGACACTATCAAGGTAAAGCAGCTCATTACTTTGGAACAAGTATCTCGATACACCAATGTTCCCGTGGAACAATTGCAGTTCCTAAATCCGAGCTATTTCTTAGGCATTATTCCAGTGGTAAAGGATGAAAACTATGTCTTGCGATTGCCTGTTCAAGCGGTGGGTCCATTTGTTGCGAACGAAGACGCTATTTACGGCCTAGCAACTCAAGAGATCGCACAACGAGAAAAACCATTGCCCCAATTTGTAGCACAAGATGCCAAGATCAGATATCGCGTCCGAAGCGGGGATTATTTAGGAAAAATTGCAAAAAAATACGGGGTTCGTGTTTCGCAAATAAGGCGCTGGAACAACCTTAGAGGAGACAATTTAAGGGTTGGGCAAAGACTAACCATTTACCCCAGAAACCCAGGCAGATCAAGGGCTTCGTCGACTACCACTACACAGACCAATAGTCAAGGCGCAAAGGTTTACACCGTAAAGCAAGGAGACTCGCTCTGGAGCATAGCGCAAAAATTTCCTGGAGTTAGCGTGGAAAACATCAAATCTTGGAACGATATTAGCGGTACTGCATTAAAACCCGGAATGAAGCTTAAAGTCTCCAAGGGGTAAAAAAATCAAACAATGAGAATACGATACTTTTTAGCATTAGTGGGGCTGTTGGTTTTAGCCTCTTGCACAAATTCAGATAAGGAATCAGCTCGCATCTATGCGGAATCTAACGGAAATATCAACAACCTGCAGATCGTGATGTCTAATGAGCTTTGGGAGGGCCGAGTAGGGGAAGCAGTGCGTTCGGTATTTGCCGCGCCTGTAGACGGACTTCCACAAGACGAACCGATGTTCAACATGAATCAGATCCCACCATCTGCTTTCTCTGGTTTTGCCAAGTACAACCGTACCTTTGTGCAGTTCACACAATCTGACAGCACTTATGTGCGCTACGCCAAGAACCCTTATGCCAAACCCCAACTAGGTGTTTTTGTTGGAGCTCCAGATAAGGATGCGCTAATCGCCCAACTCAATGAAAAATCGGGAGATATCATTGCTGCTATAAAGGCAACGGAGATCACGGAAAAACAGCGAAGAATCAATAAATCGTTAATGAACACGGCCCCATTGCAAGAAAAGATGGGGGTCAATATGCTAATCCCTACGGCTTACCGCTTGGCCAAACAAGAAGACAATTTCTTTTGGATCCGCAAGGACATTCGAACCGGCAGCATGAATATCATTGTTTACGAAGTAGGCTTGGACGCTATAGATCCGCAGGGAGAGGTAATTAATGACATTATTAAACTCCGCGATTCCATTGGTGGCGATAATGTTACTGTAGATGAAGGCGGACGTTTTATTACCGAGGAGGCCTACGCTCCTTTTATCTTTGAAGCTGAGATCGATGGCCGGTTCGCTTACGAGACCAAGGGTACTTGGGAAGTGCGTGATAAGTGGATGGCCGGACCTTTTGTGAACTACGCCATTAGAGACGAGGCCAACAATCGTTATCTGATCGTTGAAGGATTCACCTTTGCTCCTTCTATAGACAAGCGAGATTACCAGTTTGAACTAGAAGCGATATTAAAGTCGCTGAAGTTTGCCGACAAGTCATAAAAAAAGCCGCTTTCAAAGCGGCTTTTCTATATATCTTCTCGGGATTATTCTTCTATCTTTTTATTGGAATCGTCCTCTTTAGAGGCGTCTTTGAATTCTTTGATTCCGCTTCCTAATCCACGCATGAGTTCTGGGATCTTACGGCCACCAAAAAGCAGCAATACCACTACTGCGATCAAAACTATTTGAGGCCAACCGATTGCCATTGGAATGAAAAGTGCGTTCATAGTCTTTGTATTATTGAACAAATGTAACAAGAATTCGTCAGAAAAAACGTTTTTATACCAACTTTAGCACCGGGTAGCACTGTTTAATTATCTTTGTCGGTAAGGGTCCGATTTATGAACAAGAAAGAATCAAGAAGACAGCGAATTTCGCGCAAGTTGTTGTACAAATACCGACTGGTAGTGCTCAACGACGACACCTTTGAAGAACGATTCTCTTTTAAACTGAATCGACTAAACGTTTTTGTATTCTCTACTTTGTTTGCGGTTTTTCTCATAGGGATCACCACTTTGATCATCGCATTCACACCCTTGCGAGAGTACATTCCGGGCTATTCGTCTACAGCCTTAAAGAACAAGGCCACCTCTTTGGCCTATACCACAGACTCCTTGCAACAGGTAGTTGCCATGAACGAGCAGTACATTGCTTCGATAAGACGGGTGTTGAGTGGCGATGTAACTTCGGTGGATTTTAATAGGGATTCTATTATTGAGGCAGCCAAGGTAGATCTCTCTGAGGTGAACTTACACGCTTCTAAGGCAGATTCACTGCTGCGCGATCAAGTAGAACAAGAAGACAAGTACAACATTTTTGAGGCAGATAACAAAAAGAACTTTGTGCTCTTCCCTCCAGTGAACGGAACCCTTACAGATGCTTATGACCCTAATGCCAAGCACTTTGCTGTAGATATCGTTGCCGCCAAAGATGCCCCCGTTAAGGCAGTTGCAGACGGCACGGTGATCTTTGCCAGTTGGACAACAGATACAGGTTATGTAATGATAATCGATCACGGGAACAATTTGATCTCCGCCTATAAGCACAACTCCTCTTTGAGTAAGCAGCAGGGAGACCTGGTGAGTTCTGGTGAAGTAATTGGAATAGTGGGTAATACTGGAGAACTCTCTACAGGACCGCATTTACATTTTGAACTTTGGAGTGATGGATACCCCATTGATCCTTCTCAATTCATAGACTTTGACTAAGGCCCTATGTCGTTAAAATCATTTGCAGCAAAATTACTTGCCAAAAAGGTAAAACGAGACATAAACCGATGGTCTGCGGCACCAAGGCAATACCAAATGAAGGTTTTGAAAAACCTATTGGAATCGGCCAAGGGAACAGCTTTTGGACGCGATCATGATTTTGAGAACATACAGGATCACCGCGAATTTGCTGCCAAGGTACCCGTTAGAGACTACGAAGCCCTGCGAACTTATGTTGATCGAGTGGTGGCCGGTGAGGCGGATGTACTCTGGCCCGGAAAGCCGCTCTATTTTGCCAAGACCTCTGGTACCACCTCCGGAGCAAAATATATTCCGATCACCAAAGTCTCTATGCCCGAGCACATTAAGGCTGCAAGAAACGCCATTCTTTGTTATATCGCAGAGACCGGAAAAGCAGACTTTGTGGATGGTAAAATGATCTTCTTGCAGGGCAGCCCAGAAATGGCAACCAAGAACGGTATACAAACGGGACGACTTTCGGGGATAGTAGCCCATTATGTGCCCTCTTATTTACAAAAGAACCGCATGCCAAGCTGGGAGACCAATTGCATAGACGACTGGGAAACCAAGGTCGATGCCATAGTTGCGGAAACCCTACCCGAAGATATGCGCGTTATTAGCGGTATTCCATCTTGGGTGCAGATGTATTTTGAACGTTTAATCGCTAAAGGTGGAAAGCCAGTAGGCGAGCTCTTCCCGAATTTCAAGCTCTTTATTTACGGCGGAGTGAATTTTGCGCCATACAAGGCGCGTTTTGAAGAACTTATTGGCAGAAAAGTGCACAGTATAGAGCTGTATCCGGCTTCGGAAGGGTTTTTTGCCTATCAGGACAGCCAAGATCAGCAGGGAATGCTGCTACTGTTAAATGCTGGGATATTCTACGAGTTTATTAAAGCGGAGGAGTTCTTCGAAGACAACCCCAAACGGATTCCCGTGTGGGAAGTTGAATTGGGAGTGAACTATGTGATGATCATCTCTACTACCGCCGGCCTTTGGGGTTATAATTTAGGCGATACGGTACAATTCACCAGCCTAAAACCTTATCGCGTCATAGTTTCTGGGCGTATCAAACACTTTATTTCGGCCTTTGGCGAACATGTTATTGGCAAAGAGGTGGAACAGGCCATGAAGGTGGCCATAGATACTTTTGACCTTAAGATCAACGAGTTTACCGTTGCCCCACAGATCAATCCAGACTCTGGTCTGCCATATCACGAGTGGTTGGTAGAGGCAGAAGCATTGCCAGAGGATCTAAATGCCGTTGCACACTGCCTGGACCAAGAACTACAAGCACAGAACACCTATTATGCGGATCTTTTAGAAGGTTCTATCCTACGAACCTTGGTTATTACTCCCTTAAAACCGGGCAGTTTTAATGCTCATATGAAGCATGAAGGGAAATTGGGAGGTCAGAATAAGATCCCTCGCCTATCGAATGACCGTAAAATAGCAGACGCCTTATTGAGGCTGCAAGGCTAATTTCTGTATCTTTGGCCCAAAATCGGTATGGCAGTTAACCCAACGCTAGAACGTACAAGAGCCCAAGAAAGTACCGCGGCTATAGAACGCATGTACATCACCATGCGCCACTTGTTTAACCGTGGTTTCTACAAACCCATGGGCGTTTCTGGAGAAACACTTCGAGATTCCTTATTGACCTTACAGCCGGAGATCTACGGCTCCATCGCAGATGAGAAGATAGAGCTCAATGGCTTGTTGTATGTTATGGATAGGCTTCCCTATGGTATAGAAGAATGTAGTTATATCAACTTAACCAGTAACGAAGGCTATGCTAACTCGCACTTTAAACCTATAGTTCCGGCAAAACGCCGCAGAAACTGTTATCGTATAGATAAGGAGCAAATGAATATCGAGGTTACTCGAGGCCGCTCAGAGATCTACGACATCTTGACGCACTTGACCTTCTTGTACATCGAATCACACAAGATCATGGAGCGCGTCCTTATAGACGATGAGGGCGAATACATTCGCGATTGGAAAAAGGTGGAAGAAGCCGTGGCTAAGAATGCAAAATTGAGCCAGGTAGACAAAGAGATCGCCATTACACATATTGCGAATATCCTCGGGCGCACTTTCGAAGAGGTGAACAATATTTACAGCAGTTTTAGCTGTAAGGAGAATCCAAATAGATTCATCAGCATCATTTATCACCTCGGTAAATTGGCCTTGGACGAACATCTGAATAAAACCAAGCGCCTAATCACTTTTTCACCTGTTTTACGAGAAAGACTCGGACATCACATTCACGGAGAAAGGTGGGCAGATAATATTAAAAAAGAACTCTTTAGCCGCGATTGGCTCAAGCGTCCAATTCATATCATTAGCGCAAATATGCATTCGGTAATGAATACGCTTTACGCCAAACGTGCATTACCCGCTGAATTCGCTAAAAAATCTGCCTTAGAGGTCTATCAGTCCCTCAGCAAAGAAGAAAGTAAAACCTCAAGGGCCAAGGTTTACAAAAAGGCGCAGCAAGAAGGAATGATCTACCTTAAGGACAGCAGCGGGACCAATATCGATGTGCAGATCTTTGATCTGGAGTCTTATCCAGACTACACTCCTGCTGTAACAGACGCAACCTCAGCAGAAAACCTGCATCCAATAATCGTGGTTATGGATTACGCCTTTGGCGAGCAAGCCTACGAAACCATGGACGAGCTTCTAAAACCTTATCAATGTGATCAAGGCAAGAAGCACTTCTTAAATGTAGAGTCGGTATCCATCATGGGTAAAGCGGGGATATTAGAAGGCGATAAGGGCGATATTATGATTCCTTCTGCGCACATTTTTGAAGGCACAGCAGACAATTATCCCTTTAAAAACCGTTTAAAGAAGGCCATGTTTGCAGACGATGATGTGAACGTATGTACAGGGGCTATGATCACAGTTTTAGGAACATCCTTGCAGAATAAAGATATTTTGCAGTTCTTTTACGAATCAACTTGGAATGTGATCGGCTTGGAAATGGAAGGCGCGCATTATCAAAAAGCCATTCAATCTGCTTCTAAAATTAGAGGCAGTATAGGCAAGAAAGTAAAGGTGAATTATGCGTATTACGCATCAGATAACCCACTAAAGACAGGAAGCACCTTGGCTTCTGGCGGTTTAGGAACAACGGGAGTAAAACCCACTTATCTGATCACAGAAAAAATATTGGAACAAATATTAAGCTAACTAACAATGAGTGAGTCGAACAATAAAGCCGCAGAAGAATTAGATTTATTCTTCTTCTTCAGCGAGATCAAAAAGGTCTTTAAAGGATGGGTGAGAGCCTTTTTTAAAGGTTTTGATTTTGCGCTAAGACGCTGGATCATTATTCTTATTTTGATTCTAGTCGGGCTTGGACTGGGTTATTATCTGCAGCAGAACAGTTTTACAGGAAATAAAGCTAAAATTTTGTTGAAGGTAAACTTTGAAATGGGGAACTACCTATACAACACCGTGAATGTCATAGATAAGAAGCTCAAAGCCGGAGACACAGAATTCTATGAAATCTTAGGTTTGAATCCTAACAACCCCACCATTAGAGGCGTAGAGCTTACTCCCGTGATCAATGTTCACGATATAACAGATGATTTTGAGGATACCAATAGAAATCTTGATGCGCTCTTGCGTTATGTGGAATTCAACATGGAAGAAGAAGAGCTTTACCAGACTTTCACAACCAATTACAACTACCACTATTTAGCTGTTTCGTTGACCAGCCAAGGCAAAAACGAAGATTTACAGCGCCTAATGGATTATATCAATTCCAATCCTATTCTACGGGAGTACAGGGACACTTCAGTAAAGACGATAAACGAGAAGTTAGAAGCAAATAAACACACCATTGAGCAGATTGAAATGTTCATGACCGAATACCTAAAGCGCGAAGCCACACAAAAGGAGCCGAGCGCCCAGTTCTATGTGGAGCGTGAGACCCGTCCTGACCTCCTTCTACAGACCAAAAACGATCTACTGACAGAGAACCAAGAACTACAGGATGCTTTGGTTTTCTATAAGGATCCAATTTTGGCATTGGGTGGTGTTGAGGTTTACCCTAAGGAGCAAGGAATCTTAGACAAGAAAATGGTCATTTTGCCAGTTCTATTGGTCTTCGGATTCTTGTTTTTAGCTTATATGCGCTATCTGTACTTTTATTTAAGACGCATTGCCGATGCCCCAGAACAGTAAAGCTATACTGGTTACTGGTGGCGCGGGATTCATTGGGTCGAATTACATTAAAATGCTGCTCGAGACTACAGATCTAACTGTGGTCAACTTAGACAAGCTCACCTATGCAGGAGATCTGAGAAACCTCGAATTTGCCGAATCTAATCCTAATTATCACTTTGTAGAAGGCGATATCTGTGATGCGGCCTTGGTAGATTCTTTATTTACAAAATACAGCTTTGAGTGGGTAGTTCATTTTGCTGCGGAGTCTCATGTAGACAACTCCATTTCTAATCCGGATGCCTTTGTGCAGACCAATGTGGTAGGCACACATCGCTTGTTGCAGGTTGCTTACAAGCATTGGATGGATGCACCCAATAAGTTCAAGTCGGGCTATGCGAACGCTCGTTTTTTACATGTTTCTACCGATGAGGTTTACGGGACCTTAGGGGCAGAAGGCCTGTTTACCGAGCAAACACCATACGCCCCCAACAGTCCGTATAGCGCTTCTAAAGCAGCCTCTGATATGTTGGTGCGCAGCTATTTTCACACCTATGGGTTCCCAGCGGTAACCACCAATTGTTCTAACAATTACGGACCTCATCAGCACAGTGAAAAACTTATACCCACAATAATTCGTTCTGCTATTTCGGGGAAAAACATCCCGATCTATGGAGACGGTCAAAACATTCGCGATTGGCTCTATGTGGCGGACCATTGCAGTGGCGTACACCGCGCCTTAGAAAATGGCAGACTCGGTGAAACTTACAACATTGGCGGCAAGAACGAACGCAACAATTTGTATATCGCCAATTACATCTGTGAACTGCTGGATCAAAAAGTTCCGCGGGAAGACGGGCAGTCGTACAAATCGCAGATCAGCTTTGTGACCGACAGACCAGGTCACGATTTTAGATATGCCATAGACGCCTCTAAAATCACCACAGAGCTAGGTTGGCAAGCGCAGGAGCATTTTGAATCGGGGATGGATAAAACCTTGAACTGGTATTTAAACAACAGAAACCGACTAGAAGCATGAAAGGGATAATTTTAGCCGGAGGATCCGGTACGCGCTTACATCCACTAACCATAGCGGTGAGTAAACAACTTATGCCGGTTTATGACAAGCCTATGATCTACTATCCGCTGAGCACTTTGATGTATGCCGGAATTAGAGAGATACTCATTATTTCAACCCCACGAGATCTACCCTTGTTTAAAACCCTTTTGGGAGACGGCAAACAACTCGGCTGTTCTTTCAGTTATGCGACACAGGCGGAACCCAAAGGTTTGGCAGAAGCGTTTATAATTGGCGAAGAGTTTATAGGCGATGACAAAGTAGCCCTTATTTTGGGTGACAACATATTCTACGGCAGCGGCCTTAAAGAACTCTTACAGGCCAATAATGATCCGCAGGGAGGAATTATATACGCCTATCACGTCAATGATCCGCAGCGATACGGAGTAGTCGATTTTGATGCGGCAGGCAAAGCCGTAAGCATAGAAGAAAAACCGGCAAAACCTAAATCGAACTACGCCGTTCCCGGAATCTATTTCTACGATAATCGCGTGGTAGAAATTGCAAAGAACATTCAGCCTAGTGCGCGCGGAGAATTGGAGATCACCGATGTAAACAACGTGTATCTACAAGATGGGCAATTACAAGTTGCGGTATTGGACAAAGGAACCGCTTGGTTAGATACTGGAACCTTTGAATCGCTTATGCAAGCGAGTCAGTTTGTAGAGGTCATTGAACAGCGACAAGGCCTTAAGATCGGGGCCATAGAAGAGGCGGCTTACGAGATGAAATACATCGATAAGGCACAATTGCAAAAATTGGCTGAACCCTTGGTAAAAAGTGGTTACGGAGATTATCTAATGCAGCTGGACTAGAATGAAAGTTGATAAGACTCCAATAAAAGACTGTTTTTTGATCACTCCTGAGGTTTATGAGGATGAGCGCGGTTATTTCTGCGAAACCTTTCACCAAGAGAAATTTCAGGCCCAAACAGGGATTCAAACTTCCTTTGTGCAAGACAATCAATCACAATCTACTAAGGGTGTGCTGCGCGGATTGCATTTTCAAAAGGCTCCCCATCAGCAAGCCAAATTGGTACGCGTTGTCAAAGGCCGTGTATTAGATGTTGTGGTAGATCTGCGCAAAGACTCGCCGAGTTTTGGACAGCATTACAGTGCAATTCTGGATCAAGAAAACAAGCAACAGCTTTATATCCCACGAGGCTGTGCTCACGGGTTCATTACCTTATCAGATAGCTCGATATTTGCCTATAAGTGCGATGCCTTTTACAATCGTGAAGCAGATTCAGGAATTCGATATGATGACGCAACCTTAGGGATAGATTGGCGTCTACCCAAAGACGATATGATCATTTCTGAGAAAGATCAGAATTTGCCCTATTTCGATCCGACTAACTTCTAATTCCAAAATGGCAGCAAAGCGCATACTTGTTACTGGAGCTTCTGGTCAACTTGGCCAATGTTTACAGGCCACTGTAACAAAAGCTATGGCTGCTAAAGTGCTGTGGACAGATCATGACCAGCTCGACCTTACAAAATCCGAAGAGATAGCGAAGCTCTTTGAGCAGCATCAATTCGATTATTGCATCAATACAGCAGCTTACACCGCGGTAGACAAAGCCGAATCCGAGCGAGATGCTGCCTTCGCAGTGAACGCCTTTGCTGTGGCTAAACTGGCAGAAACTTGTGCTGCAAATAATACTACGCTAATACATCCTTCTACAGACTATGTTTTTGGGGGTACTGCCACTGTTCCCTACCGAGAAGATCAGGCCGTAGCACCCATCAATGTCTATGGCGCTTCTAAAGAAGCCGGTGAATCCGCTATTCGTTCAATATTGCCGCAACACTTTATTGTAAGAACCTCGTGGCTTTACAGCCCTTATGGACATAACTTTTACAGAGCAATAAGACAGAAACTAGAAGACGGACAGGCGCTAACCATAACCACAGATCAGACTGGGACTCCAACCAACGGTTTAGATTTGGCAGCGTTTATCTGGACATTAATTAGCGAAAAACACAAGCAATACGGAACTTATCATTACAGCAATACCGGTCAGGCTACTTGGTATGAGTTTGCCTTGGCTATCGCCTCCGGTTTATCAAAAAAGCATGAGAATCAAGTTGGGGCAACGGCGCATTATGCTACATTTGCAGCGCGCCCGGCCTACAGTGTTTTAAGCAAGGAGAAGATCAAAGAGGTCTTTGGTGTGAATCCCCCGGAGTGGAAAGCCAGTCTGCATCAACTAATGAACCATGACTAAAAGCCGTCATTTAATTGTTTTTGGAACCCGTCCGGAGGCCATAAAAATGGCTCCCTTGGTACACCATGCCCTTAACCAGACCAATTGGGAGGTAAAAGTGTGCGTGACAGGACAACACCGCGAGATGTTAGATCAGGTGCTTGACTTCTTTGCAATAAGCCCAGATTTTGACCTGAACCTAATGCGTCCCAATCAGAATTTGTACAGTCTTACTGCGGATATAATCACGAGTTTAAAACCGGTTTTGGAAGAATTTAATCCGGATTACGTTTACGTTCATGGCGACACAACCACCTCTACGGCTGCAGGAATAGCCGCCTTTTACAGTGGAGCAAAAGTATGTCATGTGGAAGCAGGCCTGAGAACCTTTAATAGACAATATCCTTTTCCAGAGGAGTTCAACAGAACACTAACAGGGAAGATAGCAGATTATCATTTTGCGCCTACACCAACCTCCGCAGCAAACTTAAAAAGAGAAAATACAGCCGAATCTGCCATTTGTATTACCGGAAATACGGTGATAGACGCTTTGTTCAAAGGTTTGGAAATTGTGGAACAACCCGATTATTCCAACCCAGAAATAGAACAGCTTAAAGGGCTGTTGGATCCGCAAAAGCGCTTGATCTTGATCACAGGCCACCGTCGAGAAAACCACGGTGATGGTCTGGAGGCCATTTGTAAATCCTTAAGTCAGATCGCTTCGGCCAATGCGGATGTAGAGCTGATCTATCCGGTACATTTGAATCCGAACGTAAAAGGCCCTGTCAATGAGTATCTCCAAGGTATTTCTAATATTCATTTGGTAGATCCGTTAGCGTATCCTGCCTTTATTTGGCTGATGAAGCGTTCGCATATTATCATTACCGACAGCGGAGGAATCCAAGAAGAGGCCCCGAGTTTAGGTAAACCGGTCTTGGTAACTCGCACCACAACCGAACGCCCAGAGGCTGTAGAAGCCGGTACGGTATTGTTGGTTGGCACCGATGTGGAACTTATCGTTGCTGAAACTCAGAAGCTCCTAGACGATCCGCAGCAATACGAGAAGTTGAGCCAATTGCACAACCCTTACGGAGACGGGAAGGCCTGCGAAAGAATTGTTAGTTTTATGAACCAAATACAACATGGCACATAAACCAAAAGTAGTAATGATGGGCTTGGGCTATATTGGCCTGCCTACCGCCGCACTTATTGCCAGTAGAGGCTTGGAAGTGATAGGCGTAGATATACATCAGCACGTGGTAGACACTATTAACCGCGGGCAGATCCATATTGTAGAACCAGACCTGGACGGTTTGGTGCATCATGTAGTGCACAAAGGTCATTTGCGTGCTACAACACAACCCGAAGAGGCAGATGTCTATTTAATTGCCGTTCCGACGCCATTTAAGGACGATCACGTGCCCGATCTCAGTTTTGTGACCGCTGCCACCGAAAAGATAATTCCGACGCTTAAAAAGGGCGCTTTAGTGATTTTAGAGTCTACTTCTCCAGTTGGAACCACAGAGAAAATGCGAGCCTTGATCCACGACAGACGTCCGGAGCTGAATGGCGATGTCTATATGGCCTATTGTCCGGAGCGAGTTTTGCCGGGAAATGTGTTGCATGAACTCAAGCACAACGACCGCGCTATTGGTGGAATTGACGAGCAGTCTACACAAAAGGCAATTGCCTTTTACAAACATTTTGTAGTAGGGGATCTACACCCAACTAACGCCAAGACCGCAGAGATGGTTAAGTTGGTAGAGAACGCATCTCGAGATAACCAGATCGCTTTTGCCAATGAACTCTCTATGATCTGCGATAAAGCTGGTATAGATGTTTGGGAGATGATCGCTTTGGCAAATAAACACCCAAGGGTGAATATTTTACGCCCAGGAACGGGAGTAGGAGGGCACTGTATTGCTGTAGACCCCTGGTTTATCGTTTCAGAATTTCCAGAGGAGAGTAAGATAATTCGCAAGTCTCGAGAGGTGAACAATTACAAGACCGAGTGGGTTATTGAGAAAATAAAGAACAAAGCCCTCGCCTTTAAAATTGAGCATAAACGCGAACCAGTCATTGCCTGTATGGGCTTGGCCTTTAAACCGGATATTGACGATCTAAGAGAGTCCCCCGCGCTTTATGTAACAGAGACCCTTTTAGACGAAGGTCACCAGATATTACAAGTAGAGCCAAATTTGCAAAATGGTCATGGGCGTGAACTCACTGAAGCATCTGATGCTGTCAAGCAAGCCGACATTATCGTTTTCTTGGTTGGGCATAAAGGATTCCGATCTTTGCAAATTGCAGATAAAAAGCAGAAATTAGATTTCGTAGGGATGCTATAAAAACAAGAACCGCACGTGTTATTCAATTCATTAGACTTTGCAATTTTCTTTCCAGTATTCTTTGTGCTGTACTGGATAGTCGCTAAAAGATTAACGCTTAGAAATGTCTTGATACTCGGAGCCAGTTATCTCTTCTATGGCTGGTGGGATTGGCGCTTTTTATTCCTGATCATTTTTAGCTCCTTTGTCGATTTCTTTGTCGGCAAAGCCTTGGGTGAAACCGTAAAAAAATCCAAAAGAAAAGCCCTGCTCTTGGTCAGTTTGGTCTCTAACTTAGGACTGCTGATCTACTTCAAGTACGCCAACTTCTTTATCGATTCTTTTGTGCAGAGCTTTCGCTTTTTTGGAGGCGAGATCGAAGCGACAACCCTAGACATAATTTTACCGGTCGGGATTAGTTTCTACACCTTTCAAACTCTGAGCTATACCATTGATATTTATTACGGAAAGATCAAGCCGACGAGGAACATATTGGCTTTCTTCTCTTTTGTGGCCTTCTTTCCACAGTTGGTGGCCGGGCCTATTGAACGTGCAAAACACCTGTTGCCACAGTTTTTCGTGACCCATAAATTCAATTATAGATATGCGCGTACCGGTTTGCTGTTGATGGCTTTTGGCTTGTTTAAAAAAATGGTGATTGCAGATCGTTTGGGCATTTTGGTGAATCAGGTCTACAATGATCCGGAGAGTTATAGCGGAGGCGCATTAGTGGTGGCCACTATAGCTTTTGCATTTCAGATCTACTGCGACTTCTCTGGTTACAGCGATATTGCAATTGGAGCAGCACGCACGCTAGGTTTTGATTTAATGAAGAATTTTGACGCCCCTTATTTTTCCAAATCGATCACCGAATTCTGGAGGCGTTGGCACATTTCGCTCTCCACCTGGTTTAGAGATTATGTCTACATCCCCTTAGGTGGTAGCCGCAAGAAAGAACTGCGCGTGTACACTAACTTGTTCATTGTGTTTTTGGTCAGTGGGCTTTGGCACGGAGCAGCCATTACTTTTATTATCTGGGGAGCTATTCACGGGCTCTTCATTGTTTTGGAAAAGGCCATGAGTAATCACGGCTTAAAGCTAAGTCGCAAGGGCATTGTTGGCACGTTTGTGTTTATTCCACTCACTTTTGTAATAGCCACCTTTGCCTGGATATTCTTTAGGGCCAACAGCACGGCAGACGCACTTTATGTTGCCCGTGGGATTTTCGATTGGTCCAAAGAGACTAACTATTTTGACTTAGGGCTTATAAAGCCTGAATTTTATGCTGGCCTTATAGCGATTGTGTTACTGTTGATTTTCGATGCAGTCCACCGCAGATTCAATGCAGTTAAGCTGTTGGATAAGATTCCTTTTTATATCAGGCCACTACTTTATGTGGTCATCATTTTTACGATCTTGATCTTCGGTATTTACGGAGAAGACGGTGTTTCTGAGTTTATTTATTTTCAGTTCTAATTCAATTGAAACGGAGCCTTCAAATCTTGATTTTCTCTGCTGCTTTATTGGCGGGAATTAAGTATTTAGAACAAGTCTTTGAAAGCCCTCATCACTTGATTAATACAGCTAATGGATTCCGCGAATTGAGTGATGAGAATAATGTGGATATACTGTTTTTAGGCAGTTCGCATATGTTTGCCAGTATCAATCCTTATGTGATAGATAAGAATACAAGATCAATCAGCTTTAATTTAGGCACAGATGGCTTACGGTTACAATTCACAAGCATAATGCTTGAAGAGGCCTTAAAAACAACTAAACCGAAGTTGGTTGTTGTTGAGGTTTTTAGAGGTTCTGTTTCTAAAATTGAGACCGAAGTTTCAAAGGGGTTTCAATTAAGAGGGCTCGACTTTGTGAGTAATTTTAGCCTCAATAAATTCGATCGTGTAAAAGAGAATTTTTTATTCTCTGAATACCCAGGGGTGTATTCAAGATTATTAAGGAATCACTCTTCATGGAGCGAAAAGGATTTTTTGAATTTAAACAGAGAATTCCAAATTAATCTTAATAAGAACCTGTATTATTCTGGTTATTTTGGAGCAAGAATCCGTTTATCTGACGAACTTAGAAACCAATACAGTGGTTTTAGACTTAAGGAACGGAAGATTGACACAACCTTTAATTTTCTCAAACCAATATATCTGAATGAGCTCGAAAGATTGGTTCAATTGTCTCGAGTGCACGGATTTGAGCTTTTGCTAATGACCGCACCAGATCTGCGCGCGTCAGAAGTGAATAATTACCTGTATACGCAGCTCAGTGCATTTGCTGATGAGAATGAATTGAACTATCTAAACCTTTCCTCTAATGAGAAGTTTGATGAATTAGATATCTCTTTTGATGATTTCAAGGATGCGTCGCACTTGAATCTAAATGGCGGTGAAAAGGTGAGCCAATATTTAAGCGAGTACATCAATGAGAATTACAGCTTGTCAGATAGGTCTAATGAGGATGTTTTTATTGCCCGAATTTCGGATTATGAGAAGATGCATTTCGGCAAGGAAGTTTATAATTGCGACATTGGTTTTGCGCTCACTGACTCCTTATTGATTACTAATCTACAGATCCTAAAACCGAGGAAAAACTATATCATAAAAATGAATTTTGAGGATCGAGGAAATTCAAATAATAAATATCGAATAGGGGCTCATATGTTTCCTCAGGCTGGGTATGAGGATGAATTAGACGAGAACAGTAAAGTAAAGGATCGCGACTTCGATGTAGGTACTGGTATTATAACTGATGCTTCCAAGCCATTAGAAGTTATTCTTTATTCTGAAATTAGAAATATTGAAAGGCTTACCTTTTTTCTATATGATATAAATGGATACAAAGGAAAGATTGGAGAAACTCTAGTTATAAAGGGAGATCAATTATTACTTTCAGAGCAATGACAGCGTCTAAATTCATATCAGCCTCCATTTTTCTACTGAGCTTAGTTCTCGGCGCGGCCTATTTAGAGCGCGTTTTTACCACGGAAAACCACTTTAACAACACCATGGCCGATTATGAAAAAGGCCTTGACAGTTTGCCTATAGATGTAATGATCTTTGGTTCGTCGCACGCCTTTACGGCCTACAACCCTCTGGTGATAGACCAAGAAGCCAATACCTTGAGCTATAATTTTGGTTCCGATGCCTTGCGGATTCCTTTTACCGACCTGGTGTTAGAAGAGGCCACAAAACAGTACAAACCCAAATTGATCGTGCTAGAGGTCTATCCTGCGTCGGTAGGAGTTCCTACAGACGAAAAGATCAAAGGGTTTCATTTGCGGGTGTTCGACCATATTTCCCATATCAATCCAGACAAGCTCAAAAGTGCTTTGCGCATTTACCAAGCAGCAGAATTACCTGGGGTGTACTCTACGACGGTAAGAAATCACGACAAATGGCACAAACAAGATTTTAAGAATCTCAATCGTCAAAAGGCTTATGATCAAGTTAGTCCAATTTTTTACAAAGGTTATTTGGGGCATTATCAGGTTTTGGATTCTTTAAACAATGCGGATTTAATAAATTTCAGAGTAAAGAATACCTACTCCAATTCTAAACGTGAGTTCTTTACCGATGAGGCCAAGGCAGACCTCAAAGATCTGATAGGTCGTGCCAAAGCTTCAGGCGCTGAGGTTTTAGTGGTTTCTTCTCCAGATTTGAGAGCCAAATACTCTTGGCCCAAGCGTTTTTTGGCAACTGTACAACAGCTATGCGATCAGGCGGGCGTGGCTTATTTGAATCTTAATGATCATTACCAAGCGCTCGATCTCCAGTTTACAGATTTTAAAGACCCGTCGCACTTAAACGTTGGTGGCGCCTACAAGACCTCTAAGTTCTTTGCAGAATATCTGAATGAAAATTACGTCTTGCCAGACCGAAGTTCAGAGGTAAACTCCGCAATTTTAAAGTCCCAATACAATCAATTTAAACTCAAATTATTAGAGAACGAAACCGTGGTCTTTAAAAAGGCGGTTTCAAAATATTTAGAAGCGGGTACTTTACTCGATTCGATAAGAGTTTCTAGATCTATCTCACAATTAGAATTCAAACTGTATTTTAACCCTACAGAGGCTGCAACCTCAAAGATGGACGACTACAAACTGCTGGTGAAGGTGATCCCAAAGCCAACTGATCTGGAGAAGGTTAACGCTCGTAATGCAGAAAAAGGCTGGAAATACGACAAAATAGATCTCGAACTAGCCAGCGATACCCCTACCGTAAAATTTACGCTTAACACCTTAATTCAGAACGTTGCCGCTTTTGAGCTATCGCTCTACAACAAGGAAAAATATCAAGGCCTTGTAGGGGAGAAAATACGTTTAAACGCTGTTGAATTTGAATAGAAAAAGGCTCACATATGGTGCGATCACACTACTTGCTATTGCTGCAATTGGCTTGTATTTGCGTATGCCCAAACCAATTAATGCTTTCAGTGATGACTTCAACGCTCACGAGAAGACGTGGATCAGAAAGCAGGTAGCTAACACTTCGCGTTATCAGATAGTGACCGATCCGCAGCAAGAGGCCAACAGTTGCTTGCTCTTGGCACAACATCCTAAAGATCATTTTGGAGGAGCTAAACGCAGTGAATACGTTTTTAGACCTTACACCAAGGCCGGAAAATTGGTGCGCTATTCCTTTAAGTTTATGTTCCCTAATGATTTTTTTAAACACCGCAGCGCGAAGGATTGGCTTATAGTTCAGCAGTGGCACGACGAACCCCCGCGCTGGACAGCCTGGGAAGATTACAAAGAGAATACGCGTCCGCCAGTGGCTTTGCTATTGGGGTTAAAGAAAGATGCGCCGATCACAATCGAGTATGGGTATGGTTTAAAGTCGAATTCTTACGATCAAGAAAGGGTTTTTGTTTTTAAAGACAGTTTACGTCCCATGACCTGGTACACTTTTTCCAATGAAATCTTCTGGAGCCAAGATGATAACTTAGGGTATTCGAAACCAATGCTAAATGGTATACCCTTTGTACCAGAATCGGTCGATTCAGAAAACAAGGTATATGGTGCCAACATGTACAATTCGGTGCCGAATTTCTACAAGTTTGGGCTTTACGGGAACAAGAAATCACAAGACACCATCGCGGTTTTTCTCGATGATTTTAGATTCGAAGTAGTAAGCTCAGATTAAAATTTAATATAATTCCAGATTCCAGAGGCCTTTACCAGATTCTCTGAAACCGAGCCGAAGTCATTCAGGCAAATGCGCGGAAGCTTATAATCGTCGGATTTCTCGGTGACTTGTCCGTGTTCAACCGTAACGGCGTATTCGTAGCCTGCTCTTTTTACAAAGTCTATCTCGCGCTGCCCATAGTCTCCGTTGGGATAGGCAAAACCCCTGATGGTTTTATCCAAAAGCTTTTCTAGATGTTTCTTAGAATCTGTAATCTCCGCAGCCGACTCCTCGGCTCGTAATTGGGTTAAGATAGGGTGGAAACAGGTATGGGATTCAAAGGCAATGAGTCCGGTTTGCTGCATTTCTTGCATTTCTTCTAAGGTCAAGGCTTGTCGTTCCGGGTAGCTTTTCTGCTTATCGTAACCTATAGCCGCCAATTTTTCAAGCATTTCTGCATTTGGCAGATTCTTTATGGCTTCCATTTGTGCCTTGGGCAAAGGGTAATTGCTCCAAAAATGCCTTTGGGTGTTGACAATATCACTACAAGCATAAATGGTTGTCGGGGCTTGAAGCTCCACAATGCTGTTTACAAGCTCAAAGTTTTGCTTATGGCCGTCATCAAAAGTAATGACAGCCGCATATTTGGGTAGCTCATGCAATTTTCCGGCCTTTTTAGCGCGGATCACCTCATCCATTCCCACAAAGCGGTACCGAACATTTAAAGCGCGTAAAAAGGCGTTAAAATCGATTGGAGAGGGGTCGTGAAAAATAAAAATCGTCACGGAGTCGCGCTGCTTGAGATAACGACGCAAACGCACTATGCCACTTAGCAGTAAAAATTGAACGATAATATTCTTACCAATACGCTTCAAAGTCGATGTATTTTTTTAATGCCTCCTTGTCTGCTTCTAACTGTTGTAGATAGTTTTGATCCAATACAGTGGCAGTGTTGGTCGCTGTTGATTTGGTGTTGGAGTCTTTGATAAACCGAACGATCTTTAAGCGAAGCGCTGGTGGAACCAAAGCTTTTACAAGGGCTCTAAAGCCTTTGTTTTTTTCCTTGTCAAAAAGAACCTTGTTCACTCCTTTAAAGCGCGCATTGGCTGTTGGGTTGGCCACAAAGGTCTCAATAGGATGTCCCTTTTCGATATTTAAGAACTCGAACATTTCATCAAGAACAGCATCTGGTTCTTGGGCCATGCGTTCAAAAATGAGCAGTTTCACCTGCTCTTTTGGGAATATTCTGTAAAGTGTCTCCACTTTGTCTGCATAAAGACTGCGATCCATGTATTCTGAGTCATTGGCAAGGGCTACGTTTATGTCTGCGGAGTCTTCCTTGGCAAGTTGCGACAAGAATTTATAGGCTGATCTGATCCGCGATTCAGGTTCGCGCAATAACAAGACTACTTTGGCTTTTGGGTTGTAATCGGCTATACGCTTTAAGGCCGCAGGGTTTTCAATATAATCTACACATCCACTGATACGTATTGGCTCAGATCCGCAGTTGAAACGACCCTCCAAAACTCCTGGCCCCTGTTTGTAAAGGTCTGGCTCAATAAAGAAAGGATAATCTTTAAGAAAGATCTCACCGCATACCTGAGGGTGCTGGATCAACCATTCGTAAATAGAAGTTGTTCCTGCTTTTTGAACTCCGATGACAAAAGCGTTTACTTTCATTTTTTAAACAAGCTCAGCGGGTTAAAAACTAAGACTATCTTGAAGTATTTCCAAACCAAATAAGCTCCTGCGAAATTCCAAAATGCCATACCAGCAATACTACTGATGGCCGCTCCGTAAAATCCATAGGGTTTGATGAGTATAAAATTCAAGGCCAAATTGATTACAAAGGCTACAAAAACCAAGTTTTGAAATACTTTTTGCTTCCCAGTCATTTGAAAAACCACCCCCACTGGGCCACAAAAGGAATTTGAGAATTGACCAATGCAAAGGATCATTAACAGTGTTGTTCCCACGGTGAATTCCTCTCCGAATAGGCTCAGAATAAACTCCCTAAAGAATACTAATCCCGCAACTATAATTACCGAGGAGATGAAATTGATCTTTATGGTCATTTGGATCAACTTGTCAAAAACGGACATGTTTTTCTCTTTGTAACTCAAGGCGATTTTTGGAGCCAAAATACTGTTCAAGGCATGCAGGGTAAAACTCACTAAGGCAGCCAAGGTAAACGCTACATTGTATATACCAACTTCTTCAGATGTTCTATAAACCCCTAAAAAGATCGTATCAGTCCAACTCAGAAGTAATATAGTTGCCAAGGAAAACATAAGCGGATACGACTCAATCAAATAGGTTTTGGTTCTAATTTCGGATGCTCTTGCGACTCCACTAAAGGATTTAAACAAGCTGAAAAAAGAGTAGACCATTAAAACACCCAAGCCGGCTGTGTGTGCTATAATGGGCATATAAGGATCTTTAAAACCGAGAAGGTAGTAACAGATCAGCAAACCTAGTAGTGCAAATATGAATCGTCCTCCACTGGTTAAAAAACTGAATTGCTTTATTTTCTTAAGCCCACGAAGCGCTCCTGCGTTGAGATGTATCATGGTCCATAGGGGCAAGGCCACAAAGCCGTAAACCACGTATTTGGGCTCTTGGATATTGAGCCAATCTGCGACAACATCTTGAAAAAGAATTCCAACTAAGCAAAGCAATATTGAAACTATGGCAGACAGAGAAATCACTTTGAGATAGATGTGTTTGGCGGCTTCCAATCGATGTGAAGCAAAGGTCTTCACTAGGTTTATGTCAAACCCAAAACGAGGCAGTAACGATCCAATTATGAAAACCGAAAAACTCAAGGCTATAAAACCATTGACTTCCGCCCCATAAGTATTAGAGATAAAAAGTGTGAAGCCATAACCCGCCAATAGACCTAAACCCCTAATTAGAAAAAAAGAGCTGCCTTTGCGAACCAATTCGATGATATCGGCGTCTTTAAAGAATCGTTGTAAAAGGTTTAAAAACACTCCCGACCTGTTTAGTTAGTTGGATGGATTTTTGCCACGATGGTTGCGCGGAAATTTGTCAAAAGTACTCAAATTTGTGGCAGCAACGATTTGCTTGCCATTTTTAGAATTCCATATACAATTGACTACATTTGACCCAGCATTGCGGAATTCTTGCCTATGGCAAACAACCTTTCGTAAAAATGTGCATCTAGTAAGCAATTAAGCAGCGACTCAATAAATTTGAATACGATACTAACCCTTTACAATCGCTTTTTAAACGATACTGTATTGCAGTGGTTGCTTTTGGGTTCGATTGTTTCATTGCCGCTTAATCTATTTGTCAATAACCTGTTGTTTACGGTTTTCTTCATTGGATTCACACTGAAGATTTTACTTAACGATCCGAAGGAGCTCTTAACTATATTGAAGCGACGATTCCCATTGTTTTTGCTTCTAGTAGGACCATTGCTAATTACCCTTATCGGATGTCTTTACACTACCGAGCCTGCCGCTGGGTTTAAAGATCTGGGCCGATTGGTGCCTCTGGCCTTGATTATCCCAGCCGTATTGTATGCTCCGGGCTTCTTTAGTGCGTACCTAAAGCGATTAGTTTATGCCCTGGCTATTGGATGCTTGGCAGCTGCCCTAATCTGTTGGAGCTTAACGCTGGCAGAAATGTATAGCACGGGTTATGATTTAGGCGATCTGTTTACTCCAAGGTTCGCCTATCACGAACTCTCGGGCAGAATTGATATCCATACACCTTATTTGGGGATGTTCACGGCTATAGCCATTTTCTTTTTGATCACCGAGTTTGTTAGAAGCACGACTAAAAAAGCTAAGCTGCTCTATTTTATTTGGGCTGCGATCCTGCTTTTGTTTTTGTTCAATCTTTTAGCCCGAACTGCTACAGTTACGCTTGTGATTGGAACTTTTGCTTATATGATTTACACCAAGCGGTATGCCTTAATAGTGTTAGGGGCGGCTGTTGTTATAACTGCGGGGTCACTGGCTTATTGGCAAGACCATAATTTTCTGCGGGATCGTATTTTTAAAAGCATAAACCTCTTTGAATCAGAGACCATTTTTAGTAAGAAAGACGGTCGATTTGAGCGTTTTGGCGCCTCAATTGTGGTATTCAAACAGTTTCCCTTATTGGGGCCTGGGACCGCAGCCGAAGACACCTACCGAAAAGCAGCTTATTATGACAACCGAGACAGTGTGGCATACAACGCCAACTACAACGCCCACAATCAATTTCTTGAATATTTGAGCACCTTTGGACTTCTAGGAGGATTAGTCTTTTTGGCTTTGTTGATCGTGTTGATTCGGGCAGCTTGGGGTCATCCTATACTGCTGTTTTTTGCCTTTAGTTTTATCATGGCCGGTCTCACCGAATCTATTTTAGAGCGCTCTTGGGGAATTTCCTTTTACCTTTTGTTGGTCATGTTGATTTTTGGAAGTAAATTTTCTACTGATGAGCAGGTTTAAGCTTTTAATTGTAGTCTTTACCTTAAGCCTTGGTGCATGTAGCCATGAGAAAAGGATGCGAAAATTGGTCGAGGTTCCAGAATCACTATATTCCTATACATTAACAGAAAAAGCCGAGCTGAGATCGCAGGCGGTTAATTTTGATCAAAAAGGAGCTACTTTCGACAGCTTGGCCGAACCCTCTTGGTTGCGCATAGATTCTCTAAGTGGGTTAGAGCGAGAAATGAACATTTCTTTTTGGTTTCGACTTACTTCAGACGTGGGCGGACGTACTCAGACTGTGCTCAGAGCGGTAGATACCCACCGGTCATATAAGCATTTAAGTATCGGCTTCAGCGGATTCCGAATTGGCGGTAGCTTGAACAGTCATAACTTTAGCGCTAAAGACAATACCCTAGGGAACGAACCCTCGAGAACTTATTTCGATCTACCTCGTTTAGAGATGGGGCGCTATTACTTTTTTTCGATGAACAAACAAGGAGGTAAGATTGCTATTTATGTCAATGCAGAACTTTATCAGGAGTTCGATTTTAAGGAGGATTTTGAGTTAGACACTAATGAATTACTTCTTGGAGTGTTGAATACTTCTGGAGATTTTGTCAATCAATATGTCGGAAATCTTCGCAATCTTGACATGTTCAATCAAGTACTCACAGAAGATCAAATCTATTCGCTCAGCGTAAACAACTACTCAAATATTGCACCCTTCAACGATGCGTTTGAATTGAGTAAATTTAAACTCGAAAATTGAGTAAACGAATAGACATATACACTAAGCTTTTTGGGCTTATCATTGCCTTGATGGCATTGAAGTTCTTGTTTTCATACCTCAATGTTGAACTCGGGTGGTGGCTCAGAAATTTGATGCCTAATTATTTAAAATTCAACCCGCTTGGCCTGCCAAAGAATACCTCAGAAATGATAGAATTCTTGCTCCTGCCAGCCATGGGCACCTATCTGGCATTGAGTTATAGATCATTGGGTGTTTTGCGTTTACCACTGCTGCTCATCGGAATTATGTTAGGACTAAATTTGGTGACCATGTTGACCTCCGAGGCCGATTTCTTGGGCTCCATTAAATACACCTTGAAAATTGCAGCTCCTATATTGTTTTTCTGCGTTTTAGTAGTGCACTACAAACGAACTGACAAGGACATGGAAGTGTTGCTTAAAAGAGCTTTGGTATTTTTTAGTGTTCTTATTGTTTTTGCCCTGGTCTTTTTCAATCAGAGTTTTAATCGCGGCGCTTACAGATTGCCCGTATATTTCTCGGGCTTGCACACCCACAGTTATGTGCTGACCATCTGTTTTGTAGTGCTGTCTTATTTTCTGAGAAAGAACATCTTTGTTTTAATTTCCTTTTTTGGATTGAGCTTTGCCTTTTTAACCTTTGGATATGGTGTAAGAACAATTATGGTATTCTATATGCTATATATTGCTGTTGCCCTTTATTTGCGAGACGACTTCATTAAAAACACCTATGTACGGTTGATAGCCTTATCTCCATTACTGTTATTGGGTCTAATACCGAGTTTAAAGGGTTTTGATTTCGACAGATTTTCTTCTGGACGACTCACCATGTATACCAAGAAATTTGAAATTTTAAAGGACTATTCATTCACAGAATACCTCTTTGGTCGCGGTCGGGGAGCTGACTATGTAAGAACCACGGAGTGGTGGTATGATACCAAAGGCTCTCACAACGATTACCTGACCTTTTTTGTTGAGAATGGGGCGATTTATCTTTTGGTTTTTTTATTGCTGATTGTTTCCCTGCTGTTTTTAGTAAAGCGCAATCACATCCTCTTTGTAGTGTTAATTGTTGGCTATTTGCTTACCTCGGCAATTAGTAACGGATTTGCAGTTCGAGCCTTGGCTAGTTATTGGCTGTTTGCTTTCTTGGCTTTTATTTATATAAAACATCTAAAAGGCAAATTTCACTTTGGCTAAGAAGATCGCGTTCATAGGACCTTTACCGCCCCCGGTCGGCGGTGTTGCTTTAGCAAATATCCGCGCACAAGAGATTGTAAAGCGCTTGGCCCCGGATAGTGAAATCATAACCCTAGACAACTCCAAGAAAAGCATTAATGCAGATCTTTATAAGCGTAAAGGTTTGGGTGAATTGGTCCATTTCATTAAGAATATTGCTAAATTCTTGGCCTTTATTCTTAAGAACCGAATTGCAATTGCCAATGTCTTTGTGGTGCCCAATATCTCTTTTCTAAGGGAGGCCGTTTATATATTATTGTTGAAGCTCAAGTCCGGCCAGCTAGTGGTACATTTGCACGCTAAGACAAGTGGCGATCTTTTCTTAAGTGGGTTTAAACTCAAGCTTTTCACCAAGATCGTTGGTTTAGGAGATGTTGTTTTTGTTCTTTCTGAAAAACACCACAAACGATTTTATTCAAAGTACATAAGACCAGAGAAGCTAGTTGTACTCGAGAATTTTGTGACTTACAATGATTTTGAGAATCATATCGATAAGAAAGAGCACAAGTTCCTCTATGTTGGCAGATTGTCAGAAAAGAAAGGTTTTGAAACCTTGGTCGATGCAGTCATTCTAGCTAAAGATCAGCTTAAAGGTTTGAAAATAGAAGTGTTGGGCGCTTTTGAAAACGAGCTATTTGAGGCGCAGATCCGCAGCAAAATTAAACAGCACGATTTGACCCATTTTCAGTTTCATGGACCACAAATGGGACCGCAAAAATTCGAGCAATTCAAACGCAGTTCGGTTTTTGTTTTTCCATCGTATTTTGAGAATTCACCCATTGTTTTAAAAGAAGCCATAGCCGCTAAAATGGCTATCTTATCCTCAGATATAAAAGAAAACAAGAACCTGTTAGAAGATTTTGACAATAAAGTTTTATTCAAAGCCCAAGACGTCAATGATCTCGCACAAAAACTGGTGTACTGTTACCAGCAAAAAGAGGTAGTTAGAGCCATGATGCACACCTCAGAAAAGATTAAACAATACGATGTTTCTTATGCCGAGCAGATCATAGCAAAAGCTCTTGATTTGTGAACATAGCAGTTGAACGCAATTATGCAGAGCAATCATCTACAAAGAATTTCTATAAGTACTTTTTTAAAGCGCTGGGCTTTGCTTTTTGTTTTGGTGAGTTTTATAGTTATAGAATTCTATTCGAAATACTTACGATATTCAAATAATACAAGCGATTTTCAAAAGGGTTTCAAGGGTGTTGTTTTGATTGTCATGCTCTTTGGTCTATTGTTGAATTATAAGTCGAGCAAACGGCTTATTTTCTTACTCGCTTCGCTTTTTGGCACCTTTTTAATAGGTCAATTCACTTTAGATCCAGCTTTCGCCTATTCCAATTGGTTGACCTTTGGTCGTTTTGTGCTGCCTTTAGTGTTCTTCGGATTTTTTGCAAGCTACCCTACAGATAAGCGCGGTGTTCAAACATTCCTCATGCTCTTTGAGTGGTTTTTTGTTATAAATCTAGCGTTTGTTTTGGCGGGAATACTTGCCGATTGGTATGTCGTTCATACCTATATGGGCGATCGTTTTGGTTACAACGGTTTTTTGGTAACCTCTGCCACAGCTTCATATGCTTTTTTTGCAGCTCTCGGATACTACTATTTTCACTATGGGATAGCAGCATTAAAGCAATGGCGTTTTTGGGTAGTCGTGGCGGGAAGTGTTTTAGCCGGAACCAAGAGTTTGTATCTGGGTATGGTATTGTTCGGATTCTTGATATTATTTGATCATTACAAGAAGTATTGGAAATTCTTGTTGCCAGCCGGCGCGCTTTGTTTGCTTGGAGCCCTGTATATTTTACTTTATCAGGTTCCAGAATTTGCTCAGATTAGAGAACAAGAAGGTTTTTGGGCGGCTTTACTTTCCTATCGCGATCAGTTATTGGTCAATCAGACCTTGCCTTATGTCACCGACAATTGGCAGTGGAGTAACTATTTCTTTGGAGGTGTTTCGGATTTCTCCTTGCGTTCTCAACTCGATTTAATTGACCTTTTCTTTTTCTGGGGATTCTTTGGCGGGCTGATCTATCTTTTCACGTATTTAAAGACTTACTTTGATTTTAAGCTCACCTGGCCCCAATTGGCCTATTTTTTAATCCTTGGGCTTATGGTTCTTTTCGCTGGCAACTTTTTTATATACACCAGTATTCCGCTTTTCCTGCTATTTGTTAAGCTTGCCATCACAACACAGAAATCTTGATTCGCAGGATATTCGAATTTCTTTGTTAACTTCAGAGAGCTAATTCATTAATCATTCCTGTATGGGAAAACGCATCACTTTAGTTGACCTCAATAATTTCTCCTACTACCCAACCATTTCTATGGGTTTGGTGGCTCGATATATTCGCGATGCCGGTTTTGATTTGGAGTTTATAAGCCCGTTGAGCAATGGCATTAAATATCGTGAACGCGAAAAGGTAGAGACCAAGATCGATTATTACAAAGCACGTTTGATTTTTAGCCAGCGAAAGCCGGTCCGTTGGGCCATTATGCAGGCAGAGAAGTTTCCTTTCGTCAAGGAAAGGATACTGAACAAAAGTAAGCTCTCCAATTTTGTTATAAACCGATTGCATTCAGATACAGATCTTTTGCTTATCTCAACCTATACAGAGAATTTTAGCATTTGTAAAAAAGTCGTTGCAGAAGCGACGCGCAGAGGAATACCGGTCATTGTCGGAGGCCCCGCCTTTAATCTTCAATCTCATGTGGATCAATTTTTAAGCATAGATGGAGTGGAGTTTGTGGTCGGCAGCGAGATCGATGATTATCTAGGCAAACTTCTCCATGATTATTTTCAAGGTGAGGATATTTACAAATATCCTGGGGTGTATTCCCGAGAAAAATCCGCAGTAAGCAACGCATATATTTTCAAACACCTGGAACAATTGCCCGTTCCCGATTATCGTGATTTTCCTTGGGATAAGTACCCGAACAGAATAATCCCTTATATGTCAGGTCGCGGCTGCAGTTGGGGTAAATGCAACTTTTGCAGCGATGTGGTTTTGGTCAACGGGCGTTTGTATCGCTCACAATCTTCTGAAAAGGTATTGGCAGATCTCAAAGCTCTAAGTGAACAAGTAGGAACTAATATTTTCGCATTTACCGATCTTAAAATGAATTCCAATGTTGAGGTTTGGAATAGCGTTATTGATGGTCTTCCTCAAATTGTAGATGATCCGATCTGGTTCTGTTCCGTTCATGTTGACAATAGAAAGCGCAACGGGCTCGATGGAGAAACTTTAATGAAGGCCAAAAAGGCAGGATTGACTCGTATTTCTTTTGGACTTGAAACTGCTTCACAGCCTCTATTGGACGATATGCAAAAAGGAACCACTGTGGCGCGATTGGATCAGTTCGTAAATGATGTGTATGCGGCAGGGATCAGCTTAAGAGCAACTATGTTTATTGGTTATCGCCACGAGAAGGCCTCAGATTTAAAGCAAACCTTAGAATTTCTAAAGAAGAACGCACATTGTTTTGAGCGTATCAAATTGTGTCGCTTCCAAATGTATGATCAGACGCCAATTATTGATGAACTCACTGCCGAGGAACGCAAGCAGGTCTACGCTCGACAAATTAATCATCTCTACCGTTCTCGAGCATATTTGAAATATAAGAAAGGGATCATAAAAGTTGTTCATCAGATCAATTCTAAAAAGCTCAATGAGGCCGCCCGAGCCTTCGACGGGGTAATGTAAATTTTGCAAGGCTAAACTGGCCGATTTTCTATGGTTTTACCATGTTGTCGCGTCCTTAATGCAACTCCTTCTGATTTATACTGCTCAGCTACCACTGTTTTCGTATTTTTGCCGGCGAGCCCACAAGAGAACTGCATGACTGCCAGAAAAATCCACATGCTTAATACGCAGATTCACGATCTGGATATGGATCAGACCATTGCCTTGGTGGATGAGGCTATCAGTGCTCAGAAACAGATCCATCACGTAGCCGTCAATGCCGGGAAGATCGTAAAAATGCAATCCGATCCCGAACTGCGGGAGAGTGTGAACAATTCTGACCTTATCAATGCAGATGGACAGGCGGTAATTTGGGCTTCCAAGTTCTTGAAACAACCCCTAAAGGAGCGCGTAGCCGGCATAGACCTAATGGCAAATCTAGTGGCTCTAGCCCATCAGAAGCAATACAAGATCTACCTATTTGGAGCTAAGGAAGAGGTGGTTAGCAAGGTAGCTGCTATTTATAAAAAGCAGTATGGCGAAAGTCTTGTAGCGGGTTACAGAAACGGGTATTTTACCAAAGAAGAAGAGCCTCAAATTGCAAAAGATATTGCCGCAAGCGGGGCACAGATCTTATTTGTGGCCATTACATCTCCAATAAAAGAAAACTTCCTGTATCAAAACCGTGAAGCATTGGCCAATGTAAATATGATCATGGGAGTAGGAGGTAGTTTTGATGTGGTTGCTGGGATAACCAAGCGCGCGCCACTTTGGATGCAAAGATCTGGCCTAGAATGGTTCTATAGATTTTTGCAAGAACCAGGTCGGATGTGGAAACGTTATCTGGTGGGTAATTTTAAGTTTATTGTATTAGTTTTAACCGAGAAATTCAAGGGGGAATCCCCAAAAAAATAAAGAATTAAATGAAGATAGCTGTAATTGGAACAGGATATGTAGGATTGGTTACCGGAACCTGTTTGGCTGAGACCGGAAACGATGTTTTTTGCGTAGATATCGATGTTGATAAGGTGAATCGGATGCGCAACGGAGAGGTTCCTATCTACGAACCACATTTAGATGTGATCTTTGACAGAAACATTAAAGCCGGACGCTTGCGTTTTACTACAGAACTCAGTGAAGGTCTTGATCATGCAGATATAGTATTTTTAGCCTTGCCTACTCCTGAAGACGAAGACGGTTCAGCCGATCTTTCTTATGTTTTACGGGTAGCAGAAGATATTGGAAAACAGCTTAAGTCTTACAAGATCATAGTTGATAAAAGCACGGTGCCGGTAGGTACTGCAGAATTGGTTGAGAAAACCATAGCCGCTCAGACAGAGGTTCCTTTTGCGGTTGTTTCTAACCCTGAGTTCTTAAGAGAAGGTTTTGCAGTTGACGATTTCATGAAGCCAGAACGTATCGTTGTTGGTGCGACAGATGAAACAGCGATAAAAGAAATGAAGCGCTTGTATGCTCCTTTTGTGCGTTCGGGCAATCCGATTATTGTGATGGACGAGAAGTCAGCAGAGTTGACCAAATACGCGGCAAACTCCTTTTTGGCAACCAAGATCACTTTTATGAATGAGGTAGCAAATTATTGTGAGCTTGTTGGTGCTGATGTAGACAAGGTCCGCGCCGGAATGGGTTCAGATTCTCGTATTGGAAATCGCTTCCTTTTCCCTGGTATAGGCTACGGTGGCTCTTGTTTCCCTAAAGATGTTAAGGCGCTCCACAAAGCCGGCAAGGACTCAGGATACAATTTTGAGATACTCGATGCGGTAATCAATGTTAACGACGCTCAAAAGGTATCTATGATACCCAAGATCAAACGTTATTTTAAAGATCAAGTGGCTGGAAAACATTTTGCTTTCTGGGGCTTAGCTTTTAAACCAGAGACCGACGATATTCGAGAAGCTCCATCTTTATATATGATAGAGGCACTTTTGGAATTGGGCGCAACCATTACTGCCTACGATCCGGAGGCGATGCCGAATGTAAAAGCTAAAGTAGGCGACAGGATTAATTTCGCTGGATCCATGTATGAGGCTACAGAAAATGCCGATGCTCTTGTGATCAATACGGAGTGGAGTATTTTTAGAACTCCCAACTTAGAAACCCTAAAAAACAATCTCAATCAAGCGGTGATCTTTGACGGACGCAATTTGTACGATGTCAATGAAATGGCTCTTGAAGGATTTCACTATATTTCGGTGGGCCGAAAAGAAATCAGTTAATGGCGAAACGCGTTTTAATTACTGGCGCTGCCGGGTTTATAGGTTCCCATCTGTGCGACCGCTTTATAGCAGAAGGTTATAGAGTAGTGGCAATGGATAATCTTATAACCGGCGACCTCAAGAACATAGAGCACCTCTTTGGTAAGGAGCGTTTTGAGTTCTACCATCACGATGTGACCACCTTTGTTTATGTGCCTGGACAATTGGATTACATTCTGCATTTTGCTTCTCCAGCTAGTCCGATAGATTATCTCAAAATCCCTATTCAAACCTTAAAAGTAGGATCTTTAGGAACCCACAATCTTTTGGGATTGGCCAAGGAGAAAAAAGCGCGAATACTTATTGCTTCTACCAGTGAAGTGTACGGAGATCCCTTAGTACATCCTCAAAGCGAAGAATATTTTGGAAATGTTAATGCTATTGGTCCTCGAGGTGTTTATGACGAGGCCAAACGCTTTCAGGAATCCATCACTATGGCCTACCACCGTTTTCACGGCTTAGAAACTAGAATCGCTCGCATATTCAACACCTACGGGCCGCGAATGAGACTCAATGACGGACGTGTGATCCCAGCCTTTATAGGACAAGCCTTGCGTGGCGAAGACTTAACAGTCTTTGGCGACGGTCACCAAACGCGTTCGTTCTGTTATGTGGACGATCAGATCGAAGGCTTGTATAGATTGTTGCTGAGTGATTATAGCTTGCCTGTAAATATTGGAAACCCGGACGAGATCAGTATCCTTGACTTTGCTGAAGAGATCATCAAACTAACAGGCACCGATCAAAAGATCGTTTTTAAGCCATTGCCCACAGACGACCCTTTACAACGTCAGCCAGACATAGCTAGAGCTCGTGAGGTGCTCGGGTGGGAGCCCAAAGTAGATCGTGCTACTGGCATGGCTAAAACCTATGACTATTTTAAGAACTTAAGTCCTGAAGAATTGCTGAAAAGCGAACACAAAGACTTCTCAAAGCACATTCGCAAGTAATGGTATTTGCAAGACGTGGTCGATATTCGGGTTATATAAGACCCATACAGTATGCTATAGATCTGGCAACAATCCATTTCTTGGCGCAGGGATTCTTTTCAGATAATTCTGCCTATTATTCTTATATCGTATTTGTTTCCCTTGCCTGGATAGTGCTCTCGGTAAAATCGAATTTCTACGAGATCTACCGTTTTACCAAAGTGGTAAAGATCTTATCCTTAATAGGGTTGCAATCCATTTTATTTACGCTACTCGTATTTGCCTTTTTTGGCATTTACAACGAAATGGATCAAGACCCTGTAGAAGTACTGATCTATATCGCCAAGGTGTTTGGAGTCATTGGCGCTTTTAAGCTCGCAATCTACTACTTGCTTAAGCGATACCGACTCGTAGGAGGTAACTATAGGAACGTTATCATTTTAGGGCTTAACCAAAAAACAGAACAGCTGCGCAAGTTCTTTACCGATAATCCGGAATACGGCTACCAGCTTATCAAGACCTATGATTTCAGCGCTAGAGAAGAACTAGAAATGCAAGAGGTTTTCGATTTCGTTCTGGCCAATAATATCGATGAGATCTACTCTTCTATAGCAGAATTAGACAACGACCAGCTGGGTAGTTTGGTCGATTTTGCAGACAACAATCTCAAGATCTTAAAATTCGTTCCTGACAATAAGGAGATCTACTCCAGACGCTTGGAGTACAATTACTACGGATATTTGCCAGTGCTTTCCTTAAGACGAATCCCGATCTTGGAGCCGTTCAATCTGTTCATCAAGCGAAGCTTTGACATTATGTTAGCCTTGATAATCATTGTTGGATTGCTGAGCTGGCTTACCCCGCTACTGGCAATTATTATCAAGCTAGAATCCAAAGGCCCTGTGTTTTTCAAACAGAAACGAAACGGATTGGATTACAAAGAATTCTTCTGTTATAAGTTTCGTTCTATGCGCCCAAACCCTATGGCAGACCTACACCAGGTAACCCGGGGAGATCAGCGAATTACTCGTGTAGGACGCATCATTAGAAAAACCAGTATAGACGAACTACCGCAATTTATCAATGTTTTAAAAGGCGAAATGTCTGTGGTTGGCCCTAGACCACACATGGTGAGTCATACCCATATGTATGCCGAACGTATTGATAAATTCATGGTGCGCCATTTCATTAAACCAGGAATCACCGGACTGGCTCAGGTAACTGGTTATCGCGGAGAAGTAGAGACAGACGAAGACATCATCAATCGGGTAAAATTCGACATTTTCTACTTGGAGAACTGGTCCATGCTCTTAGACCTTAAGATCATTGTACAAACGGTCTACAATGCCATCCGCGGAGACGAAAAAGCCTACTGATCCAAAAGGGCTACCAATCGTTCAAGCTGCGGCTCTGGAACAAAATTTTCACGCGCAGTTTGCTGTAATTCCTCTGGTCTAGGCCATTGACTTTTGTCTCCATCCAATTGCACAAGTAACGCATTCATCGCCTTCCAATCGGAACCAGAAACACTCCAACCGAGCTTGTATTGTTGCACCACTTGCGCTCCTTCTCCAGCACCTAGATAGAGCACCGGCAAGCCAAAATGAGGCAGTTCGAACAATTTAGACGGTACAGAGCCATAAATACGTGTTTTAAGCGGTGCCAGGGCCAGATGATAATCAGAAAGCTTGCCGTGAAGCTCTTCCTTAGTCAAGGAACCCATATAAATGATGGATTTTGAGTTGGCGTTCAGATAAGAAGCTATAGCTTCTTGTTCGTTCCCCTGTCCGTAAATATGCAATTCCCAATTAGCAGGTAATTCGATCTGTTTGCACAATTCTAAGATCCCTTGAGCGGCTCCTAGCAAGCCTGCATAGACCACTTTCACGTCTTTTACTGGCGTTTTACACAAAGAAGCCGCACTCACCCTCGGAAAGTTTCTGTAAAGCAATAGCGGGGCTGTAGCGCCCTCTTTTTGCACATGAGTAAGTATTTCTTTGGATTGCCCCAATATGGCATCTGCATGGCGGTAAATGAACTTTTCCATCTTACGCATCCAAGCGTAGATGAGTCCCTTGCGCATGGCTCCGAGCTCCACGGCTGCAAGCGGCCAAATGTCAGAGATATTTATCACTGCTTTTAACCCTAACTTTTTCGCAGTTCTAAGGCTGTGATAACCCACAAGCAAAGGCGAACACTGTATGATCACTATATCGTAGGGATGCTGTTGCCGCAATTGCTTGCTCACACTTTTTGCAAAGGCACCCATGGCCTTAAAGCGTAACCAAGGCTTGGTTGATTTGGTGGCGAAAGTGCTCAATCGAACAGTCCGGATACCGTTTATTTGCTCTGTGTAGGGCCCAGCTTTAGGGTAGCCCTCAAACAACTCTCCAAAAGGGTAATTGGGCAGCGGACAAAGTACGGTAACCTGCATCCCTTTGGCCTGTAGCGATTCGGCTAAGATCTGGATGCGATTAGCTGCAGCTCCCATTTCTGGAGGATAATAATTACTTACTATACAGATGTGTTTAGCCATTGTATTCGCTGCTGAATTGTTTTAGTTTCCCTCGTGCCGATCTTACAATGGTCTGGCAGTGTTCAAAGGCTAAGATCAGGCCGGGCTCTAAGTAGGTTTCTAGTGCCTTTTCCATGGTTTTCTTCTCTGCTTCGGATAGTGGCTGGGCGCTTACATAGCGTATTTTAAAGCGGTTGAGGTCTTGTTGCACTACCACAAATTCCTTGACCTTGCCAGAATCTTCAATAACGCTCTTGGTCACATAATAGAAGGTGAGCCCTGGGACCGTTTTCCCACTTGGTAAGTGCGCAATATCATTAGTGCGACCAATAAGCTCTTTGAGATAAGGTCGCCCGTTTTTATCCGAAGCAATCACACCCAGATCGCCAATATCATAACGAATAAAGGGGTGTGCCTTGTTGTAAAGCGACGTAATAACCAACCTGCCGGGAGTTCCCATAGGAACAACCTTGCCACTATCGTCCACCACTTCTACATATAGGGTGTCCGTGTTTAAACCAAAATTGCCATCGGGAGTAGTAAAGGCAATAAGGTCTAATTCTGAGGCGCCATATTCGTTGACTACAGGCACTCCAAACTGTTGTTCCATCAGGGTTTTGTCGGAATCAAAAAGCATTTCTGAGGTTACCATACAAAGCCTTAGACTCGGACAAACCGAGGTGAGCACTATGTCTTTGGCTTTAAGGTATTTTGCAAAAAGCACTATTGAGCTGGTATACCCATTGATATACTCGAAGCGCTTGTTTTTAAAGTGTTTTAGGATCTTATCCAACTCCTTCTCTTGGAGGTCGAATATCGGAAAGCGATAGCGCTTGCTGAGCAGATCTTTGAGCCGCTCTTTGTGATAGCCCGGAAATTTAAGTGGAATTCCATAGAATCGGGCCTGATACGAACGGTTGAAATCGAGCTGGTACAGACCAAAGCGATCTATTATATAAGCCCAGGTCAGGGCGTGACAAAATTTGTCTTTCGCAAAGATGAACGGATGCCCGCTAGACCCAGAAGTTTTGTTCACATAAACATTTTTGGTGTTGTATTGGCTGCTGAGACGATCTGCTAAGGGCTGTTGCAGATCTGACTTTGTGAGCAAGGGTAAACTGCTAAAATCTGCTACGGAATCCTTACCTACTAGCGCCTTGTAAAACGGAGTGTTTGCCAGGTGATAATTTGCGATCTCCAAACACTTTTGGGCTTGGTAATCTGCTTTTATGTCAATTGGGATCGATTGAATTTGCTGCAAGCTTTTGCGGGCTTTCTCTAGTGGAAAACCTTTGATTTTTAGTGTAAAATCGAACAAATTCAAATCGAAAAATTAGTAGGTCAATTTACAAACAATTATTTTTGTCCCTCGGTCAAAATCAGCAAAAATGAACATCCTTATCATCGGTTCTGGAGGTAGAGAACACGCCTTAGCCCACAAGATAGTCCAAAGTCCAAAATGTGAACAATTGTTTGTGGCACCCGGAAATGCGGGAACCGCGACAATTGCAAGCAATGTAGCTTTAGGTGTCAGCGACTTTGAAGGTATCAAAGCCTTGGTTTTAAAAGAGGGCATTGGCTTAGTGGTTGTGGGCCCAGAAGCACCTTTGGTAGATGGGATATACGATTTTTTCAAAGCCGATGAGAGGTTAAAAGAGGTAGCCGTTGTAGGGCCTTCACAAGAAGCTGCCCAATTAGAAGGCAGTAAGGACTACGCGAAACGATTTATGGCACGTCACAACATTCCAACAGCTGCCTACCAGAGTTTTAACGCAGATACCTTGGAAGCAGGAAAGCAGTTCTTAGAGACCTTAAATGCGCCTTATGTGCTGAAAGCAGACGGTTTGGCCGCCGGAAAAGGTGTATTGATCTTAGAAGACCTGGACGAAGCCAAGCGAGAATTGGAAAATATGTTGGCCAATCAAAAGTTCGGGGCGGCTAGCAGCACTGTGGTCATCGAAGAGTTCCTAGACGGTATTGAGCTTAGTGTTTTTGTCCTGACCGACGGGAAAGACTACAAGATCTTGCCCAACGCCAAAGATTACAAGCGTATAGGCGAAGGCGACACCGGCCTGAATACGGGAGGGATGGGAGCCGTATCTCCTGTGCCATTTGCAGACGAAGCTTTTCTTAAAAAGGTAGAGGATCAGGTGGTGATTCCAACCGTTAATGGCCTAAAGGAAGAAGGATTGACCTATCGCGGTTTCATTTTCTTAGGATTGATCAAAGTTGGCGATTCCCCAAAAGTGATCGAATACAATGTGCGCATGGGCGATCCGGAGACCGAAGTGGTTATTCCGAGAATTCAATCGGACTTGGTTGACTTACTGTTGGCAACAGATAAACAAACTTTAGGCACTACTGCTTTTGAAGTGAATCCACAGGCAGCTACCACAGTGATGTTGGTCTCAGGAGGATATCCGGAAGCCTATGAAAAAGGGAAGACCATTACAGGTATAGAGAAGGTAGAAGATGCGATAGTGTTTCACGCAGGCACAGCAGAAAAAGACGGGCAAGTGGTGACCAATGGGGGCCGTGTAATCGCAGTAACAGCCTTGGCAGATGATTACAAACAGGCGCTAAAAAAATCGTACCAAAATGCAGCTAAGCTACAGTTTGATACGATGTATTATAGAACCGATATCGGTTTTGACTTATCCTAAGAATGAGTGAGAAACCTGGCTGCGGTCTTCTTCGTTGTTCTGATTGAAGATCTGCAATTGCTTCATCCAGTAGAAGAAAGCAACAAAACCAACCAAGATAAAAAGCCAAGTTACGGTGTTGGCTAACCACCAGTTTTCAAGTTCTAGAGCACGCAACCACTCATAAGGTGCGAATGCTACGTTTTCAAAAAATGATTGAATTCCTTCAAAAAAACCTCTCCAACTCATATTTTTATATTTACTTGACAAAATTACAAATTCTCTAGATGCTCACAAGGATTTTCGCAACTTCTAAACCGTTAAATTTTCTGTGGGTTTCCCTGTATTTATTCCTCGTTTTTGCGATCGATTGGTTTTACACCTGTAAGCGCGGATATACACTTTGGGCCGTACTGGAATTTCTTGCTATGTCTGGATTGTTGATATTCAGCGTTTTACTAGTCGATTTTATTGTTAGAAAGAACGAATTATCTAAGAAGAATTCCTTCGTAGTGCTCGGTTATGTGTTTCTATTATCCATGCTGGCCATATCTAAGCTCGAACTCACCGGAGTGATCGCACATGTGCTTGTTTTAATGGCAATTCGACGCTTGATCAGCCTGCAAAGTCTAAAATCAGTCAAGAAAAAGCTCTTCGATGCGGCCTTTTGGATAGCCATTGCCTCTCTGGCCTGGTATGGAGCTGGCGGCAACTTGCTTTTAGTATTTTTAGGTGTTTTGATCTTTGACGCCTCAGATTACCGCAATTGGCTGGTTCCTTTTTTCGCAATTTTGGCCGTTGGGATGATCTATTTAGCCGGCTTCTTTTTGGTAAATGATCAATTTCCGCAGTATTTCCAATTACAAGATTGGCGTTTTGACCTATCGGAGTGGAAGAATATGCAAACAGCCTGGCCTACAGTTTATTTGCTGATTTTGACAGTTATTATGATTCCATTTTATTGGCTTGGTTATCGAAAGATCATGCTGATCCGTAAGAAAAGACCTTTGTTCATCGTTTTGGCTGCAGCGGTCGCCTGGATCATTGCCATAGGTGTGCAACCAGCTACCAACAATTCAGTGGTATTCTTGGTTTTTCCCCTAGCAGTTGCGGTGGCCAACCTAACAGAACGCAATCAGCAGCGACCTATCACAGAAATCCTGCTTTGGGCCTTTCTTTTATTGCCTTTTGCAGCTAGAATGGTCATTTAGTGTATCTTTGTCGCCATAAAATTGAACTATGTTTTCTGCCAAGGCCAATCCTATTTTTCAAGAAGTAATCAAGCAGTATCACGTATTGGATAATGTGGACCAAGATTTCCACAATCCTTACAATGAAAAAGATGATCTGCTGGCTCATTTGCTCTACCGTAAATGCTGGATAGACACTGTTCAATGGCACTATGAAGACATTATTCGCGATCCGAATATCGACCCTGTAGCCGCCTTGGAGCTCAAGCGTAAGATCGATGCCTCTAACCAAGACAGAACCGATATGGTGGAGTACATAGACAGCTATTTTTTAGACAAATACAAAGATGTAGAGCCTAAGCCAGATGCGCGTATCAATACAGAGAGTCCGGCTTGGGGAGTTGATAGACTTTCTATTTTGGCCTTAAAGATCTATCACATGAACGAGGAGGCACAGCGCCAAGACGCTTCAGCGGAACATCGAGCTGCATGTCAAAAGAAGCTAGACGTTTTACTGGAACAACGCGTTGACCTTTCAACGGCGATTGACCAGTTGCTAGAAGATATCGCTGCAGGAGACAAGTACATGAAAGTCTATAAGCAGATGAAAATGTACAATGACGACGAACTCAATCCGGTTCTTCGCGGACAGAAGTAAGCTTCAACTCACTTTTTTTGGAAAAGAACATGCATATCGCCATTATTCGCCTGTCGGCTATGGGCGATGTAGCCATGTTAGTTCCCGCGCTACAAGTTTTACGGCAAACCTATCCAAGTGCGCAGATCACGGTTGTCTCTAAAGCATTCCACCAACCTATTTTTAATGGAATACCGGATGTAGACTTTAAGGCTGCCGAAGTAAAAGGTAGCCATAAAGGGATGCTCGGCATGCGCCGATTAGCTGCTGAGCTCAAAGGGCTTGGAGTAACCCATCTTGCCGATTGTCACAATGTTTTACGCTCCAAATTACTGCGGACTTTTTTGAGTTTCAGCGCAGTTGCACTCGCAGCCATAGACAAAGATCGCGCTGCCAAGAAAGCCCTTTGCAAGCCTACAAATAAAACTTGGACACAATTAAAAACATCGCATCAGCGCTATGCCGATGTTTTTAACGCCCTTGGATTTCCAGTTTCGTTAGAGGACTTTTCTCCTTTAGATCGCCTGCCCATGCCCAAGCCTGCTATGGAATTGCTGGCGGCATGGAAAGGAAAGATCGTTGGGGTAGCACCTTATGCGGCCTTCGCGGCAAAGACCTATAGTTCTGACCAAATGCGCGAAGTCTTGTCAGGGCTAAATGCTACGGGCAAAACCAAGATATTGCTTTTCGGGGCTCCCAATGAGCGAGATTCGCTATTGGAACTAGCTTCTGATTTGGAACATGTTCTTGTTGTTGCGGGTCTCTTGAAATTCGAAGAAGAATTGGCGTTGATCTCCAATTTAGATCTAATGCTAGCCATGGACAGCGGCAACGGACATTTGGCGGCAAATTATGGGGTTCCAGTGGTCACACTCTGGGGAGTAACGCATCCGTATTTGGGCTTTGCTCCTTTTGGACAAAATGCTGCGCATAGTCTACTTCCAGATCTGGAAAAGTTCCCGGCCATTCCAACCTCAGTTTATGGAAAATCTCATCCTGCTGGCTATGAAAATGCCATAAATTCCATTCCCGCAACGGCTGTGGTGGACTTAATCAACAAAATTATTTAAACAGCTAATAATCAATTGGTTGCGTTATTTCGGAATGTTTGTTCCGAGCAAATTAATTACGGAACAATCGTTCCATAATGGCTATTTTCCAAGGAGTTTCGGTAGGTTCTACCTTTACTTTGCATCACAGACTTCCAACAATCTTAAACAACACAAAATCAGTAAGTTAAAATTAATTGGAACAAATGTTCCGATAAATTACTACCTTTGAAATACCGCTAAAAACCCCCGTTTTTCAAGCAACGCATTCGCAAATGGCGAGAACCAAACAATTTGAGGTAGAAAATGTACTGGATGCAGCCGTTGGGCTTTTCTGGAAAAAGGGCTATCACGCCACTTCCGCCAACGATCTTGTGGAACATTTAGGGGTGAGCAGATCGAGTTTGTATGACACCTTCGGTGACAAGCGCAATTTGTATTTAAAGTCTTTGCATCAATACCGAAAAAGAGTGATCGGTAGACAACTCTATCTAATTGAAACAGCAACCGATATCAAAGAGACCTTGGAAGCTATTTTTTCGCTGATAATTGAGCAAGACATTGACGATTTTCATCCCAGGGGATGTATGTTGGTCAATGCGGCGACAGAAATGGCTGCCGTAGATGAAGATGTTGCTGCCATAGTGAGAGGGAATCAATGGGATCTGCAAAAGGCATGGGAAATGGCCATTAAAAAAGCGCAATATCAAAACGAGCTGCGTGCCGATCTGAATCCAAAGGAAACAGCAGCAGCAATTTACAATGCCTTAATTGGAATGCGTGTAGCCTTAAAGACCGAACAGGAACAAGAAACTTTGGACGCTATTGTGCGCCAGACCTTGAGGCTTTTGGACTAAACGTCGTCGTAATCAATGGTTAATTGAGCAGAGGTTGCATGCGCCTGACAGGTAAGGATCAAACCTTCGGCAACTTCACTATCGGTCAAGATTTGGTTTTTGCGCATTTCTGCAGAACCAGAAGTCACTCGAGCAATACACGAACTACAGATCCCTCCTTGACAAGAATAAGGAGCATCCAGATCATTTTTTAGAGCTATATCGAGTACAGAGATCGAATTCGGTGCTGTAATGGTGTTGCTTTCGTCGTCAATAACAAAAGTAATGGCCGCATTTCCATCCGGAACTTCGGTAGTGGTAGCTTCTCCATCATCCGCAGAAACAGTAAAGCGCTCAAAGTGAATCTTTTCTTGTGGCATCCCGAAATCGGCCAAAGCTTCAATTACAGTATCGATCATGTCTCCAGGGCCACAAACAAAGGCTTCATCGAATTTTTGGTCTTGATATTTGTTGTTGATCACATAACCAATTTTACTGCGATCTATGCGTCCAAAGTGGAAACTGTCTCCATCTTGGCGGCTGTATATCCATTCGATCTGCAGCCTTTCGGGAAATTGAGCTTGTAAGTTTTCTAGTTCAGCCTTGAAGATAGTACCGTCTTGATTTCTATTACCGTAAACCAGCACCAGCTTGGTGTTTGGACGATTTTGCAAGCAATCAGTTATCATAGAAAGCACTGGTGTGATTCCACTTCCTGCGGCTACAAATAAATAGTGACCCGATTCGGCCTGAGGAAGCACGAATCTACCTTCTGGTGTAGCCACTTTTATGAGATCTCCCGCCTTAAGCTGCTCATTGGCGAAGGTGGAGAACACCCCATTTTCAACTTTCTTGACCAGCACTGTCAAATCTCCGCTGCTGGGAGCGCTACAAATGGAATAGGCGCGTCTAACCTCTTTACCGTTGATCACGGAACTTAGGTTAACGTACTGACCTGCAACAAATTGATAAGCTTCACTTAAAGTGCTGGGTACTTGAAATTTTAGACTTACTGCCGTGCTTGTTTGTGGTTCAACGGCCGCTATTTTGAGTTCATGAAAGTCTGCCATGGCAATTTTTTTTGCAAAAGTACGAACGATTCTGCCAAAATGAAACATCGAAATCTGTGGAAATGCCTCATTTTTTAAGGCTAAGCCCCCAATAATTGAAAAAGAAATGTATTTTTACCTTTCTCTGGAAAAACGCATACTAAAACAGGCTTTTTTCAGTTTAGTTGATATAAAATTACACAATGCTCAAACGGGGATTCTACGGGGCCTGCGCGTTACTCATCTGCAGCTTATGCATTATTAGCTGTTCTACAAAGAAAGACGGTTTTGTAAACCGCAACCTGAACGCTGTTGCCGCGGAATACAATAAACTATACAACGGACAAGTGGCCTTTGACGAAGGTCGCCAATCGCTTGCCGATACTTATCGCGATAATTACTGGGAAATTCTTCCCGTAGAACGCTTGGAGATTTTGGAAGATGTGAGCCTACCAGGGCAGTCAAAGAATCCGAATTTCGAAAAGGCCGAAGAAAAGGCCGCCAAAGCGATCCAGAAGAACTCCATGTACATAGACGGGAAGGAGCGCAATCCGCAGATGGATGAAGCTTTTATTCTTTTGGGAAAGGCCAGATATTTCGATCAGCGATTCATTCCCGCATTGGAAGCATTTAATTATGTGCTTTCAAAATATCCTACCGGAGACAAGATCAACATTGCCAAGATCTGGAAAGCAAAGGCAAACATCAGACTCAACAACGAAGAGATCGCCATAGATGATCTGAACCGCATGATCAAACGCGGCGAAATAGAAGATGAAGAACTGGCGGAGGCTTCGGCCATGATCGGGCAGGCGTATATAAATCTAGACACCTTAGAGGCTGCACTGCCGTACATTAAGACTGCTGCGGATTATACCCGAGATAATGACAACAAAGGGCGCTTGCTTTACATAAAAGGGCAAATCTATAATCGCTTGCAATTTGCAGATAGTGCTAATATGGCTTTTGACGAGGTTATTGCATTAAATCGCAAGACGCCGAGAGTTTATATGATCAATGCCTACATCGAAAAGGCGAAGAACTTTGATTACGAGAACGGTGACAAAACACTCTTTTTAGAAATGCTGACCGATTTGGCAGAGAATCGAGAGAACCGTCCTTTTTTGGATAAGATCTATCATCAGATCGGGGTCTACCATCAGAGCAATGACAGTATCGCCACAGCGATGGAGTATTACAATAAGTCCATCAAAGCCAACCAACAAGACGATTATTTGCAAGCGCGCAACTACGTGACCTTGGGAACCATTTTCTTTGACCGAGCCCAGTATCAAACGGCTGGAGCATACTACGACAGCACCTTGGTGAAAATGCGTCCGAACACACTAGAGTACAGACGCCTTAAGAAAAAACGCGATAATCTAGATGACGTAATTGCCTACGAACTAACCGCAACCACCAACGACAGTATTTTGCGATTGGTAGCCATGAGCCCGGAGGAGCGTTTGGCTTATTTTACCGAATACACAGACGCCTTGAAAGCGCGCGCCATTCAAGACTCCATAGATAGAGCCAAGAGTGGTGGCGATGAATTCAAGGACAACGAATTCTTTGAAGGCAGTAAAGAAGACAATTCTAAAGCCGGAGCCTTCTATTTTTACAACACCACAACTGTGGCCTATGGAAAACAGGAGTTCAGAAGACGTTGGGGAGATAGAGCGCTCGAAGATGATTGGAGAAGATCTGATAAGAATACCGTGGGCGGTGTAGATACAGAAGAGATCGCATCTGCAGGCCTTTCTATAGGCGAAGATCCGCGCTTTAAGCCAGAAACCTATTTGTCTGCTATTCCTATAGACCAAGGCAAGATCGACACCTTGACCACCGACAGGAATTTTGCATACTATCAGTTGGGATTGATCTACAAAGAAAAGTTTAAAGAGTATCCCTTGGCGGCCGAACGCCTAGAGACCTTGCTGACCAAGAATCCAGAAGAACGCTTGGTACTGCCTTCTAAATACAATTTGTACAAGATCTATAACGAAATTGGCAATGCAAGCCGAAGAGACTATTATAAAAACGATATTACAGCCAATTATCCGGATTCTCGTTATGCAGAGATCATCAATAACCCGGATGCAGCTTTAGCTACAGACGAGTCGAGTCCGGAGTATAAATACAATCAGCTTTTCAAGGCATTTGAAGCCTCGAAATACGAAGAGGTGATTTCGGGTTGCGATACGTATATCACAGTCTATAACGGGAATGAGATAGTTCCTAAGCTAGAATTACTTAAAGCCACGGCTTTGGGTAGAAGAGATGGTTTTGAAGCCTATAAGAAGGCCTTGAATTTTGTCGCGCTGAACTATCCCAACAGCGAAGAAGGTAAAAAAGCGCAGTTCATCTATTCTACGACCATACCAAGGTTAGCGGACAGCTCTTTTATTGATGATGATGCGAGCAATTCCTTTAAGTTGGTCTACAGCTTTAACATAAACGACAATGAGGCGGCGCAGGCAGTTCACGATACGATCAGTTCGGCCATTAACTATCTGAATTACCGTCAGATGAGTGTTTCCAGAGATTATTACAGTCCGGAGCAACAATTGGTAGTGGTACACGGGTTGGACAGCAAATTAGGCGCTTTAGGTTTTGGTGAACTCCTAAAGGACAACAAGCGATACAAATTAAAGCCGGCCTACTTTAGCATCAGCAGAGACAACTACAAAATCATACAAATACACAAGAATCTTGCGGCTTATTTGGAGCAAGAATCTGAGAATCCTGATAACCCCCAAAACTAAATCTTATGTTTTCTGACAAAAAATCACGCCCAGGAATGGAAACACGTACCAATCAGAACAAGATCAGCGAAGGCACGCATTTGGTTGGTGACATCAAATCAAAAGGCGGCTTCAGGCTCGAAGGTACCGTAGAAGGCAATTTGACAACTCCGTCTAAGGTGGTTGTCGGTAAAACAGGATCTTTAAAAGGAGCGCTACACTGTGAAAATGCGGATGTAGAAGGTAAGATCTCCGGAACACTAACGGTTGCGGGTACTTTGACCTTACGCGCTACGGCTGTTATAGAGGGAGAGGTATTTGCCAACAAACTGGCTGTAGAACCAGGAGCCAACTTCAATGCTACCTGTGTAATGGGCGGCTTGACCAAAGATGCTATAGAAGATGCTTTGAGTGCTTCCGCCGCAGTGGCCGGGGTGCGCACAACTAAAAAGGGTCAGGACGTTTCTGTATCTAATTAATACTAGCGAGGTCTAAAAGGCCAAGACTACCATGTATTAAAGTTCGCTCTTACCATATCTATGGTAATTTATATCTGAATAAGAATGCCAAAAGAAAAGGGAAACGGAGCACTTAAGAACTGGGCAGTTTTTTCAAGTATCGGCTTGCAGATGGGGTTGATCATCTGGTTGGGGAATTTACTTGGAACCTGGCTCGATTCTAAATTTAATACCTCTTTCTTAGAAACCACCATCACTTTAGTTGCTATTTTTGCGTCGATGTTTTCTGTCATACATCGTGTAAATCGCTTTAATAAAGACAAATAAATGAGCAAAAAACTAGGATTTTTATCCGTAGTCTTCATAGCTATACTTTTTGGTGGACTTTTTTTGCATAAGAATATTATAGCCGATTCAGGTAATGAATTGCCATTTCCACTCAGTGAAATTTATCTTTTTAACGGTGTTTTTTCAGTGGTGCTGTGTTTCGGTTTGCGTTGGTTAGGCGCAAGCCAAAAATTTGCCGATCAGCTGGGATTCCTTTACCTAGCTAGCGTTGTGCTCAAGGCCTTTGTGTTTTTGATCGTCTTTAACACCTATTTGTTTAACGGAGAATCCTTTACAAATTCAGAAGCGATAAGTTTGCTTAGTCCGCTCTTTATCGCATTAATTTTTGAAGTGTTTTTTCTTTCGATCTTGCTCAGTCAAAAAAGAGTTGCAAAAAATGAAGAATGATGCTGTTTTAAACAGAAAATAAAGCCTACCTTTGCGCCAAAATTTGGGAGTTGTTATAATAACTTCAAAAAGGAAGCAATTTAGAATGAAGCTAGTATCAAAAACAGTAACGACCTTTAGTCTTGTTTTTCTTATTTCGTTAACTGCATTTGCCAAGGGTGACCCAAAAACTCAAAATGGCGGACATGGAGACCCAGTTAACACCCCAGAAGAGATCGAAGAGTACATTGTACACCACACCAAAGATTCACACGATTTCCATTTATTCACACATTTTCCTGATGGCGAAGAGAGTCACGTAGGATTCCCACTTCCTGTAATCCTTTGGGGAGAAAACGGATTGACTGCGTTTATGTCTTCTGCTTTCCACCACGACGATGAAGGAAAAGAGATCGTAGAGAAGGGTGGAAGCCGTTTTGTGAAGATTCACGGAAAGATCTACGAGCTGAATGCTGGTGCTACCGCTGTGGAGTTTGACGATGCGCATCACCCAACCAATGCAACTACTCCATTTGACCTTTCGATCACCAAGAGTGTTTTGGGTATCCTTTTGATCGGTCTATTAATGTTATTCTTATTTGGTCGTTTGGCCAAACAATATAAAACACAAAAGATCCCAACTGGTTTCGCTCGTGTATTGGAGCCATTAGTGATCTATGTGAGAGACGAAATTGCAAAACCAAACATCGGTGCTAAATACCGCAATTTTACTGGTTACCTATTAACCGTATTCTTCTTTGTTTGGATTTTGAACCTATTGGGACTTGCTCCTTTTGGATTTAACGTAACAGGACAATTAGCAGTAACTGCTGCCCTAGCCATCTTTACCTTGGTGATTTACTTGGCAAGCAGTAACAAGCATTTCTGGAGCCACCAATTGTGGATGCCAGGAGTACCTTATTTGCTACGTCCGCTATTGGCTGTAATTGAATTGGCGGGAACGCTGATCATTAAGCCATTCTCGCTAATGGTTCGTTTGTTTGCGAACATCACAGCGGGACACATTGTGGTAATGAGTTTGATTGCCATCGGGATCAATATGCAGAACGATATGACAGCGGTAGGGTCAACAACCTTGTCTTTAGTATTGTCGATGTTCATCACATTGATCGAGGTGCTTGTAGCTTTTCTTCAGGCCTACATCTTTACAATGCTTTCGGCTTTGTTCATCGGGATGGCGGTAGAAGAGCACGATCACCACTAAGAGAGAATTTTATTTGTTTAATTATATATTTCAATTATGTCTTTAGCAATTCTTCAAGAAGCTACTTCATTGGTTCCTAACCTTGTAGGTGCTGGTTTAATCGTAATCGGTGCTGGTATTGGTCTAGGTCAAATCGGTAGAGGTGCAATGGAAGGTATCGCTCGTCAGCCAGAAGCTACTAACAAGATCCAAACTGCGATGATTATTATCGCGGCTCTTTTAGAAGGTTTGGCATTCGCGGCTATTTTCTTAGGAAAATAAGAACCTTAAGAACTACACTTTTCCTGCAACGGTTGGTTGCAGGAAAGTGTTTGTTAACGCACAGTTTTAAAGCACTATAAAGTATTATGGAACAATTATTAGAAAATTTTTCGCTCGACCTATTCGTTAAGCAGACTGTTTTATTCTTACTGTTGATTTTCTTGATGGTAAAGTTTGCATGGAAACCTATCCTTAACGCATTGAACGAGCGCGAAGACAATATTCAAGGAGCCCTTGACGCTGCCGAGAAAGCCAAGTTGGAGATGGAGAATCTTCAGGCAGACAACAAGAAATTGTTGAACGAGGCACGTGCAGAGCGTGACGCCATGCTTAAAGAAGCTCGTGATATGAAAGCTAAAATGATCGCTGATGCGAAGGACGAGGCTAAAGTTGCTGCAGATCAAATGATCGCACAAGCGCAGGCCGCCATCGAAAGCGAAAAGAAAGCTGCCGTTGCCGATCTTAAAAACCAGGTAGCCTCACTTTCTGTAGATATCGCAGAAAAAGTGGTACGCGCCGAATTGGCCGATGCTGGTAAGCAACAAAAATTAGTTGAGAACCTTCTAGGTGACGCTAAACTAAACTAGAGCTATGAAAAGCAGCAAAGTAGGATTGCGATATGCAAAAGCTGCCCTGCAGCAAGCTATAGAAGATAACAACGTCAAGGCTGTCTTTGAGGATATGCAAGGCGTTCATGCTACTGTAGCAGAGAGCAAAGAGCTGCGATTGGCGCTTCAAAGCCCAGTAATTAAAAGCAGTGATAAAGAAGCCGTTTTATTGGAGTTGTTCAAGGGTACTCAAAAGACAACTCAAAACCTGATCAAAGTAATGGCCGCCAACGAGCGTACACAGTACTTAGGCGATGTAGCCGCAGGTTTCATTGGGCTTTATAACGACACACAGGGTGTAAAGGTGGTAAAAGTTACTACTGCCGTGGCCTTGGATGGTGCCTTGAAAGAACAGGTGTTAGCCAAAGCAAAGACCCTAACAGGTAGCGATAATGTTAGCCTGGAGAACGAGATCGACCCAGAGATCATTGGCGGTTTCGTGTTGCGTGTTGGAGATATGCAGTACAATGCAAGTATCTCTAACCAATTGAGTACACTTAGAAAAGAATTTAGTAATAGCATATAATAATTACGCTTTCGGAGCGGTGCTCCGGTAATAAACAGTGATATGGCACAAGTAAATCCAGCTGAAGTTTCAGCGATCTTAAAAAAACAACTATCCGGCTTCGAGGCTACTGCTTCGTTAGACGAAGTTGGAACCGTTCTTACCGTGGGTGATGGTATTGCCCGCGTATACGGATTGTCTAATTCTCAATATGGGGAATTGGTAGAATTCGAAAACGGACTAGAAGGAATTGTACTGAACCTGGAAGAGGACAACGTTGGGGTTGTACTTTTAGGACCATCAAAAGGTATTAAAGAAGGAGCTACTGTAAAACGTACGCAACGAATTGCTTCTATCAATGTAGGAGAAGGAATCGTTGGTCGTGTGGTGAACACTTTGGGTGAACCAATCGACGGTAAGGGTGAAATTGCAGGCGAGACCTATGAGATGCCACTAGAGCGCAAGGCTCCTGGGGTAATCTTCCGTCAGCCGGTAAACGAGCCGCTTCAGACCGGAGTAAAAGCTGTTGATGCCATGATCCCAGTAGGACGTGGTCAGCGTGAGTTGGTGATTGGTGACCGTCAGACTGGAAAGACTACAGTTTGTATCGATACCATCATCAACCAAAAAGAATTTTACGATGCAGGTGAGCCTGTATACTGTATCTATGTTGCCGTTGGACAAAAGGCATCTACAGTAGCGAACATCGCTCGTACACTAGAAGAAAAAGGAGCTCTTGCTTATACAACTATCGTAGCGGCTAACGCTTCTGATCCTGCTCCAATGCAGGTATACGCACCATTTGCCGGAGCGGCGATCGGAGAGTACTTCCGCGATACTGGGCGTCCAGCACTTATCGTTTATGATGATCTTTCTAAGCAAGCGGTTGCTTACCGTGAGGTATCGCTTTTGCTACGTCGTCCACCGGGGCGTGAGGCATATCCTGGAGACGTTTTCTACCTACACTCGCGTCTACTAGAGCGTGCTGCTAAGGTGATCAACGATGACGATATCGCTAAGGACATGAACGACCTTCCTGCTTCTTTGAAAGACAAGGTAAAAGGTGGCGGTTCACTTACTGCATTGCCAATTATCGAAACCCAAGCGGGTGACGTATCTGCCTATATCCCAACAAACGTAATTTCCATTACTGACGGACAGATCTTCTTGGAGTCTGACCTCTTTAACTCGGGTGTACGTCCGGCGATTAACGTAGGTATCTCTGTATCTCGTGTGGGTGGATCTGCACAAATCAAATCTATGAAGAAGGTAGCAGGTACTTTGAAGCTTGACCAAGCGCAGTTCCGCGAACTAGAGGCTTTTGCTAAGTTCGGATCTGACTTGGATGCGGCTACATTGAACGTAATTGAAAAAGGTAAGCGTAACGTAGAGATCTTGAAGCAAGCTCAAAATGACCCTTACACTGTTGAGGATCAAGTTGCGATCATCTACGCAGGTTCTAAGAACTTGTTACGCGAGGTTCCTGTAGAAAAAGTAAAAGAATTCGAGCGCGATTATATCGAATACTTGAACACCAAGCACCGCGGTACTTTGGATACGCTTAAAGCAGGAAAATTGACAGACGAGGTTATCGATACTTTGACAACTGCTGCCAAAGAGATCTCGGCTAAATATCAAGCATAATCAGGGTCGGCATCTCTTTTTAAGGGATGCCAACCTTCAATGAATAAAGCAACATGGCAAACTTAAAAGAAATACGCAACAGGATCTCCTCAGTATCTTCTACGATGCAGATTACCAGTGCCATGAAAATGGTATCTGCAGCCAAGTTGAAGAAAGCTCAGGATGCGATCACTGCTATGCGTCCTTATGCGGATAAGCTTACTGAATTGCTTCAGAATCTGAGCGCCAGTTTAGAAGGTGACAGCGGAAGCGCATTCGCAGAGCAACGCGAGGTAAACAAAGTGTTGGTAGTTGCTATTACTTCCAACAGAGGTTTGGCCGGAGCCTTTAACAGTAACATTGTTAAGGCGTGTAAGGAGTTGAAAGAGACTACTTATGCCGGGAAAGAGATCGCCTTTATGACCATCGGTAAAAAGGGGAACGATATTCTTAGTAAAACCGAGAAGGTTGTCGATTTCAACAGCGAGATCTTTGACGAACTCAACTTTGAGAACAGTGCGGCTATTGCACAGCAATTGATGGATATCTTCACCAATGGAGATTTCGATCAGATCGTGTTGGTGTATAACAAGTTCAAGAATGCTGCAACACAAATTGTGATGCACGAGCAATTCTTGCCTATCCAACAAGCGTCTGACGATGCTTCTAGTGGAGCTGCCGATTATATCTTTGAACCAAACAAAGAGTATATCGTTGAGCAGTTGATCCCAAAGAGTTTGAAAACGCAATTGTTCAAAGCCATTCGCGATTCTGTAGCCAGTGAGCACGGAGCACGTATGACTGCGATGCACAAAGCGACAGACAACGCTGGAGAGCTTAAGGCTTCCTTGACTTTGGAATACAACAAAGCCCGTCAGGCTGCTATTACCGCAGAGATCTTGGAGATCGTTGGTGGTGCAGAAGCCTTGAACGGATAATCACTGATAAAGCTATTATAATAAAGGCTTCTCGGAAACGGGAAGCCTTTTTTGTAAATTCGTGGCAAGACTTTTGAAGTCTTGTCTCAAAACCACATTATGAAGCAACTACGAACTTTTGGAATTTGGCTCTTAGCCTTAGTATTTATGGCGAATTCAGACTGTAGTAACAAGAAATTAGAGAACGATCCTCCATTTACCGTAACGGATGCTTACACTCAGAAATGGGTTGCCGGAGTGGAGATGGGTGGCTCTGGAGTTAATTTGGTCATTCCCATTAGCGCTATGCAAAACGGCGTACAGATAGATTCGGTTTACTTTAGAGGACAACAGCTACCCTTGGCTACCAAACCTGGCGATGACAAGACCTATGTGGCACATTGGGTAAATCCTCAGAAACCGGATATGAATATGAGCGATGCTCCCAATGGAGAATACGGAAACCCTGTTCCGGAGCTCAGTGATGAATTCAAACTAGCTCCTGGGGAATGTGTTATTCAGTATAGCTTGGATGGAAAAACCTTTTATACCAAACTAAGCGATATCCCTCAGCGCGATATGGTGGCTTATCCGAGTGCCCCTAATCCAGACAACGGAAACTAAAGCGAACAACAGATAACCTCAATTAAACCTATGGTTTCAGTTAAGATCATCAATAAATCGGCCCATGAGTTACCTGCTTATGAGACCAGCGGTTCTGCAGGTATGGACCTCAGAGCCAATCTAGAATCGCCTATAAATTTACAACCCATGCAGCGCACCATAGTGCCCACAGGGCTCTTTATGGAATTGCCAGAAGGCTATGAAGCTCAAGTGCGTCCGCGGAGTGGTTTAGCGGCCAAACACGGTATTACTGTTTTGAATGCTCCCGGTACTATCGATGCGGATTACAGAGGTGAGATCGGCGTAATTTTGATCAACCTTTCTGAACAAGACTTTAAGATCACCAATGGAGAGCGCGTGGCGCAATTGGTCATCGCCAAATGCGAGCAAGCCGTCTGGAATACCGGAGAATCACTTTCAGAAACTGCACGTGGTGCCGGAGGATTCGGTTCAACAGGCAAACAATAGCCTCAATAAAACAAATTAGAATTAATCAACCTCAATTATGAAGATCATTGTCCCTATGGCGGGAAGAGGTTCTCGCCTAAGACCACATACACTAACAGTTCCAAAACCTTTAGTTCCTGTTGCAGGGATGCCCATAGTGCACCGTTTGGTGCGTGATATTGCTGCCATTTTAAAACAACCCATCGATGAGGTTGCCTTTGTTATCGGCGATCCTGCTTTTTTCGGCCTTGACGTTGAGCAAAGCCTTACAGAACTAGCCGAAAGTCTTGGAGCAAAAGGCACCATTTACAGACAAGACAAACCCTTGGGAACGGGTCACGCAATAATGTGTGCGGAACCTTCACTAAGCGGTCCAGCGGTTATCGCATATGCAGATACTTTAATCCGTGCGAGCTTTGAGCTCGATCCAGAAGCTGATAGTGTTATCTGGACCAAAAAGGTAGCCAATCCAGAGGCATACGGAGTGGTTAAGCTCAATGAAGAAAACAACATTGTAGAGTTGGTTGAGAAACCAGAGGAATTTGTGAGCGATCAGGCGGTTATCGGGATCTATTACTTCAAGAACGTCGATGAGCTACGCCAGGAATTGCAATACGTTTTGGAGAACGCCATCATCAATGGCGGTGAGTATCAGATCAATGACGGCATAAAACGCATGATGGCCAAAGGGAAGGTCTTTAAGACAGGTACCGTAGATCACTGGATGGATTGCGGGAACAAGACCATCACAGTGGAGACCAATGCCAAAATGCTCAACTTTTTGCACCAAGAAGGAGAAAGCTTGGTTGCCACAGACATCACTTTAGAAAATGCTGAGATCATTCCTCCGTGTAGCATTGCCTCCGGAGTAGTTCTAAAAAACACCACAGTAGGCCCTCATGTAAGTATAGGAGCTAATACCACCTTGGAGAATTCCAACGTTAAAAATAGTATAATACAATCCGAGACGACCATTAAAAACGCTACTTTAGAAGAGGCTATGATTGGTAATAAGGTGCATTTTGACGGGGCCTTTAAAAAGGTAAGTCTGGGCGATTATTCCGAATTAAAATAATGTGAAGTGAAATCTATTGGGCAAATCTTGCTGTGTTTTTTGTTGATCTGCGGATCGGCACTAGCTAGTTATGCTCAAGATGAGGACATTTTAACGGACGACCTAGGCAATGTCTCTGACGCCTTTCAGGAGCGCTTTTTTGAAGGATTAAAGCAGAAAGGGATACAGAACTACGAAAAAGCTCTAGAAGCGCTTAGCGAGGCCTTAAATGCCGCTGGCGACGACAAAGAGCAACAAGCAGTGGTTCATTTTGAAATGGCCAAGAATCATTTGGAGCTTCAACAGTATGAAGCGGCAGAATCTGCCTTGCTGCAAAGTATTGGCTTAGTTCCAGGGCGTTTAGACACCAACGAATTGCTCTATGAGGTCTATCACCGGACTAAGGATTACGAAAAAGCGATTCCTGTGGTGAATAGGCTCATTGCGTTTGACGCCGTGTATAAAGAAGATTTGGCGAATTTATTGGTCTTGACTGCACAGTTTGACCAGGCCATGGCATTGATCAACGAGCTCGACGCTGCAGTTGGGCGCAATGCCAAACGCGACGAATTGCGCAAGCGTATTATTAGCATAACAGGCGATGTTTCTTCGGAGATAAATCGTCTGGAAGGAATAACCAATAGCGATGCTGCAACAGAGAAAGACTATCTGGAACTCATTTACCGCTACAGTACAGAAGGAGACATAAACAAGGCTAAAGAAGCAGCTAATGTATTATTAGAGCGTTTTCCGGAATCGGAATTGGTGCATCTGGCCTTGTATAAGTTTGCCCTAGAAGACGGCGATAAACAAGCTGCTGTGGCTTCTATGCAAGAGGTTATAGACGCGCGAAATATCGATGCTTCTAGCAAGTATAAGGTGTTGGCAGACTTTATGGATTTTGTTGCCGACAACCCGGACTACGAACCGGAATTGGAAGCTGCAATCGCGAATTTTTCAAGTACGACAAACAGTGGAGCACTGTGGCAGCAATTGGGAGATTTCTTTTTAAAACAAGACAAAAGGAATAAGGCGCTGGAGTTTTACAAGAAAGCAGTTGCCACAAACAATACCGATTATAATTTGCTAAAGAATACCATTTTACTGCAGATAGAAGGCAACGCCTTTCAAGATGCTTTTGAGCTCAGTGAGACGGCCTTAGAGATATATCCGGCCCAATCTTTGCTCTATTTGTTACAAGGAGTGAGTCTTTTAGGTCTCAATCAGGCGGACAAGGCCATCGCAGTGATGGAAGAGGGTGTTGACTATGTGATAGACAACCCGGCTATGGAACGCGACTTTTACGATCAACTCAGCAAGGCATACAATCAAAAAGGCAATGCGGCCAAAGCCGCAGAATACGCTAAAAAAGCCCAAGATCTTCAACTGCCCTAAATCATGCATAAATTGAGAATACATACAATCCTCGCCTTTGTTTTTCTGCTGAGTTCCTGCGGAAGCGCTAAGCTGGTCAATGGTTCCAGAGATGCCAATCCCGGCTTCTCGGTAAAAGACATTATAAAGACGCATCAGGCGGCAGCCCCACAATTTGAGACCTTGGCTGCTCGTGTCAATGTGGATTATGAAGATGAGAAATCATCACAGAACATTACGGTTTCGCTGCGGATGGAAAAGAACAAGACCATTTGGATCAAGGCTTCCCTTCTGGGAATAACCTTGTCTAAGGCCATGCTCACTCCAGATCGTGTGCAATATTACGAGCGCATCAGCAATACCTACTTCGATGGAGATTTTGCACTGATCAGCGATTGGTTGGGTACCGATATCGATTTTGAAAAAGCACAGAACATATTGTTAGGGCAGTCGATTTTTAGATTGGAATCTCAGGCCTATAACAAGAGTGTAGAGAACAACCAGTACAAGTTAGCTCCGAAGCAAGAGTTGCCTTTGTTTACACATTTTCTGGCTTTGAATCCGGATTTCTTTAAAATTGCGAGTCAGGGGATCGATCAGCAATCAAAAGGGCGGCAATTAAGAATGTATTATCCTGATTATCAAAAGGTAGGAGATCAGGTTTTGCCTAAAAAGGTAGTGATAAAAGCCTCTGAAAATGAGGCGATCACCACTTTGGAGATCGACTTTCGATCTATAGATTTAAATATTCCGATCCGTTTTCCGTTTACTATGCCAGACGGACTGACCGAAATTCAATTGGATTAATGACCTTAAGACTGCTATGTATTGGCCTAGTAACTTTTTTGCTTTCGAGCAATGCGGTCTGGGCTCAAAAAGACGAGCGTACTGTTTTAGAACAGAAACGCAGAGAGATCTTGCAAGAGATCAAGCAGATCAATTCCCTCTTATTCGACACTCAAAAGAAAGAGCGTTCTGTACTTTCTGAAGTAGAAGACATAGACAAGCGCATCCGCGCACAAGAAAACCTGATCAGAATCACCAACAGACAGGCCAACCTACTCACGCGAGAAATCAACGTCAACCTAAAAAAGATAGAACAGCTTCGCGAAGAACTGGCGCAGATCAAAGAAGATTACGCCCAAATGGTAGTGAAGAGCTACAAGAGCAAATCGCGCAAAAGCCGGATCATGTTTCTCTTGTCTTCTCAGGATTTTCTGCAGGCATACAAGCGTGTCCAGTATATGAATCAATACGCCAAGTATCGCAAGGAGCAAGGCGAAAGTATTCAACGTAAGACAGTCGAGCTACAAGAGCTCAATAAATCTTTACTGGAACAACAAAAAGAGAAACAGGCCTTGATCGCTGAGAATAAAAAGACCAAAGAGGCTTTGCGCAAAGAGAAGCAGCAGCAAGAAGCCCTAGTTGCAGAACTCAAAAAAGACGAGTCTAAGTTTGCCAGTCAGATCAGAAGCAAGCAGCGTGAGGCCGACGAGATTGACAAGCAGATCGATGCGCTGATCCGTGCAGCTATTGCCAAGTCCAACTCAAATTCCAGAGCGAACACCACTGGTGGAAGTTCTACCACTTTTGCACTTACTGCTGAGGCAAAAGCCTTGGGAAATAGCTTTACCAGTAATAAAGGCAAACTGCCGTGGCCAGTTACCAATGGAGTAGTTGTGAAGCGTTTTGGAAAACAGCGCCATCCGCAGCTGCCAAATGTCGAGACCTTTTGTAGTGGGGTAGAGATAGCGACCACTAACAATGCTGAAGCACGCTCTATTTTCGACGGAGTGGTTTTAGATGTAAAACAGATCAAAGGAGCCAATAAGCTGGTTCAGATCCAGCACGGAAGCTATATCAGTGTTTATTTCAATTTAGGATCAGTAACGGTGAGCCCTGGTCAGAAGGTAACTACCAAGCAGCAAGTAGGAACTGTAGCTAAGAATCCTGCAAGCGGAAAGACCATTATCAAGTTAATGATCTACAAGAATACTACGAAACTCAACCCAGCAGATTGGATCTTTAAGATGTAAAACAAAAAACCCCGCAGATCGCGGGGTTTTCTTTTGTTTATGTAAAGGGCTATTAGCGTACCACTAACTTCTTAACGGTTTGTTTGCCGCCTGCGTTTAGACGTACAAAATAAATTCCGCTGCCCAATCCTGAAACGTCCACAGTTGCACTGTTTCCGTTACCCAATTCCAAGTTGTTTTGCGTCATGACGATCTGCCCTAGCGTATTGCTTATGGTCATATCCATGGTCTCAAAGGTATTAGAACTGGCTATGGTGAACACGCCTTGCGTTGGGTTCGGATACATGCTAATACCGGTCAATGCGTTATCGGCAGTTCCTAAATAATTATTCAGTACAAAGACGTTATCTATGAAAGTACGGTTGCTGTTCCCGGCAATATTCACAAATCGCAATTGGATCTGCTCTCCAATAAAGGCAGAAAGATCGATCTGTTCGTTACGCCAGTCGCTGGCCGCAGTCGGTATCCATGGCGTAGTTCTGAATCCTGGAATGGTCGATAGGTCCGAACCGAACTTCTCGTAAACATTTACCCAAGTGGTTCCGCAGTCGGTAGATACATCTACGCGGAGGCCATCGCCATCTCCTGCTACACGCTGCGCTTTTGCAAGATCGAACAAGACTCCTGGAACATCCGCACCACTCAGATCGTATACTTCTGTTACCACGGCATCCAATTGGCCAATGGCATCATAGATGAAGTTGTCTACAAACCCGACACGAGTGGTCTCTCCATCACTTCCAACAGTGAAGCTATTGATCTGCCAAGTTCTGTCTCCATCTGGGTTGTCGATATACCATCCTTCCGATGGGAAACCAGTGGTCTGGAAGTCTTCAAAATCACTAATTGGGCTCGCTTCAGTAGCTACAAAATAAGTATTGGTCTGATTGTCGTTAGAGCTGTCTTCGTCAGTCACCAAATTCACCGTTACACTAATATCGTGATTGCCGGCATCTGCAATGCTGAGTGGGGTGGCAAAACTGAACTGAGCGATCGCGCCAGGCTCAATGGTACCAGTAAATGCTTCGGTTACTGGAGTGTCACTATCGAGCTGATAGCTTACCTCAAAGCCACTCTGAGGATTCATTGAGGAATTGAAGATGGTCGTTTTAACAGTAACCGGACTAGCGTCACAAACAAAGTTGAACTCACTACCGCTGTTGTCGATGCTCAACACAGCTAAGTCGTTCGCAAAGTCACAGTTTAATGAGCCATCTGTTTTTATAGCCGTGGTGCGCAAATTAGCCCAGCCATCAGTATCATTCTTGGCCGCCACAGCGATCCAGTTGTCATCGGTAGCACTGGTAATTGGAATAGAAGCCCAATTTTCAGTCACATTGGTAACCACTTCCATATATTTTTCACCCAATAGGTAAACGTCGTAGTTTTCAGCGCCCTCAACGGCATCCCATGTAATAGACATAGAAGTATCACATACTTGCAAGATCTCTACACCTGTAACTTGAGGTGCTATAGAGAAATTATTATCACTCTCGTCGCTAAAAGTACCGCTGGTTATTCTAACACGTGCACTTCCGGTCAACTCTTCTGGTACTGTCCAGCTGTAGTTGGTTGTTGTGGCAGATACTGTTGTTATCGGCGTCCAGGTTGCACCGTCGTCTACCGTATATTCTAAGTCGAAAGCTGCGGTAGTATTGATAGCATCCCAGTGGATCACAGAAACTTCTCCAGGTACTAAGGTCTCGGTAAAGTTCGGATAAACCATCGTCAGGTTTTCCTGAATGAACTCATAGAGGATAAAGTACTCTTGTGGACCGAATGGTACGTCAAATCCGCTTACTTCCACCGTGTAATCGCCGGCAACCGGATCGTTTATCAGCACTTGTTCCATATTGTTGAGGTGGTCTGCTCCATTGGTAGCAGGCAAGTCCAGAGTCACAGGGTCTGGAGTTGGATCCAATACCCAAGGCAAATACGAAGTGTCTGACGGATCTTTAACCACTAAATCCAGGTCGTTGATTAGTGCTGTAGATGCACCAGCAGCCGCAGCCGGGTCTGTCCAATAGATCATGATGCGCATTTGGGTGGTTCCCGCTGGAACAGTGAGCGTATTGGTGTTGAGTTCGCCATTGCTTATCGATTCGACGATAAAGCGATCTTCGCTTAGCAACTTACCGGCGCGAAGTCCATTAACTATACCCCATCCAAATTTAAAGTCAGGCCCAACGTTACCAGCATCGTTAGCAGTATTCAATAGGGCTCCCTTCACAAGACCGGATTTTGGCATTACTCCTCCGTGCGTATCGGCGTATAGCTCATACAATTGAGCAGAAACTCCAGCGATTCCCGGAGAAGCTCCAGAAGTTCCTCCAAAGGCACTGTAAGTATTATTGGCTCCAGTTGAGATATGTCCTTGACCGTGCGCAGTAATATCTGGTTTTATACGACCGTCACGAGCTGGTCCGTGGCTACTACTACCTACCAATGATCCGTCAAAGAATACGTTGGCCGTAGCAATTACGTTCTTTCCTTGTTTGTGACCGCCAGTAATATTACCCCACTGGGTACCGGCACCATAACCACAATCCAATCCGTTAGAATTTCCACAAGAGAAAACGTGTAGCACGCTCTCAAAGTCGTTGGTCTGTTGATCTACGGTACGGGCGTTCAGAGTGTATCCTCCATTACAACCATCTCCATAAGAAGAGTTGGTGATCATAACAGTCCCGTCACTGATCAAGCTGGTTGTTGGACTATCTAAGAAAGAGGCGAAGTAGTTCGAAACATACATGTCTGAACCAGCTGCCATTCCGCGGTAACGTGGGTTGAGATTTCCGGCACCAGCAAAGATACCAGCTACGCCATCTCCGTGAGATCCACCGGAAGTAGCAGGTATGTTATCTATACGGCCTTGAAAATCGATGTGAGGGCCTATAAGACCATCATCACGCACAAGAACTCCCACGCCGGCTCCGGTATAGTTCCATCCGCCTATCATTTGAGTGTCCAAACCGTTAGAACGGTGTAAGCTTTTTCCTTGCACATCTTCTTTAACAGGAGGAGCTGGGACGAGTCCAACATAACTCACATAAGCAGAATTAGACAAGCTTTCCAAACAATTGTCAGAAATGATCAGGTCCATATAATTGGCGCTGTCATATACCTGAACAACTTCGATCTGTTGCGAGCGAAGGTCGTCTAAAATATAGTCCTTGTTCACAATATCGTGATACTCTAAGGTCACTAAAATGCGATCACCGCTCAGGGCATAATCCGGAATTTCGTTGTTTAGAATTTCTGGCGCCATTTTAAAACGACCATCTACTGGAGCTATAGCACGCACTTTGCGCTCTGCCAATACACTGATCGGTGTAGTTTCTGCCATGTAGAACAGATAGGTCCCAGCACCAACATAATCTAGCAAGCGCAGATCATTGGTTTCAAAATAATCTTGAATTTGTTGATTGGGCGTTTGTTCAAATTGGATCCAACCAAAATAACCACCTCCAAGTTTAGAGGTTTCTGGCATTTGATCCCATGAAAAGGTCTCGATGTTTTCTTCCAAGGTCACGTACTCGCCATTAAAAACAAAGGCATACGGATTTTGGGCAAAACTCGTAAGCGCGAAAAGTGCCACAACAGCTGTTGCCAATAACTTCTTCGTGCTAACGAGAAAAGGTGTAGTTTTTCTCATGTTGCTTAGTTTGATTAAATAGGGAAGGGGCGTACTACGCCCTAACAGATTGTTTCTCATACCCCGAATGTTGCAATTTTTTTAAGTTGCTCTTTTAAAAGCACTTAAAAATAAGGCAAAGTTTTTAAAATCCAAGTTCGGGTAAGGAATCTCTGCGGTTATTCCGTAAACAGGGCCTTGAGCTCTGTTGCTTCGGAGGGTTTTATTTTTCCGGCAAGTACTAAACTCAATTGACGTCGTCTTAATGCTGCGTCAAAACGTTGTTTTTCCAAGTCGGTCTCTGGCTTTACAGGAGGAACTCGCACCGGATTTCCAGTGTCGTCTACCGCTACAAAGGTATAGATTGCTTCGTTTGCTTTAGAACGCAAGCCACTCTCGCGGTCTTCTATCCAAACGTCTAGGAAGATTTCCATAGAACTCCTAAAAGAACGGGAGATCCGAGCCTCTACAGTAACTACACTACCCAAGGGGATGGTTCTGTTAAAGGCAACATGATTCACAGAGGCGGTAACCACTATTCTGCGGCTGTGTCTTCGGGCAGCGATACTTGCAGCACGGTCCATACGTGCTAGGAGCTCCCCTCCAAACATGTTTCCAAGTGGATTGGTTTCACTAGGCAAAACCAGATCGGTAATAATCGTGCAAGAATCTTTAGGTGTCTTGGCCTCCATAATTAAAATTTTGGCAAAGTTACATCCTATTTAGATGTTGGGAAAATAGAAAGCTTGAAACTAGTTGAATTGTTTTACCAACAACCAGGCGTCTTTATTGTTGTTATTCTTGATATTACGCAAAGCCTTTAGTGCTGCAGATCTCTCGCTGTGGCTCTCATAGCTCACTTGGTGCAGGCCATACTTGTTCTTGCCCAATAAACGGGCCTCGAAGCCTTGTGCTTGAAGCTGAGCAATTTTCTTGTGTGCGTTAGCTTCTTCGCGGAATGCACCAGCAATAATGTGGTAGCGACCTTGGTACTTCGGAAGATTTACCTCTAAGCTCGGCAACGGATTGCTAATTACGAAGGTTGCCTCTTGAATACTGTTTTGAACGCGGTCTTTAGCGTCCTGAGACTGCACATAGTTGTGTTGTTTAACTCCAGATTCATAAATCTTAAGACCTCCGAAGCTAGTTAAACCAATAGCTATAAGCCCTATTGCAGCATATTTTAGATAAACCGGACGCTGTTCTTGTGTAGGTGTAAACAACAGTGGTTCTGCCTCTAACGCAATGGCTTCCTCAGAAGAACGACTCATTGCAGGTTGAACAAATTGAGAAAGTCCAAAAGAAGCTGTGAGGTAATTATTCTCAGCGCTCGGTTCGAAACTGATCTTCCCGGCCTCCATAGCCAAGGACCCAACAGCCTCGATAATGATGTTCTTCCCTGCTTCGAGCTCGTGCTCCAAAAAGCGCGTATAGCTACGAATAGCAGTTAAAGCGTCTGCATAACTGATGTCTTTGGACTTTGCAATATGATCTGCTAGCAAGCCATCATTAGATTGCAATTGTCTGTTGAAGGACAACAATTTGCTCGGCGGATAAAAAGCATCTGTAGATTCATGAATTCTAGCTGGTTGATACTGCGTTAGAAACGCTCCAAAACCAGGTAGAATCACACATTCGTATCGGTAAAGTAAATCGCTGATGTAACTGTCAAGACGCATGAAAACAAATTTAATATTTTTTGAATCCAGAGCACAAGTGCGGGTAAGAACTTATCAACAGCCTGAATTTTGTTGTATTTTTAAATCACTCTCCTGCAATTTTAGCGATTTTGAATACTGCTGAGCTGCAAGCACTTTTGGCCTTGCAATACAAGCCAGGCATCAGTAATGCCGTGGCAAAAAAACTCCTTACGCACTTTAAAGAGCCTTATGCTGTCTTGGCTGCTTCTAAAAAAGCCTTACAGGAATTGTCTTGGGTTCCACAACACGCGCTAAACAATTGGAAATGGGACAAAGCTCTGGCTGCAGCCGCAGATCAGCAAGCGCTAATGTCGGCGAATCAGGTAAATGCGGTAGCATATTATGAGCCCGACTACCCTAGAGCATTAAAGCATTGCACAGACGGTCCTTTAATTCTATTCTACAAAGGAAATATACCTTGGCAACAGCAGCGCTGGATATCCGTGGTCGGCACACGTAGAATGACCGCTTACGGACAACATCAATGTCGCGCATTGATCAGAGAACTGAGACCTTATAATCCTGTAGTAGTCTCTGGATTGGCTTTTGGGGTTGATATAACTGCACATCAGGCGGCCTTAGAGTTTGGCTTACCAACGGTTGCTTGTTTGGCACAAGGCCTGAACGAGGTCTATCCAAAAGCACATAAAAATATTGCCCAACAACTCTTAAAGCAAGGTGGGCTGGTTTCCGAGACTTGGATAGACAGTAGTTTTCACAATCGTTTTTTTATCCGCAGAAACAGGATCATTGCAGGCTTGTCAGCAGCCACAATTGTTGTCGAATCGGCCCATAAAGGCGGTAGCCTCAGTACAGCGGAGATGGCCTTTTCATACAACAGAGAGGTCTATGCAATACCAGGCAGAAGGTCGGATGCACAAAGTGCTGGTTGCCATGGCCTGATCGAAAGGCAGCTTGCACAGATCTATACCGATCTGCCCAAGCTCATCGATAATTTGGGTTGGGATAAGCAGCATCCGCAGCAAACTCGCCTAGAATTTGAAAGCTTAATCAAACTGGATATGCAGGAGCAAGCCGTCTATAAGTTGTTGCCTACAGATCAGGCAGTGCATATAGAAAAACTGAGGGCAAATTGGGATGCTTCCGCAGGGAACCTACCCGCACTTTTGTTATCCTTAGAACTAAAAGGTTGGATAAGGCCTTTACCAGGCCAACTTTTTATTCGCGCTTAATAGCCGGTCTTTTGACGTACGCGTCCAATGACCTCATTGGCTACTGCACTGGCCTTTGCAGCTCCAACGGCCAAGGCAGCATCGATCTCCTCTAAATTATCCATATAGTAATCAAAGCGCTCCCTAATGGTGGCAAATTTGGTTTGGATCAATTCGAAAAGGGCTTGCTTTGCATGGCCGTATCCAAAACCACCTGCGCGATACTTCTCAGCCATGGCTGCGGTTTCTTCTTCGCTAGCCATTAAGCTGTAAAGGGCAAAGACATTGCAAGTGTCTGGGTCTTTCGGCTCCTCCAAAGGTGTGCTGTCCGTTTGTATACCCATGATCTGTTTGCGCAGTTTCTTGTCTGGTAAAAAGATATTGATGGTATTCTCTCGAGACTTGCTCATTTTATTTCCATCGGTTCCGGGCACGTACATGGTGTCTTTCTGCAGTTCGGTTTCTGGCAAAACAAAACACTCGCCCATCTTGGCGTGGAATCTGCTGGCAACATCTCTGGTAAACTCCAAGTGCTGTTGTTGGTCTTTACCCACAGGAACGATCTCAGCGTCGTAAGCCAAAATATCTGCAGCCATCAGCATAGGATAGGTAAAGATCCCAGCGTTGACATCTTCCAAACGGTCTGCCTTGTCTTTAAAAGAGTGTGCAAGTGTTAAACGTTGATAAGGGAAAAAACAACCCAAGTACCAGGCCAGTTCGGTTACTTGTGGCACATCACTTTGTCTGTAAAATACAGTCTTCTCTATGTCAAGACCACAGGCTAACCAGGCTGCCGCCGTGCGATAAGTGTTGTCTCTTAAAGTGGTCGCATCTTTGATCTGCGTTAGCGAGTGCATATCCGCAATAAAAAGAAAAGACTCATTTTCTGGCGATTCCGCCATTTGAATAGCCGGTAAGATCGCACCTAGCAGATTCCCTAAATGCGGGGTTCCTGTGCTTTGTACTCCGGTTAATATTCTAGCCATATCGTTGTTTTTGGCAAAGTTACTTTTTTTACAAAGTTTGCTCTAATGAATTGGAACTGAATTGGAATTTTTATTTTTGGTCTTCATGCAATGGATCAGCGCACCTATTAAGCTCCTATGGCGGATTTGGTTCTACCTACTCGTGGCTCTGCCCATTGTGCTGCTATTCCCTGTATTACTCGTTTTGATCTCTCGCGATACTTGGTATCCACTCTATTTTAAAATTGCCCGAGGTTGGGGTCGATTTGTCTTATGGGGGATGGGTTTTGTCCCGACAGTGAAACGCTTGGAGAAATACGACCCGAAACAAAGCTATATGTTTGTGGCCAACCATCAGTCTATGACCGATATAATGCTGATGCTGCATGCGGTCCAGCGGCCGTTTGTATTTGTAGGGAAGAAAGAACTGGCGTCGATTCCTGTTTTTGGCTTCTTTTATAAGCGCACCTGTATTTTGGTCGACAGAAACAATGCCCAGAGCCGAAAGGCCGTTTTTCAGCAGGCTCAGGAGCGACTCAAAAACGGGCTAAGCGTTTGTATATTCCCAGAAGGCGGAGTGCCAGATGATGAATCCATACTGTTAGACAGTTTTAAGGATGGCGCGTTTAGACTGGCTATTGAGCATCAGATCCCTATTGCACCTTTAGTCTTTTACGATAATAAGAAGCGCTTTCCTTTTCGTTTCTTCGGAGGGAATCCAGGCCAAATGCGCGCCTTGGTATTGCCGAGTATTCCAACAACAAATATGGAACTGCGCGACAAACAGGCCTTGAGAAATAAAACGCGAGAAATTATTCTTAGCGAGCTGGAAAGTAAAGAATTGCTCAAAAAAAAGCCGCTCTCCTAGCAGAGAGCGACTTTCAAGGTATTATTGCTTTTGCAATAACTAACCTAACCAACTAAAAAACTAACCTAAAATTTGAATCTCAAACCGCTGTAAACTCCCATATAGTATGGCTGTGACCCTATACTAGAGTCCGAATACGGATTGAGTTGATATTTAAATACAGGCTCTACATTAATTGCAAAGCGCTTGCTAATGTCGTATTGTAACCCCAAACCAACATTGGTAGTAAAACTCAGATCGTTCAGATTACTTACACTACCCAGTTCGGTTTCGCGTTGCCCGCTGATAGCGGTGATGGAATTGTCCTGAAGGAAAAGCGTACTAAAACCACCAAAGACGTTTACTTTAAATCGGTTGTTCAAGACTGCATAAGACAGTTCCACGGGAACTTCCCAGTATTCGAATTGCTGATTGAGCAAACCTTCAAAGGCATTCACTTCTGGCAAGTCCAAACCTTCGGTAGGAGCCGCTTGAGCGAATCTGTTGATCAAAGTTCCCTTATCACCAACGGTGTAAGCAATATCACCATTGACAAATTTAGACCCAACGTCAAATGCCGCCGGAGCTACGGCGAATTCTATATCGTTGGTGTTCACGCTTAAGTTGACTCGGTTCACTCCAGAACGTACCGCCAATCGGTTATTCACTTGATATTGTACTTGAACTCCATAACTCAAGTTGGCATCTGATGAAGTGCGATTGTCGGCAAATTCAGCTCCAACAGTAGAGCCTTCGCCAAAGGTCCCGTAAACCACAGGGGCTACCTGAGGCGCAACACTCCATCGATTATCTATCGGATCTTGTTTGTCCAATAGTGTTGCTGTTTCTAAGTCTTTTTGCTCGTCAATAGCGTCGAAAATAGAGATCTTCCCGTCTTCGTCTTTTTGGACTTCAGGGTCTGTTTTGTTCTCGCTATTGTCTGTAGTAGCAGTGGTCGTCGCACTGTTTGTTTGCGTCTCTAAAAGCGCATCGGCGGTTTTGTCATCAACAACTGTATTCTTGGTGTTGTCTGTAGCAGTTACTGCTGTGGTCTCTGAGTTAGAGGTTGCTGTCTTATCTTGCTCGGTAGAGCTATCATTGCTAGTCACTGCAGTTGTCACTGTATTGAGTGATTTATCTACAGCAGACTTGTCAATAAGGGTCTTGCTTTTGTTTGTATTGTCCGCTACCGCGTCTCTTTGTTTGCCGTTACCAATTTTGGCATCCGCAGCAGATGGCTTTTCCGAAGAGTTATTTTGTTGGTCATCACTTTGCTGCTCAGCAATTGCGTCTGCCTCATTTTCCTTGACCATTTTTTCAATGGCTTTCTGATCTTTGATCTGATCTTGAGTGTCGATCTGCTCTGTCTGATCAACATCTTCATTAGAAAACGAATTATTCTGATCCGAATCCGGCCAAAAAACACCACCTACAGTTAGAAGCAGGGCTAAGAGTGCAGCCACACCACCAACGCGCCACCAGATCGGGATGATCTTGCGGTCGTCTTTTTCCTCTTTCTTCAACGCAGCCTGGATGTTGTCCCATACTTCTGCAGGAGGGCTTGCTTCAAAATCTTTGAAGCCCTCTTGAAAAATTCTATCTATGTGCTTTTTATCGCTCATTGTCTAATATCCTTCGGCCGAACTATTATTGTTGAAAGCCGTAATCTTTGTTTTTAAAATCATCCTGGCACGTGCCAAGTTTGATTTTGAGGTTCCGGCAGAAATGTTCAGCATTTCTGCAATTTCGTTGTGTGAGTAGCCGTCCATGGCGTAAAGGTTAAAAACTAACCGATACCTATCCGGGAGTTCCTGAATGATCTTTAACAAAAAATCCAGCGGAACAGAAGTATCCTCAACTACTACGTCTTCTGCTTCTATCTGCTGCTCATTGACTAGGTCAAAAACACGCTGTTTGCGATATTTTTGCAACACGGTGTTCACAGTAACACGCTTTAACCAACCCTCAAAAGAACCTTTGTGTTTAAACTGACCTATGGTCTTAAAAATGGTAATGAAAGCGTCTTGCAGATTGTCTTGCGCCTCGGTATAATTTCGCGAGTACTTTAAACAAACTGAAAACAATTTGGCAGAATACAATTGGTAAAGCTCACCCTGAGCTTTTGCCTCATTGTTTTTACATCTGTTTATCAGTGCTTCCAGAGCCACTTTGATCCGCGAATTTTATTACTAACACGCCAGCTTGGTGCAACTTTGTTACTTAAAACCTGCTGCACAGTTAGCAACCACAGTCCCGGAGTTGTTGTGTAGATGATAAAACTCCGCTAGGGTTGCGTATGAAAGTATAAAATTTTATTCATTGATGATGGCGATGGCCTCCTTGATTTTGGCCTCTAGCTCATCCATTAGGTCTGGATTGTCTTTAAGAAGTGTTTTTACCGCGTCACGGCCCTGTCCTAATTTGGTGCCATCATAACTAAACCAAGAACCACTTTTCTTGATGATCTCATAGTCTACACCCAGGTCAATAACCTCTCCGGCCTTAGAAACTCCAGTGCCGTACATGATATCGAATTCTGCAGTTCTAAATGGTGGAGCAACCTTGTTCTTCACCACCTTTACGCGCGTCTTGTTTCCGATAACTGCACTGTTAGAATCTTTGATCTGTGTAGATCTGCGGATGTCTATACGCACCGAAGAGTAGAACTTAAGGGCGTTTCCTCCCGTGGTAGTTTCTGGATTCCCAAACATAACACCGATCTTCTCACGCAGCTGGTTGATAAAGATCACGGTACAATTGGTCTTGCTGATCGATCCGGTTAGTTTTCTGAGCGCTTGAGACATTAATCGGGCGTGCAAACCAACTTTGGAATCTCCCATTTCCCCTTCTATCTCGCTTTTTGGCGTCAAAGCCGCCACCGAGTCAATAACAATTATATCGATGGCTCCGGAACGGATCAAATTGTCGGCGATCTCAAGGGCTTGTTCCCCATTATCCGGTTGTGAGATGATCAGGTTCTCAATATCTACTCCAAGCTTTTCTGCGTAGTAACGATCAAAGGCGTGTTCCGCATCGATAAAGGCAGCAATTCCACCTTCTTTTTGAGCTTCCGCAATAGCGTGTAGGGTAAGGGTTGTTTTACCAGAAGATTCTGGCCCGTAGATCTCAATGATACGACCTTTGGGCAAACCCCCAACACCGAGCGCCAGATCTAGCCCCAATGAACCCGTAGAAATGGCGTCAACTTGCTGAACTGCAGCGTCTCCCATTTTCATGACCGTACCTTTTCCGTAGGTCTTATCGAGCTTGTCTAATGTTAGTTTTAAGGCTTTTAATTTGGCGTCTTTTTCGTTACTCATATCGGCAGTATAATGTGATTGAAGATAGAAGGCTAAAATACTATTTCTTTTGCTTTATTTCAATCAAATCACGCAACCATTTATGAATTTACAGTCTATCAGATACAAAGGGAAAATTCATTGCTGTGAAATACATGAATCAAACCAAAATGGTTAACAAAAAAGGACTGGCAGTTACCCTAGTAGTCATTTTTAACTGCCGCCTCGACGGCGGCTAGCTACTCTTGCAGTCACTCTTAAATAACAATTAGTATTAACGAATTAGCCATTCGAAAAAAAGCGCCGGATATTCCACTCCGGCGCTTTTTTTTTCGCACTAACTACTTGCTCAGACTATCTGTTACAGCGCAAATCTTCTTCAAAATCGAAATCGGAATAGCACTTTTAAATTTCACCGTAGCGCTGCTATGCTGAAATTTATAAAGCACTCGGTTTTATTGCATATTTGCGCTTCACTGCGATATTCTTCCCTGTAGTTAGTGCATTCTTTGCTCATTTGTTTTATTCAAGTACCTTTGCGGTCAATTACTTTTTCTTTCAACTTAAACGCAAGTATAGCATGCAACTGTACAACAAATTAAGTGCGAAGGAGAGGGCCGAGTTACTTGAACAAGCGGGAGAAGACCGTTTGACCCTTTCTTTCTATCAATACGCCAAGATCGGCAACCCCGAACTTTTTAGAAATCATTTGTTTATCGCTTGGAACGAGATGGAAGTCCTTGGACGCATCTATGTCGCTCACGAAGGCATCAACGCCCAGCTTTCAGTTCCTGCAAAACGCTTTGAGGAATTCAAGGCCTTTTTAGATGGGATCTACTTTTTAGAAGGCTGCCGCCTAAATATCGCGGTAGAACAAGACCTAAAATCCTTCCTAAAATTAAAGGTCAAGGTGCGTCACAAGATCGTAGCAGACGGTCTCAACGATGAAACTTTTGATGTGACCAATAAAGGGGTCCACGTAGACGCGAAGACCTTCAATGAACTCCTGGACGATCCCAACGCGGTGGTGGTCGATATGCGTAACCATTACGAAAGCGAGATCGGACATTTTAAAGGGGCAATAACTCCAGATGTAGACACTTTTAGAGATTCTCTAGACATTATTGAAGAGGATCTTAAAGACAATAAGGAAGACAAGAAACTAGTGATGTATTGCACCGGAGGTATCCGTTGCGAAAAGGCTAGTGCGTATTACAAACACAAAGGATTCCAGCAGGTCTATCAACTAGAAGGTGGAATCATAGAATACACGCGTCAGGTCAAGGCCCAGGAGTTAGAGAACAAATTCCTCGGCAAGAACTTTGTGTTCGATCACCGCAGAGGGGAGCGCATCAGTGAAGACGTGATCGCCAATTGTCATCAATGCGGAAAACCATGTGACACTCATGTGAACTGTGCCAATGAGGCTTGTCACTTGCTCTTTATTCAGTGCGAGGACTGTGCCGAAAAGATGGAAAATTGTTGTAGCCAAGAGTGTCAAGAGATCACGCACTTGTCTTATGAAGAGCAAAAACGATTGCGATCTGGTAAGCACAACAGCAACAAGATTTTCAAAAAAGGACGTTCCGAAAAGCTGAAGTTCAAAAAGTAGGCTGCCGCTGTTTTTGCGGGTAGCAGATACGTTATTATTGCCTATCTTTAGGGTCGAAATCAAGTATTAACTTCCGACTCAAAAAGGTGACTTTTTGAGCAATATATATCTCTCTATGGCCTGTACTTCATGTGCCTCCGCTGCGGATGGCCTGCCCAAAGGCTGTAAAAATAACGGTACTTGCGGCACAGATGGCTGCAACAAACTCACGGTCTTTGACTGGTTGGGCAATATGGCCTTGCCAGCAGAGGTAAGTCCTTTTAATGTCGTTGAGGTCCGATTTAAGAACGGCCGTAAGAACTATTACCAGAACGCAGAAGGGGTGACCCTTTCCATTGGCGATATAGTCGCTACAGAAGCCAGCCCCGGACACGATATCGGTCAAGTAACCCTTACCGGAGAATTGGTGCGTGTTCAAATGAAGAAAAAGCGCATTAAGGAAGCCGTAGACGAACTCCCAAAGATCTATCGCAAAGCCGGACAGCGCGACATTGACATTTGGCATAAGGCGCGTGCAAGAGAAGAAGCTATTAAAAAAGAATCTCGAGAGATCGCGATTCGATTGGGCTTGCAAATGAAGATCTCTGATGTGGAGTTTCAGGGAGATGGTTCTAAAGCAATTTTCTACTATACGGCAGAAGATCGCGTGGACTTCAGACAACTTATCAAAGATTTCGCCCGTGCGTTCAATACTCGCATTGAGATGAAGCAAGTGGGCTTTCGTCAGGAAGCTGCTCGTTTGGGTGGGATTGGTTCCTGCGGACGTGAACTGTGCTGTTCTACTTGGCTTACGGACTTTAGATCTGTAAATACGGCCGCCGCGCGATACCAACAGCTGTCGCTAAATCCGCAGAAATTAGCCGGACAATGTGGAAAGTTAAAATGCTGTCTCAATTACGAATTGGACACTTATTTGGATGCCTTAGAGAATTTTCCAAAGAGCGATGTGCGCTTACAGACCGAAAAGGGAACTGGAGTTTGTCAAAAAATAGACATCTTTAAAGAGCGCCTTTGGTACGCTTATGACGGTGACTGGATGCAGTGGTATGAACTTTCTGCCGAACAAGTTCGCGAGATCATGAGTATCAACAAAAAGGGCAAGAAAGTAAGCAGTTTAGAAGACTACAAGGTCGAGGTGAATTTGAGCACTTTCGAATTTAACGACGGCGCAGGTCAAGATAGCCTGACCCGATTCGATCAGCCTAAAAAACGCAGAAAGAAACGCAGAAACAAGAGCCGCAATCAGAAGCGCAAGCCGCAACAGCAGGCAAAATCAAAACAAAAGTGAAGCAACTAGCAGTTTTTAGTGTATTGACGGCACTGCTGATGGGCAGTTGCACCGGCGATGCTGTTTTTAGCACAAACACTTCCTTTTCCGATGGCTGGTCGGTTACAGATACTGTCCAAGTTACACTGCCACAATTAGACTCCGCCGCGGCATACAATTTGTTTATCAATGTGCGCAATACGAACGATTATCCGTTCAATAATTTATTTCTTATAGCGATCATGGAATTTCCACAAGGAAAGGTCATTACAGATACATTAGAATACCGAATGGCTAACCCAGACGGAACTTGGATGGGCAGCGGTTTGGGTAGCGTTAAAGAAAACAAGCTCTGGTATAAGCAAGGCGTGCGTTTTACCGAGCAAGGCGAATATAAATTGAGCATAGTACATGCCGTCCGCAATAATGGAGTGGTAGATGGCGTTGAACGATTAACAGGCATAACGGATGTGGGAATCAGTGCAGAGCTTCCCCAAACAGACTAACTATGGCAAAACAAGCAACAAAGAAACAAGCTATGGAAAAGTCGCAGCTTAGAAAGTACATCTTTCTATTTTGGAAGTTGGTAGCTGGTGGCTTTTTATTCATTATCCTGATGTTCCTCTTAGCCTCTTGGGGTGTTTTTGGACAATTGCCGGATGAAACTGCACTGGAAAATCCAGAAAAGGATCTGGCGACAGAGATTATCTCCTCAGACGGAAAAACCATTGGAAAATTCTACAAGGAGAACAGAACACCTATTACCTTTGATGAGCTTCCACCACATTTGGTAGAGGCATTGATCGCAACAGAAGACGCCCGTTTTTACGATCACTCCGGAATTGACGCACGCGGATTCTTACGTGCAGCGATCTTTCTCGGCAAACGCGGAGGGGCCAGTACCATAACCCAACAGTTGGCTAAGCTATTCTTTACCGACGATGTAGCGAGTAATACAGTGGAACGGGTAATCCAGAAGATGAAAGAATGGATCATTGCTGTTCGTTTAGAGAAGCGTTACACCAAAGAGGAGATCGTCGCAATGTATCTGAACGAGATGGATTTTATCTTCCAAGCTGTGGGGATCAGATCGGCCTCGAACATCTACTTTGGCAAAGAACCTATGGATCTCACCGTAGAAGAAAGTGCCATTTTGGTGGGGATGTTAAAAAATCCTCGACAGTACAACCCTAAGCGCGAGATATCTAAAGCCAAATCCTTGGCGCGTCGCAATGTGGTAATTAGTCAGATGGCGAAATACGATTACATTGACGAGCAAACCAGAGATTCTCTTATTGCCTTGCCGCTTAAGATCAACTATACGCCGCAAGGACATGACGAAGGGATCGGGACCTACTTTAGAGAGTATGTCAGAAACTATATGAAGCAATGGGCTAAGGATAATCCTAAGTCAGACGGCACGAATTACGATATCGATCGCGACGGCCTTAAGGTTTATGTCACTATTGATTCTCGCATGCAAGAATATGCAGAATTGGCTGTAGATATGCATATGGCCAAATTACAGGCGGAATTCGACAAGCAAAATCAGAAGAACAAGACAGCTCCGTTTAGAGACATAACTCCAGATGAAGTTGACGGTATTATGAACGCAGCGATGCGCCGCTCAGATCGCTGGCGAATTCTAAAAAGACAAGGCAAGTCAGAAAAGGAGATCATTGCTAGCTTTAATGAAAAGACAGAGATGCGAATCTTCTCTTGGGGAGGAGATATCGATACTACCATGACTCCAATGGATTCCATTCGTTATTACAAAGGCTTTTTGAGAGCTTCCTTGCTTTCTATGACACCTCAAACAGGCGAGATCAAGGCTTGGGTAGGTGGTATTGACTACAAGCATTTTAAGTACGATATGGTAAAGACCGGCCAGCGACAAATAGGATCTACCTTTAAACCCTTTGTGTATGCAACTGCTATAGACCAGATGCATATGTCGCCCTGTGACACCTTACCCAACACTCCTTATTGTATTCCACAAGGAAAACACGGTAATATGAAAGAGTGGTGCCCAAAGAATTCTGATGGCGATTATGGAGGCACACTTACCTTGCGTGATGCTTTGGGTAAATCAGTGAACACGGTAACCGCCAGACTTATTGACCGAGTAGGGCCAAAACCCGTAATAGAATTGGTGGCCCGTATGGGGGTGGATCCAGAGGATATTCCGGAGGTGCCTTCTATCGCTTTAGGTACTCCTGATGTGACCTTATATGAAATGGTTGGTGCCTATGGCACCTTTGCTAATCAAGGAGTTTATATCAAGCCGATCTTGATCACGCGTATTGAAGATAAGAACGGAACCGTATTGGATCAGGCCACTCCTGAGGCCAAAGATGTTATATCGCAAGAAACAGCTTATGTCACTTTAAGTTTGATGGAAGGAGTTACTCAGGCTGGTTCCGGTAGACGACTGCGCGGTACCTGGGCTACAAATACCCCAGTTTACAAAAATGCAGTGACCGGTTACCCTTACGATTTTAAAAACCCAATAGCCGGTAAGACCGGAACCACACAGAACAACAGTGATGGTTGGTTTATGGGGATAGTTCCAAATTTAGTGACTGGCGTTTGGGTTGGTGGAGACGATCGTGCTACGCATTTCGCCTCAACTGCCTATGGACAAGGTGCTACTATGGCTTTACCGATCTGGGGTATCTACATGAAAAAGTGTTATGAAGAAGAAGGCCTCGATATTTCAACAGGAAAGTTTGAAAAACCAGACGAGTTGACCATTGAGACCGATTGTGAGAAGTGGGCAGAGAACAATACTCCTACAGAGGAGGTGCCCAACGAATTTGAGTTTTAAACAAAACCTATGATCAATAAAACTGTTGCCAACGTAGAAGAGGCCTGCAAGGGTGTCTCCTCTGACATGATGTTCATGTTTGGAGGATTTGGCCTGAGTGGAATCCCTGAAAACGCTATTGGCTATTTGTCTAAACAGGATATTTATGGCCTCACCTGTGTGTCTAACAATGCGGGAGTAGATGACTTCGGATTGGGACTCTTGCTGCAACGCAAACAGATCAAAAAAATGATCTCTTCTTATGTGGGGGAGAACGCGGAATTTGAAAGACAAATGCTCAGCGGGGAGCTGGAGGTGGAATTGATCCCTCAAGGAACTTTGGCCGAGCGCTGCCGAGCCGCCCAAGCTGGTTTTCCTGCCTTTTACACCCCCGCAGGTTATGGCACCGAGGTGGCAGAAGGCAAGGAGGTTCGAGAGTTTAATGGCAAGATGCACATATTAGAATACGCCTTCGATGCCGACTTCGGTTTTGTAAAAGCATGGAAGGGCGATACAGCTGGCAACCTTATATTCAAAGGAACAGCCAGAAACTTCAATCCGAATATTTGTGGAGCTGCTAAGATCACAGTTGCCGAAGTGGAGGAGTTGGTTCCAGCCGGTGAATTGGACCCCAATCAAATACACATTCCTGGAATATTTGTACAGCGTATTTTCCAAGGAGCGGTATATGAGAAACGCATTGAACAACGAACAGTAAGACCTAGAACATAATGGCATTAGATAAAAACGGAATTGCGAAACGCATCGCTAAAGAAGTCAAAGACGGCTATTATGTGAATTTGGGAATAGGTATCCCAACTTTGGTGGCAAACTATGTTCGCAACGATATCAGTGTTGAATTCCAAAGTGAGAATGGAGTTCTTGGAATGGGACCTTTCCCTTTTGAAGGAGAAGAAGACCCGGATGTGATCAATGCCGGAAAACAAACTATTACAACCTTACCCGGAGCCTCCTTCTTTGATTCTGCCATGAGCTTTTCCATGATCCGAGGAAAACATGTACACCTGACCATACTTGGAGCCATGGAAGTTGCAGAGAACGGAGACATCGCGAACTGGAAAATTCCAGGAAAGATGGTCAAAGGAATGGGTGGCGCAATGGATCTGGTCGCCAGTGCAGAAAACATAATAGTAGCCATGATGCACACCAACAAGCGCGGAGAATCTAAATTACTTGAGCGCTGCTCCTTACCGATTACCGGTGTGGGCTGTGTAAAGAAAGTAGTGACCAACCTCGCTGTGCTCGATATTACTTCAGATGGTTTTGTGCTTAGAGAACGCGCCCCCGGGGTCAGCGTAGAAGAAATAGCTCAAGCCACAGCCGGAAAACTTCATATTCCGGAAGATGTTCCCGAGATGGACATTTAATATTTTACATTACTTATTGTAAGAAATTACGTATGAGATTGTTAAAATGTTAAAATAAAGTGCATTTCATCTAATAAAAAGGCACTTTATCCCACATTTTAAATTTTTGCTGCATCTTAGCAGTCCCTAATTAAAGTAACATAACCTACTATGCTAATGGCAATTAAAAATACAATTCGGTTAATAACGACCTTCTTGTATTTGGCTAAAAAAGTTTTTTTGTTAATGTAAAATACAAACCCCAAATCTGTGCAACGATCAGATATAAGGTTTTACCCGTTCTTTGTGAGGTTAGGACGGGTTTTTTTTATGCCTTTTTTATCCCTTTTGGGATGGCTTCAATAAGGCGTTTTGTATAATCTTTTCGGGGGTTGGCATAGATCTCATCGGCATCTCCGATCTCTTCGATCAAACCAGAATTCATCACCACCAATTGATCTGCCATATATTTGACAACTGCCAGATCATGCGAGATAAATATATAGGTAAAGCCGTATTCTTCCTTTAAGGTATTGAGCAGATTCAATACTTGAGCCTGAACACTGATATCTAAGGCAGAGACCGATTCATCACAGATAAGCAACTTGGGTTTAAGGGCAATGGCCCTTGCAATTCCGATACGTTGGCGTTGACCTCCAGAGAGTTGATGCGGATACCTGTTGTAAAACGTACTGTCTAGACCAACTGCTTCCAGAAGCTCCAATACTTCTTGCTTGCGTTTTCCTGCCGAATAACTGTGGTGTACGGCCAAAGGTTCTGCAATGGCTTCTCCAATGGTAATTCTCGGATTAAGAGAAGCAAAAGGATCTTGAAAAACGATCTGGATCTCCTTGCGCAATTGCTTGCGCTCCGCTTTGTTGAGGTGGGTAATGTCGCGACCTCGAAATTTGATCTGACCTGCGGTGGCCTCCTCGATCTGCATGATGGTTTTCCCCAGTGTGGACTTCCCGCAGCCGGATTCGCCCACTAAGCCCAAGGTTTCTCCTTCAAAGACGGTAAAATTAACTCCCTTAACAGCTTCGACCGCTTTGGGTTTACCAAACAATGCAGCCTTTCCAAAGTAGGTCTTTTTCAGATCTATGATCTCTAGAAGTGGGGCTTGTGTGTATAATTCTTTGTGCTTTGCAGCGCGTTGAATTGGTTTTATTTCTTCGGATTCAAAATGCTCACCAGACAGATCCTCTACGGTTGGCAAACGTTTAAGACGTTGGTCCAGATCCGGGCGACTTCCTAATAACGCTTTGGTGTAAGCGTGCTTCGGATTTTTAAAAAGGGATTTGGTTTGCGCAACTTCGAGCAATTCACCACGAAACATGACAGCTACACGATCTGCTATCTCGGAGACCAGGGCGAGGTCGTGAGAGATAAAAAGCACACTCATGTTGTTTTGTTGTTGCAAGCTTTTAAGCAGTTCGATGATCTCTTTTTGTACCGTAACGTCTAAGGCGGTAGTTGGCTCATCTGCAATGAGAATCTTGGGTTTACAGGCCAAGGCCATGGCTATCATGACACGTTGCATCTGTCCGCCGGAGAGTTGATGCGGATAACTGTTGTAAACTTCATTAACACGTGGAAGCTTGACTTGCTCAAAAAGATGTAGTACTTCTTTTTTGGCGTCTCGCTCACTTTGATTCTTGTGAATTCGAAGCACTTCTGCCACTTGAGGACCACAGCGCAGTGCTGGGTTTAAAGCGCTCATAGGCTCCTGAAAGATCATAGCGATCTCATTGCCACGGATGTGACGCAGCTCCTTTTTAGAAAGCTCGGCCAAATTCTTGCCCATATATTGAATAGCGCCATTGACTTTAGCTGTTTTTGGTAAGAGCCCGAGTATGGCCAAACTGCTCACGGATTTTCCCGAACCCGATTCTCCCACCAATCCAAGGATTTCATTGGGGAACAATTCTAGATCAATATCCTTTAGAACAGGATCTCCTTTTCCGAATCGGAGATTGAGCTTATCGATCTTTAATAATGGCGCTGTTTGCATCGCTTTAAAGATAAGCCGATTTTCTGTTGTTTTTAGTCCTAAAATCAGCTCTAAATTCACGCATTGAGTATGCTCATAGCAGTTTCGAAAATCCAGCGAAAATTTTCGCGAAAACACCCTGTGGTTTTCGCGTAGCAATTAGAGGGTTAAAGTCCGATAAAACAGTCGGTTTCGACCAGAATGTTTAGCCAATTTTTTCAATGAATAAACAAGTATTTTCAAAACGTGCACTTTATCGATTTTTCAGCATTTTTAGAGAAGTGATGAATTATTGTCATTACCTTAACAAAGGATTAACAATAATCTGAAAATTCACTAACTAACAATTACTATTCACAATGAAGAAAAATTCATTCAGGCCCTTGCTACTCGCAATGGCTGCGATGCTGTTTTCTACTATGAGTTTTGCTCAAGAAAGTCAGCCCAAACCCATTAAAAAACTCAAGGTTTTTAATGAGACTCAGCAAAAGGCATTTGCTGCTCCCCAAAGCATTTTTACCGAAGAATTCAAGCTCTCTACAGACAACACTTTCAGTGCTGTATCTGAGCGTACCGACGAACTTGGTTTTACCCACCAGAAATTTCAGCAATTTTACAAGGGAATCAAGGTAGAGTTCGGTCAAACCACTTTGCATGCAAAAGAAGGGAAAGTAGTATCTATGTCTAACAGTGTTTTTAGGCTTGATGAGCTTACCATCACTCCTGGGCTTTCTGCAAATGCGGCACTTAATCGTGCAACTGCGCATATTGGAGCAGAGAAATATCTGTGGCAACAAGTAGACGATGCTGCAATGATCGGTTATGAAAGACCTGAAGGCGAATTGGTGATCTTCCCGGTAATTGACAAGATCACTACAGAAGCGCGTTTGGCTTATAAGTTTGACATTTATGCTTCGGCTCCTGTATATCGCGCCGATGTTTATGTAGATGCACAGACCGGAGTTGTATTGTTCGAGAACAAGCGTATTCACCACGCAGATACACCTGCAACAGGGGTAAGTCTTTACAATGGAACAGTTAGTTTCACTGCAGACAGCTACACAGGCGGATACAGACTACGTCAGGCTGCCGATGGTGGTGGGATCCGTACTTTTGACATGAACAACGGAACCAACTACAGCGGAGCCTCAGACATTACCAGTGCAGATACTTCCTTTCCATTTTCTACAGCGACTGGTGTTCAGGCTCATTTTGGTGCAGAACAAACCCACAAGTACTTTATGGGCAAGCACAACAGAAACTCTTTCAACGGAGCTGGTGCTATCATCAATTCGTATGTAAGTTATTCTAGCAACTATGTGAATGCTTTCTGGGATGGTTCTCGTATGACTTACGGAGACGGAGACGGTGTAAACTACGGACCACTAGTATCATTGGATATTGTTGGACATGAGATCACTCACGGGGTTACTGAGTACACTGCAAACCTTATTTACAGCTACCAATCAGGAGCACTTAACGAGTCTTTCTCTGATATCTTCGGAGAGTCTATTGAGCACTATGCACAAGGAACTAACGACTGGTTGATGGGTGACGCTATTGGAGCAGGAGGTAGCGGTGGAGCATTGCGCTCTATGAGCAATCCGAATGCATTCAACGATCCAGATACTTATTTAGGAACTTACTGGTGGACTTCTTCTGGAGACAACGGAGGAGTACACATCAACTCTGGGGTTCAGAATTATTGGTTCTACCTTTTGGTTAACGGAGGTTCTGGAACCAACGATGTTGGAGACGTTTTCAACGTTAGCGCTATCGGATGGGACAAGGCAGAAGCTATTGCTTACCGTAACCTCGCTGTTTACTTGACACAAAGCTCTCAGTTTACAGACGCTCGCGCAGGTGCGATCCAGGCTGCTATTGATCTTTACGGAGCAGGTAGCCCAGAAGAGATCGCAGTAACCAATGCTTGGTATGCAGTAAACGTAGGTGATGCCTATGGCGGAACACCTCCACCACCAGATTGTGTTACTGGAGATGTATTCTTGTCTATCACTTTAGATAACTACCCAGAAGAAACAGCTTGGACCTTAAAAGATGCTTCTGGAGCAACTATCGACTCAGCTAGTTATTCTACTGCGAACCCAGACGGTTCAACGGTAACTGCTACTTGGTCTGGATTGGCAGCTGGAGATTATACCTTCACTATCACGGATTCTTACGGAGACGGTATTTGCTGTTCTTACGGAGCAGGTTCTTATACAGTTTCTAGCAGTGCTGGAACCATGTTCAGCGGAGGATCTTTTGGTAGCTCAGCCTCTCATACTTTCTGTATTGAAGGTGGTGGCGGCGGAGCCGATACCGAAGCGCCAAGCACACCAACAGGATTGGCTGCTAGTGCGATCACTGAAACTACAGCTACCTTGACTTGGAATGCTTCTACAGACAATGTTGGCGTAGAAGGTTACGAGATCTTACAAGGAGGTTCCTCTTTAGGAACTACTACAAGTACTTCTGCTAACATTACCGGAATGACTGCAGGCACTACTTATACTTTCGATGTTCGCGCTTACGATGCAGCCGGAAATAACTCCGGAACTGCCAGTGTGACCTTTACAACTGAATCTGCCGGAGGCGGAGGAGGTGGAGGTCCTGTGGTGCTTCACCAAGGGAACTTCGAGACAGGCTGGGATGGCTGGATAGACGGAGGGTCTGACTCTTACCGTTATGCTGGTTCACGTTCATACGAAGGAACCTATTCTATCCGCTTGAGAGACAACACAAATTCTTCTACCATGACCTTAGGGACTTTCGATGTTAGTGGTTACAGCACCCTAGACATTGAATTCTATTTCTATGCTTGGAGTATGGAGAACGGTGAGGATTTCTGGGTACAGTTCTATGACGGATCTGCTTGGAGAACTGTTGCCGCTTATGCAAGAGGAACTAACTTTAACAATAATACCTTCTATACTGCAACGGTAAGTATCGATAATGCTTCGTACAACTTTCCGACCAATGCGCAGTTCAGATTCCGTAACGATGCTTCTGCCAATGCAGATCACATCTATATCGATCAGGTGACCATTACTGCGGATGCAGGAACTACCCTAATGGGTGATCGCATCACTGCACTTGGTGGAATTAACGGTTTTGCTGATGACGAAGGTCTTGATATTGACGGAGACTTCTTGATGTATCCAAATCCAGTTGGAAGCACGCTTAACGTGCGTCTGTTAGATCCAACAGGACAGGAGACCTATAGAATTGTTAATATTCTTGGACAAGTAGTTGCTCAAGGAACCTTGATGCAAACTATCGACGTTTCACGTTTACAATCCGGAGTTTATATCTTAGAGATAAACGAAGGCGAAGAGATCGTAACAGATCGCTTCATCAAAGAGTAATAGCTTACTCATCAACTAACTAATCGGAAAGACCTCGCCTTAGGGCGGGGTTTTTTTGTTAGCGGTATTTTATCTGATCTTCCTGAAGGATAGGCTGATTGCGATAGCGCAAAAAGATCTGGGCAACGGTTATGGTATCGCGTTGGCAGTATTCAATAATGCGGTCCAAGTCGCTGTCGGAATAATAAACCTCGCGAACTTGATCTCCGCTAATGTCTTCCTTAGGAGAAGGAATACCGAGCACTTTTGCCAAAAGACGTAGGGAAGTATAATGTTTAAAATCACCGAACTTCCACAGTTCCATGGTATCCAAATGTGGAACTTCCCACGGTTTTTTACCAAATAGTCGCAATTGGTTAGGTAGCGGAATCCCTAAAATGGTCATACGTCTGGCCAAATAAGGGAAGTCAAATTCTTTGCCGTTATGTGCACAAAGCCTGTGATAAGGCCTGTTAAAATGAGTTTCTAGCAGGCTGTTAAATTCGCGGAGCAGATCTGCCTCGTCTCCACTAAAGGAGGTCACGCGAAACTCCCCACCATCCGCAGCAGTAAAGTAACCTACCGCAATGCAGATGATCTTACCAAATTCCGCCCAAATACCGGCACGTTCATAGAACTCCTCCGCAGAGATCTCCTTGCGCTGATATTGGGTCTTAGCTGCATACAACTCCTGAGTTTCTGTATCTAAGGCATTAAAATCTGCTGCCTCAGGGACGGTCTCAATATCTAAGAAAAGGATGTTATTTAGTGGGATCTTGTGTAACACAACAAGCGGATTTGCTTGTGAAATTACACTTTAATTGCCAATCATGGCGTAGGTCTCTTCTATATATTTATAAAAGTCACTGGTAAAATCATCACCTGCTTCTCGGGTTCCTAATTGGTGACCCAATCGCACAATAATGAGGTCATCTTCTGGGATGGTGATCACGTATTGCCCTAATATTCCGCGCATTACAAAGATGTGTTTGTCCAGATGATCAGATATCCAAAAGCCATACCCGTAAGGTTCTCCTTCAAAACGCGCTACGGTAGCTTTGGCTACAAAGGCAGAATCCAAGATCTGTTTGCCATCCCAACGGCCGTGATTTTTAAAGAGACTCCCGAACCTGGCAAAATCTAAGGCGTTACTAGCAATGCAACAATAACTCTTAGCCAGCCTATTGTCTTGGTCGTCAACTTGCCAAAGGGCATCCTGTTGCATGCCTAGCGGTTTCCAAAAACTCGATTCTAAATAATCGGAGAGCGACTGGCTTGTAGCCTTTTGTACGATCATACCTAGTAATTGGGTATTACCGCTGAGGTATCGAAACCCTTGTCCTGGCTCATCAACAACTTTTTGACCCAAGATCGTTTCAGCCAGATCGTCATCATAATACGCACGAGCCGTTACACTAAACGGACTTTTGTAACTCTCTTCCCAATCGAGTCCAGAGGCCATAGACGAGAGATCTCCTACCGTGGTCTTTTGTCCTTTGTATTGCTCAAAAAAATCACCAATGGGCTGATCAAGTCCTTTTATATAACCGTCGGCAATGGCCTTCCCTAAGAGGGCAGTTGTAATACTCTTTGCCATAGAAAAGGAATTGGTCTGTGAGGTAGCAGAATAGCCTTCGCTGTAGTGTTCAAACCAGAGACTGTCGTTTTTAATGATGGCAAATGCAACAGTCCCCAAATCCTTGTGAGTCTGTTTTAAACGTTCTGTCATAGAAACGCTGTTATAGGCGGGGTGCTTGGGCCATTCCCAAGGCTGTTCGGCATTTTCAATGGTGTCATTTTCAAAATAGACATGATCGTCTATAAAAGCTGTGGTATGTCCGGTCATATACACCACACGTACACCTTTTAAGATGTATTCGTAGTCCGTGATATAGAGCAAGGCAACCAAAGCGATCAGCAGGATAACTAGGCCTTTTAAGAATTTGAAAAGTCCTCTCATTTTAAAACAGTTTTTCTTGTCGTACTGGCGATTCGTGTTCCAAGAGCCATTTTTTCCGCCACAGTCCACCGGCATAGCCAGTTAAACTTCCATCGGAGCCAATTACACGGTGACACGGAATTATTATCATTATCGGGTTCTTACCGTTGGCGCTCGCCGCTGCTCGAATACTCTTAGGGTCGCCCAAACGCTTGGCCATGTCCATATAGGTAGCTGTTTTCCCGAAGGGAATTTCAGCGAGTTGCGTCCAAACTTGTTTTTGGAAAGAAGTTCCTTGCGGGTTCAGTTTAAGGTCAAAACTACTTCGCTGACCTTGAAAGTATTCATGAATTTGTTGTGCTGCGGATTGCAATTCGGCGGGAATTTCTGCGGATGGGTCTTGAGGGTCTTCCACCACGCTTAGCTTCTGAATTCCGTCTGCATCGCCTTGTAAAAGAAGGCTGCCCAATGGCGAATCCAGATAAGCTTGTGCAATCATCTTATTGGTCTTGATCGTCTTCTTCTGCCTTGGTGATCACAATTCCTAAACGCTTAGCGCGTGCCTCCCAAGTACGACGCGCCATTTGTTGCAGATCTGCAACATTATCGCTTTCGTCCATGATCTCTAAGCCTAGTAAGGTTTCAATGATATCCTCCATAGTAACCAATCCAACAGGATTGCCAAATTCGTCCATTACAATGGCCATGTGCGCGCGTTTGCCTATAAACAGCTCAAAGAGGTTTGGAATCGGTGTGCGGCTATCAGTTACCAAAAGCTCGCGTTTGATGCTTCTAAGAGGCTCGTGTCCTTTCTTGTCAATAATGGCTTCCAACACATGATCTTTCAAGATCACTCCGGTAACATTATTGGCGTTTTCATTGTATACGGGAATACGGGAGAACTTCAGGTTTTTATGGCCTTCGTGGAAGGCTTCAATGGTGGTGTTCTCATCTTCGGTAATGGCCACAACCCAAGGGGTCATAACGTCTTTGGCCATTATAGATTTAAAGACCAGTAAGTTCTTAATTACAGTGGATTCATTCTCGGCAAAAACCCCTTCTTCTTGCGCCGCATCTGCAATGGCGATAAATTCCTCACGGCTCAAAGTGCTAACATGAGCAGATTTTCCAATAAGGCGGGTTGTGAGTTGCAAGAACCACAATATACCCGTGTATTTAAGTGGGAATATCAGCAATGATAAAGCCTTGGCTGTAAAATTGGCCAGCTTCTTCCAGTAGGTCGCACCTATGGTCTTTGGAATGATTTCAGAGAGTACCAAGATCAGAAAGGTCATGATCCCAGAAACGATCCCGACTATATTGATTCCGAAGAAATCGATCTCAAAGTCTAAACTTTCGGCCTGAACTCCCACTAAGATCGCACCCACGGTATGGGCTATGGTATTGAGTGTCAAGATCGCAATAAGCGGCTTGTCCACATCTTTCTTTAAGTTCTCTAAAGTATCGGCATAGCCTTTTCCTTGTGACTTTTTAATGTTTATGAAAGAGGGAGTGATGCTGAGCAGTACTGCCTCTAGAATCGAACATAGAAACGAAAAAAAGATTGAAAGTACGGCGTAAACGATGAGTAAGGTCACTGTGCTGGCTTATAGTTGACTAGACAAAAGTAAAAATACCAAAAATTACCAACCCACATAGCGTGGAGGCGCTACTTGTTTGAGGTTTAGATAAACGATCAGTTGTCCACGATGATGTGTCAAGTGGTCTTGCAGCAAATTCAAGATCTGCAATTTGCTTTTTGGGCCTGCAAAGAAATCCACCGTTTCGGCAAAAGTCTCTGGGTCTGTTGCAGCAACAGCCGCAGCAACTCCGTCAAAAGAGGCTTCCAGAGATTTAATGATGTTGGCTTTGGTATCGGTAACTGCCTTGGGCTCTGTGCCCTTAAAATAAGTTGTACTGAGCCAATCCATATTCGCTTTTATATGGATCAATTGCTCTTTAAAACTCATTTGTCTTTCAGAAGGTTTAAAGCCAAAAGCATCTTCTGGCATGGCTTCTGCAAGTTCTAAAGTGTAATTCTTTGCGTTTTCCCACTTTTCAAGAAAAGCGGTTTTCGGTGTAGTTTGTTGCGCCATAGCGAAGTTTGTTCCAATCAAAACTAGAGCGATCAAGAGATATTTCATCTATTTAATAATTTTTATTTCTGAGATAATCAAGCAAATAAAAATTATCTGCATAGATCAAGCGCTTCGCTTTCGCACAAAAAATTTAATTATTCAGGTGGGTATACTAGTAATTAAATTTGTTTGCGCTCATTTCATGCACCTAATTTACGAAAGTAATCGCACTGCTTCCTTGGCAAAATAACTGGCTATGATGTTCGCACCCGCTCGTTTTATACTGGTAAGTTGCTCTAGCATCACAGCATCGTGGTCTAACCAACCTTGGGCTGCCGCTGCTTTTAACATGGCATATTCACCGCTGACTTGATATACAGCCACGGGAACATCTATTTCGTTGCGAATCTCACGCACAATATCCAAATAAGCCAATCCAGGCTTGACCATGACAATATCAGCTCCTTCGTCTATGTCCATTTGGGTTTCCTTAATGGCTTCAAATCTATTGGCTGGATCCATTTGATAGGTCTTTTTGTCACCAAATCCAGGAGCAGAATCCAAGGCGTCTCTAAAAGGACCGTAAAAGGAAGAGGCGTATTTGGCGCTATAGCTCATAATAGCCGTGTCGATAAAACCTTCGTCTTCTAAAGCTTCACGAATGCTGAGTATACGCCCGTCCATCATGTCACTTGGTGCAACAACATCGGCACCGGCAGCGGCATGAGAAACACTCATGGCTGCCAGTACTTCGTTGGTTTCGTCGTTTAAGATCTTCCCATCGGCAACTATACCATCGTGTCCGTAGCTAGAAAAAGGGTCCAGAGCAACATCGGTCATAACTAACATGCCAGGTTGTGCATTTTTCACCTCCTTAATGGCGCGTTGCATCAATCCATCCGGATTCAAAGCTTCTGTTCCTTCATTGTCTTTAAGGTTGTCCGGTACTTTTACGAAAAGCAAGACCGCCTGTAAGTTCATGTTCCAGAGCTCGTTGACCTCGCCGGCCAATTGATCCAAACTCAAACGGTAATAACCAGGCATGGAAGGTATCTCCTCCCGCACACCCTTACCCTCTGTCACAAATAAGGGTACCAAAAAGTCGTGTGGGGTTAAAATCGTTTCGCGAACCAGATTTCTCATGGCTGCGGATGCACGTAGTCTTCTGTTTCTTATAATGGGATACATAGTTCTATTGAGAATTTGCCGGTATCATCGCCGCCCAATCTTTAGGGTTTTGCAATACGTCAACCAAGGCAGCTTCTGGGCTACCTGGCTGTGGCTGATGGTTATAATGCCACTGTACGTGTGGCGGTAAGCTCATTAAAATACTTTCAATACGACCGTTGGTTTTTAGGCCAAATAGGGTCCCTTTGTCGTGAATCAGGTTGAATTCCACATAACGCCCACGACGCACTTCTTGCCAATCGCGCTGGGCTTGGGTGTAATCGAGGTTCTTTCTGCGTTCCACTATGGGCACATAGGCCTCGACAAAGCTGTTGCCCACTTCGGTCACAAAGTCATACCACTGCTCCAGACCAAAGTCGGCCGTAGGCTTACAATAATCAAAGAAAAGTCCGCCAACACCACGGGCTTCATTGCGGTGAGCGTTCCAGAAATAGTCGTCACATTTGGCCTTGTATTTGGTGTAAAATTCAGGGTGGTGTTTGTCGCAAGCTGTTTTACATACCTCGTGAAAGTGAATGGCATCTTGCTCAAATAAATAATACGGAGTTAGGTCTTGTCCGCCTCCAAACCATTGGGTCACAACATTGCCTTGCTTGTCATAGAGTTCAAAATAACGCCAGTTGGCATGCACTGTAGGTACCATAGGGTTTTTAGGGTGGATCACCAGAGAGAGTCCGCAGGCAAAAAAGTCGGCCTCTTTAACTTTAAAGTAGTCTTGCATGGCTGCGGGCAATTCACCGTGAACGGCAGAGATGTTTACACCGCCTTTTTCAAACACGGCTCCATTTTCGATAACTCGTGTACGACCTCCGCCACCTCCAGGGCGTTCCCAGTGGTCTTCTTTAAACTTGGCTTGCCCATCTACCGCTTCTAAAGCGGCTGTGATCTGATCTTGTAGGGTTTGGATGTACTCGTGAAATTTAGTTCGCATAATCGATTAACTTAGGTTGTTCTTTGTCCATTAATTGTACAGTTCTCAAGCTTGCCGCTGTTACCGAAAGAGGGAGCACCAAAATAAGTCCTACTATGGGAATGATAAGTACGGTCATAAAGACCAGTCCGTTGCCAATGGCCGAACCGCGATTGCGTTTTACAAATCGTATGCTATCACTATATCCGAAGTGTCTTTCTAAGGTGTAATCCATGTTCCCGAAACCAGCGTAATAAGCTTGCATGCAAAAGAGCAAAATCGGAGCTATCAAACCTATGACAGGGATCAGTCCTAAAAAGAAAATTGGGACAGTCCAAAGTAATTCCATTCCTAAATTGCGCGCGTTGATACGAATACCTCGCCACAATTGATCGTTAAAGTCAGTGTTTCTGTAAAAGTGTTCCCCCGGACGTAGGTCGGCCTCTATCTTTTCAGATACGGGGCTCATAAAAGGTGCACTCAAAGCCATAACCACAGCCTTGTACACGATAAGTCCAAAGGTGATTATCATGACAGCTCCTAAGATCTCTGCAACAACCGCAAAGGTCTCTTTCCCCCAATCAAAGATCCAAGCCTTGCTTATCAAAGCACCCAGGTTGTCACTGAGTCCGTAAGCCGCTAGGCCAATACCAACTGCAGCGAGTACACTGATAATAATAGGTACGATAAAATATCGCCACAGTCCTAAGCGGTTCATCAGCGGAATTGCATCCGCATAAGCTTTGATACTTGAAAAAACTGCTCCAATCATAGTTATTCGCTTATAAACACCAAGCGGCCGTAAGCCCCTCTAACGTCTGTTACATCTTGTATTTGACGCGCTTTGGTAGCTCGTTGTTTCAGACTGTTGACAATTTCTTTTTCCGATGCGAATTTATAATCCGAAAACCATTTGCGGCCCACTTCATTATTGTGTAGGTCCATGGCTCTTTCTAAGGGTTCGTTGACCGAGAAATCTTCATGCCAACTCGTGATCTTTTCGGCCCAAGCCATAATGGCGACCATATTGGTTCGCTTGCCATAAAGGCTTTTTATGATCAAAATATTCCACAGGGCGTGTCGTATGGCATTGGCTCTGTTGTGCAAATGATGGGTTTGTCCAAATTCACGATTACAGATCTGTATGCACACTTTGGTGGCCCAAGCAGTTTTGATCATGCGAATAGGAGCGCCTAAAGTGATTCCCAACAACTGCAAGAGTTGCGAAAAATTGAGTCGCTTTAAGGTTCTCCAAAACATAATCTATTCCTTGTAACTTTTTACAGCCTCTATAAAGGCTCCTGCATTTTCCGTTGGGATGTTGGGTAGAATACCATGACCTAAATTGACTATATAACGGTCTTTTCCAAATTCACGGATCATCTTATGGACGCTTTCTTTGATCACACTCGGTGGAGATAACAACCTGCTCGGGTCAAAGTTTCCTTGCAAGGTTATATTCCCTCCGGAGAGATAACGTGCATTACGCGGTGAACAGGTCCAATCTACACCCAAGGCCGAAGCCCCAGATTTGGCCATATCACCTAAGGCAAACCAGCATCCTTTACCAAAGACGATAACCGGAGCCAAAGGTTTCAAAGCAGCTACAATTTGGTTGATGTATTGCAGGGAGAATTCTTGATAATCTTCTGGCGATAGCATGCCTCCCCAGGAATCAAAGATCTGAACAGCGTTCACTCCAGCCTCTACCTTTGCCTTTAAATAATCGATGGTAGTATCTGTGATTTTTTGCAACAACTGATGCGCTGCTTCTGGCTGGGTAAAACAGAATTCCTTGGCCTTGTCAAAGGTCTTGGAACCTTGCCCTTGTACCGAATAACAGAGGATAGTCCAAGGTGAACCTGCAAAACCAATTAGCGGCACTTCGTCATTGAGTTTTTCTTTGGTGGCTTTAATGGCCTCCATCACATAGTTCAACGATTCTTTGGCGTCTGGAACAATTACTCGTTCCACATCGGCTGCGGTGCGTACCGGATTGGGTAAATACGGGCCAAAGTTCGGCTTCATCTCTACCTCGATATCCATGGCTTGTGGAATTACCAGTATATCACTAAAAAGAATAGCGGCGTCCATTCCATAGCGGCGAATAGGTTGCACGGTAATCTCACTAGCGAGTTCTGGGGTGCGACAACGCGTAAAGAAATCGTACTTCTCTTTGATCTCCATGAACTCTGGCAAGTATCTTCCGGCCTGACGCATCATCCATACTGGAGGACGGTCTACTGTTTCGCCTTTTAAGGCGCGTAAAAACAAATCGTTCTTTATCATGCTTTTTCTAAGTGTTGTATGGCAGCGTCCAATACACCATCTACAGTGGTGTGCAATGCGGTCGCTGTGTGTGTGGTGAATTTGACAGCTTCTGAGCGGGTAGTTTCGCCTATACAGATGGCTGTATAATTCGTGTTTTGGTTGTTTTTATGGTAGCTCTGAACCCCGGTTGGGCTGTAATAGAGTACGGTTTCAAAGGTGCTTTCGAACGCTGGATAGTTCAATTGTGTTTCGTAGGCTGGAACTTCGTGAAATACCACTTGATTCTGGGCGAGCATTTGCGGTAATTCAGGTCTTCTGAGATTTCCGCTGAAATAATAAAACTGCTCGTTTTTGTGATTTTTAATGATTTTTTGGGCTAAATCGGCTGCATTTTGCCCAATTTCTAACACTTTTTGCTCATTTTCTTCTAATAGTAGAGCGGCTTTTTCGCCCACACAATACACCTCATATTGTTTAATGCCCGGGTTGTTCTCAACAAATGCTTTTGCGGCATTTTGGGAACTGAATATGCAGTGAGTAGCCGCCTCTGGAATCTCGAAATCCAATAAAGCGATAGTTAGGCTGTCATAATGACTAACTTCAAATCCAGCTTGAGTAAGTCTTGAAACTTGCTCTTCGCTCAATATTTTGGTCGATAGCAGTTTCATAATTCCTTTCTGATTTGTTCCATCAAGGCTGCACCACCTTGATCGAGTAGCTCTTTGGCCAATTTTTCACCAAGACCATTTGCTTCTCTTGTGGGAACGCTGCGTTCTATATACAAAGCTTCTTGTCCGTCGAGACTGTGTAAGCAGCCTTTAAAGTGAAGTTGTTCGTTCTCAATTTTCGCAAAAGCCCCTATTGGAGCGGTACAGCCGCCTTCTAGAGTTCTTAAGAATTGGCGTTCTACAGTTGTACAAATCGTTGTTTGCTTATCTGCAATGGCTTCACACTGCTTTAGCAGCTGACCATCTTTTTGCTTGGCAACAACGGCTACTGCACCTTGAGCAGGAGCAGGGATCATCCAATCTAACTGCTGGTAATTAGTTGGAAGCAAATCTACGCGTTGTAGACCAGCTTTGGCAAAAATGGCACCATTCCAAGCGTTGTCTTGTAACTTTTGTAAGCGAGTTTGCACGTTTCCGCGTAATCCGACCACCTCATGTTGCGGATATTTATGTAACCATTGTGCCTTTCGTCTAAGGGATCCGGTGGCGATTGTACCGGGCCCGTTTAGAAAATCAGTGCCTTTATGTACCAGAATATCATGCGAATCGGCTCGAGCTAACACGGCGGCTAATGCAATACCTTGAGGTAAGGCTGTCGGCATATCTTTCATGGAATGTACGGCCAGATCGATCTTATCGGCTAAAAGGGCAGCATCTAAGGTTTTGGTAAAAACGCCTACCACACCCAATTCGTACAATGGCTGTTCTAGGTTCAGGTCGCCCTGAGAATTGATTGGCACTAAAACACAAGTATGACCTTGCTCCTCTAAAAGAGATTTTACCTTGTTGGCTTGCCAAAGTGCTAACGGACTTTGACGGGTTCCAATACGAATAGCAGCCTTCATTATTGTTCGGTTTGCAAGTTGAACACTTTGCGGATCAGTTCATGCTGATCGGCCTCTGCGGTGTCCATTTGGTTGAGGTGGTTAGCCACCTGTGTGGTGATTTTCTGAACGATCCTGTCTGTAAGGATCTGCGCTTGTTGTTCGTTGAAGTCGCTTAATTTTTTACGCTGATTGTCTATCTCCGCAGCAGCGTATAAATTCAGCTGTTGTTTTAAGGCGCGCAGCGTAGGAGCAAATTTTCTTTTTTCTACCCACTCGTAGAATTCGGCTTCAATGCTCTCAATGATCTTGTACGCTTTAGGAACTTGAAGGGCGCGCTCCGAAAGTGTGTCGTCTGCGATCTTACTGAGCTGATCTAAATGTACTAGGTGTACCAATGGGTTGTTCTCCACATCTTGAGCCACGTTTTTCGGAATCGAGAGATCTAAGATCAAAAGTGGTTTTTTCAAATGCAACAAAGCGTTAGAAACAGTTGGCATTTGTGCTCCAGTAGCGACAATTAGAATATCTGCCTGTGCTATTTCGGACTGGAGATTGGCATAATCTGAAACGATTAGGTTGAACTTACCTGCAATTTTTTCTGCCTTGGATCTGGTGCGATTAATCAAGGTAATGTGATCGTTTCGGGTATGTTTGATGAGGTTTTCACAAGTGTTACGACCTATCTTACCAGTACCGAATAGCAAAATATTTTTATTAGTTACATAAGGCACTCTGGCCAAAATGTATTGCACGGCTGCAAAGCTAACCGAGGTAGCTCCGCTAGATAAAGCTGTTTCGTTCTTAATTCGCTTGCTCGCGCGGATCACCTCATTGATGAGCCTTTCCATAAACGGATTGAGCAAGCCTTGGTTCTTGGCTTGCTTAAAGGAACGTCTGAGTTGACTTATGATCTCAAAGTCTCCAAGAATTTGAGAATCGAGACCTGTTCCTACTCGAAACAAATGTCTTATTGCATCATTACCCGTGTGAATGTAAGATGCCGCCAAAAATTCCTTTTTGTTTCCGGCAGTATGTGAGCAAAGCAGGTCAATGAGTTGATCTGCAGATCTCGCAAAGCCGTAGATCTCGGTTCTATTACAAGTAGAGATAACGCTCAAGGCAGAAACACCTTGGGCTTTAGCGTCATTTAGAAGCGCCAATTGGGCCTCCGGACTCACGCTAAAGTGTCCACGAGTCTCGGCATCGGCCTTCTGATAATTCAGCCCGATGACCATGAATCTTGAATCGGCAACAGCCGTATTTGTTTTTGGGGTGTTCTTGCTCATACAAACGCCGCAAAATTAATGGCTACGATTTTTAAAAAATAACGCTAGCGGTATTTATAGTATCGAAGCCTGTTAATATTGACTTAAATTGAAACCTCGGCGCGCAAAATGCACTATTTTTGGGCCTTGAGATATGATAAATATCAATTCTTTATTTAGAATCAGTCTAAATAATTAAAGAATACAAAAAACGCAAAATGGAAAAAAGTGTCGCTAACGGCATTTATGAGCAAACAGGTATAGATCCAGGTTTTTATATTCTGGAATTCCTGAATGAAGAAGATGCTAATGCATTCTATAGCAGAGAAGTACGCCAAGACTGTTTGCAGTTTCACTTCTGTGTAAAAGGGAGCGGGTTTTTTCAGTTCAACAACAATACCTATACTTTTCCTGCATCAGAGGGAAAAGCGATCCTGCTTTATAATCCAAAAAAGGAATTGCCTATTAACCTAACCTTGAATGCGAATTCTTGGTTGCTTTCTATAATTGTTCCTATTTCTAAGCTGCATAGTTTCTTTTCTAACGAGGCAAATTATATCACTTTTCTCTCCGAAGAGAACAGCAAGCAGAAATACTATCAAGAGACCTTGATCACTCCTTCTATGGCGGTTGCCTTGAATCAGTTGTTGCAATTCAATCTGCATCCGAGTGTAAAGCCTCTATATTTTAAGGCTAAGGCCTATGAACTTTTGAGTTTGTATTTCAACAAGCCAGAGGAATTGGATATTGCACAATGTCCTTTTTTGGCAAGTGAGGCTAATGTGAATAAGATCAAGCAGGCTAAAGAGATCATTATAAAGCGAATGGCCGAACCCCCGAGTTTGCAGGAATTAGCAGATGAGGTTCAAATGCCCATCAATAGATTGAAAGAAGGTTTTAAACAGATCTATGGAGATTCTGTGTTTAGCTTTTTGTTGGAGTATAAAATGGAAGTAGCACGGCAATTATTGGCGTCAGGGACGCTTAATGTCAACGAGGTTGGCCTAAAATTGGGCTATAGCACTGCTTCACATTTTATAGCGGCTTTTAAGAAGCGCTACGGAACCACTCCGAAGAAGTTTACCATGGGTCAAACAGTATAAAGGAAGTCGATTAATCTATTGTCAAATAGTAGAACAGAAACTAAAGTCAAGGCCAACAGCGGCTTAACTTCGCAAAAAAATATCATGAGCAAGAAAGGTGTTTTAATGGTGAATCTAGGGTCCCCAGATAGTACAGACCCTAAAGATGTAAAGCGATATTTGGACGAGTTTTTAATGGATCCACGAGTGATAGACGTTCCGCGTTGGGCTCGAATTCTTTTGGTACGTGGAATTATACTCAATACCCGACCTAAAAAATCCGCAGAAGCGTATGCTAAGATCTGGTGGGAAGAAGGTTCGCCCCTCATAGTGCTTTCCGAACGCCTACAGGTCAAAGTTCAAGACCATTTGAATATTCCTGTTGCTCTAGCCATGCGATACGGAAGTATGACCATAAAAGACGGCATGCAACAATTGGTGGATCAAGGTGTGGACGAGGTTTTGGTGATTCCGCTTTATCCGCAGTTTGCCATGGCAACTACAGAAACTATTACGGTTAAGGTAGAGGAGCTGCGTCAGGAACATTTTCCGAATTTACAAGTGGACACTTTAGACCCTTTTTACAACGACAAGCGCTATATCAAAGTCTTGGCGGAATCCATTAAAAAGGGCTTAGAAGGCAGTGACTATGAGCATCTGCTATTTAGTTATCACGGAGTTCCGGAGAGACATATTCGCAAGAGCGACCCGACAAATTCACATTGTAAAATAGACGGTAGTTGTTGTAAGACACCAAGTGCTGCACATGCCTTTTGTTACCGTCACCAGTGCTATGAAACTACCAGACAGGTCGCGGAATATCTAGGTCTTAAAGAAGATGCCTACACCACTACTTTTCAATCCAGATTAGGTTTTGACCCCTGGTTGCAACCCTACACCGATAGAACCATAGAGAAAATGGGCTTGGCAGGGACCAAGAAAATGGCCATTGTGACTCCTGCTTTTGTAAGTGATTGTTTGGAAACCTTAGAAGAGATCGCCATGGAAGGCGAGGAGATCTTCCACGAAGTAGGCGGCGAGGATTTTACTGTAATTCCCTGTTTGAATGACAACGACGACTGGGCCAAACTCTTGGCCGACTGGATAGAACATTGGCGCATAGCCGATCTAAAAACTGCTATCGCCTAGATGGCTAACAGAAAATCCAAAGCGCTGGGCACAGCCCCTATTAGTAAGTTGCTGATACAACAGGCGGTTCCGGCTTCTATTGGTATTTTGGTGATGTCCTTGAACATGATAGTCGATACCATTTTTGTGGGTCGATGGATAGGACCATTAGCCATTTCTGCAATCACCGTTGTTATACCAGTTACCTTTTTTATAGCAGCTATTGGTTTGGCTGTTGGGATTGGTGGCGGATCTGTTTTGTCAAGAGCTCTTGGAGCTGGAGACAATGAAAAGGCTTTAAAGGTCTTTGGGAATCAGATCACCTTGACCTTTTTCACTTCTGGGATATTGGCCATACTCGGTCTTGTTTTTCAGGATTATCTCATTGGTTTCTTTGGGGCGGGAGAATCTTTTAAAGAGCTAGCGCTTACTTATTACAATATCGTGTTGTATGGGATCGTGATGTTGGCCATGTGTATGATGGGCAACAATGTGATCCGTGCAGAAGGCAAGCCCAAGTTTGCCATGTATGCCATGATGTTACCCGCAGTTGGAAACATCTTTATGGACTGGCTGCTTATTCGCGTTTTCGATATGGGGATGGAAGGTGCAGCTTGGGCCACATTTATCAGTTATGCGATCTGTTTTGGGTTCATTCTCTGGTTCTTTGTAGTAAAAAGTGAGCTGCGAATAAAATGGAGTTCCTTTTTCTTGCAACGCAATATTGTTAACGAGATCAATGCCTTGAGTTTTGTGACGCTCTCCAGACAAGGCGTTATTGCTGTCTTGACCATACTTTTAAACAATGTACTTATCCGTTATGGCGATGATTTGGATGTGGCTGTTTACGGAATAATCTCGCGCATGCTTATGTTTGCGCTCTTTCCTGTTATTGGTGTTAACCAAGGATTTTTACCCATTGCGGGCTACAATTATGGCGCGCAAAAATTCGAGAGAGTTCGAGAATCTATTAATACCTCTATCAAATATTCTGGGGCCTTAGCTGTGCTCATATTTGCGATTATAATGACCTTTCCAACAGAGATCGTAACCGTTTTCATTGGTAACGGAACAAATGCCGATGCCCAAACAGCTTTGAACAATGCGGAGATCTTAGAAAGAACTCCAAACGCCTTGCGCTGGGTGTTTGCAGCAACTCCGATCATTGTAGTGCAACTCATTGGCGCAAGCTACTTTCAGGCAATTGGAAAAGCAGTACCTGCTCTCTTATTGAGCCTCACTAAACAGGGCTTTTTCCTAATCCCATTGATCTTGATCCTACCTACCTATTTGGGGGTATTTGGCGTTTGGATATCCTTTCCAATAGCCGATATATTGGCTACTGTGGTCACGGGCTATTTCTTGCATGCCGCCGTACGGAAAATGCGAGATTCGGCCTAATCGTATTCGTTGAGTCCGTAAAGCACTTCTTTTAATTTGCTGCCATTGATCTCTGCTGGTTTATAAGCGTTGTTAAACTTGTCTATCGAGTTATTGATCTTTTCTTTTAGCACAGCAAACTCTCCGGGAATTTGACCTCTGCAGAAAGCTTCGTTTTCATAACTGCTGAGCATAATGGCGAACTTCTTGTAAAACTTTGCTCCTTGATCGATAAAACTGTTGTACTGAGTTATGAATTGCAACAGTCTATCTATGCTAAACTCTAAATTCACTTGCAGCTTAAACGCCTTGTCGCTTTTACTAGCGTCGGCTATCGCTTCATGCATTTGAGATAGGTAATTGTCTAGTGCTTCTTTTAGTGCATCCCAATCGTCTAAGCTCCTGCATTGTTCCAAGGATTTTTTATATCCAATTGGCAAAGTGTAGGATCTGAAAAGTTCTTCCAAGCCTTCTAATAGGCCATCGCTACTGGATTTTAAAAAAGCGGTTTCAAAGTAAATGGTGTTTAGATCCTGATGCATATTTAAGCTAAAATCTAGGATACATTCAATCTCTTTTATTGCAGCTTCTTTCTCTTTTTTGGTCTGATTGCTATTAAAAAGAGACACCACAGAATGGACTATGGAAGTGTAAATGTTATCTCCTAACAATGATGGCAACTCAAAACTAGTCTTTTTGTTCTCTTGCTTGAGAATTCCTTTAAGCTCATTGAACACCGGATAGGTATTGGGGTTAGCCATGGCGCTCATCTCTCCTAGCGTGGTCACGGCTTCGAAATGATGATCTAAAGCCAACATTTTCTCGTAGAGTAAGCGAATTAACTGAAGGCCTTTTAAATATCGAACTTTACTTATATCCGCGTATTCAGACTGCTTGGTAATATCTAAGAGCTCTAAAAGGTGGTCTTTTCTGTAGATCAGCTTTACCAGTTGTTCCGTGGATTGGGCGTACTGCATTTCACTGCGGACTTGTGCTATGCCAATTTGTAAGGTTTTGTATTCAGGTAAATAGCTCGTTTGAATTCTGTTAATTTCAATTTCAAGCGCCTCTAGGATACGTTCAAAACTAAGACCTGGTGGTGCATTTATCTCTGTAGCACTTGCAGGGTTGACACAGGCGGAGTGGAGTAAGGTAAAAACAATTAGTGCTTTCATGATCTTATAATTTTGTGAGATAGATGTCTACTTGTCCTGGCTTGACATTGATGGGGTAATCACGGGCATTGAGCATGCTTATATCGGAACCTAGTTCATGCAGCTTAGTCTGGCAGTCTTGATCGAGCTGAAAACTCTTTTCTATTTTTAGATAGCCGGGTGATGAAGCAATAATACTTGCTGTTAGTAGCGACTTAGAGCTAGCATCCAACTGCTCGGTGTGTATTCTGAGAATTACATGCCCTTCCAGCTTTAACAGGCTGGCATTGCTATGTGATTTATTAGTTTCAGTGGTGATGGCGCAAATACCGCGACCGGTATTGCATGCTCCGTGGCGCCCAAATTGGACCTGAGCAGCTTGCGCATAATTATGTTGGACCAAGGCAAAAAACGCCAAGGCCACTAAGATGTGGTTTTTCATAATAAAATGATATTAAGATTAAAGCCTGTTACAGGCGTAAGGATTCAAAAGGGTTAATCTATAGCCCCCTTTTGCATTGCTTTTCGCGTTAACAGTATGGTCAGTGGAATGCTGATAACAGCGCAAACCAAAGTTAGCGTACCTAGGCTTATCAAGTCTTCAGTAAGAGCAGTTTCTTCATATTGGACCGGTATTCCTAAATTTGATTTATACGAGCCGAAATAGTTCACCAATCCGTGCAGTGTGCCAATCAAGATCACAGATCGAAATCGAATTAATATACCTTGGAACACTAACCCAAAAAAGAAAGCGAATATGATCTGAGAAGTTATTCCAATTAATTCATTTTCTGGATTGATCAGATTTGTTAAATGAGCTAGTCCAAAACCAATACTCGCCCAAAGCATGGACCAGAAATACCTTTTTTTGATCGGTTTATGTTTAAAGACTCCATAAAATAGACCAGAGAACAAAAGCACGCGAAACAAAAGCTCTTCAAAGAACCCAGTGCCTAGACATTTTGCTAGATAGAGGGCATTAGAGTTAGTCTGATTAGCTAGTTTGTATGTGGCTAACAGCTCTTGCATTTCGTAAAAGCTTAGTATAACTAAAACGGAAGCAATTACAGTCCATAGAAGGCTGTTTTTCAGATAGGGCCAAACCTTTGTTTTTCTAATGGCTAAAATGGTCAAAAGAACCATTCCGTATCGGATTATTGCTTTGTATAAGTTGTCTGTGCTCTCACTCAGGTCTAAGCTGAAAAGAAAGAGCGATAAAACTAATTTCACGATCAATATTGCGATAACGATACGGATGGTCTTTGACATGCTAATGGTATTTAAAATTCAATTTCAACTTCAATTTCACAGTCGTAGAACTCTACACATTGGCATGGGCTAGAAAAGGGCCAGCAAGAGTTCCACCAATTAGTTTCAGGACAAGTTACGGTTCTGGTTTCACAACTGATCTTTATACCTGTCTTCGCTATTCCGTAAGTGCCATTCAAGTAATCGTCCATAGCCGCCTTATACTTAAAATCTGGCGATGCAAGATATCTGCGATTTGGCAAGGCTCCATCTGCTTTGACATAAACGGCTTTGGTTGAGGTAAAGATCCCATCTCCCGCAACTTTGTCCAGATATTTTCCGTCGTCATTATAGGTGATACCACCAAAGGTGTAAACAGGCAGCAGCTTTTTGGATTGGTGAAAATTCAGCACCAAAAGTTCTAAGGGGGCCTTGTAAGATTTTGGCTTTCCTTGAAATGGCTCTAATTGTTGAATTGCAACCACGGAATTAGCAAATTCTGAAGCAGAGAGGGCTTCTAGTTTACCAGCTTTTTGCGTGTTGATAATTGTAGGATTCTTTTGCGGTGTTTGTGCAAAATTATTGGTACTTAAAAAGGTGCAGAGGAGTAACATTATGAACATGCGTACATTGATTTTCATAATATTGAGATTGTTTAATTAGTTTTTGGCTTTTCGCCTGAATTGCGGGAACCTGGATGCCTAGCAACCTATTGGTTCGGTGATTGAGCGCTTATGTCATTGTCAGTGTCTTTTAAATAGTTAGCCCAGCCTTCTCTTTTGGCCGGATGATAAATGTATGGCCCTATTGTGCTGGTTTCCAAGCCAAAGAAATCCATATTTATGTATTTGTTGCAAAATTTATGAATTGACATCTCCTAAAGACCGCCGCTAGTCAACCCCTTTTTTAACAGCTTCTTAGAAAATTGTTGGGCTTAATTTTGGTTATCTTTACGTAAACCAAAAAACCATCCTGATGTTTTACGCAAAGATCCGTGCGGCACTGCTCGCACTCTCACTCGTTTTTGTAGCAATTCCTTTCGAATCCCTTGCCCAAGTAGACCAAGCTATTTACGATGCCATGGAGTATCGTTTAGTAGGTCCATTTAGAGGCGGTCGAAGCGCTGCGGTGACCGGTGTTCCCGGAAAACCTAATTTATTTTACTTCGGAGCCACCGGAGGCGGAATTTGGCAAACCAATGACGGAGGCCGCACTTGGAAGAATATCTCTGACGGCTTCTTTGGAGGCTCTATCGGTGCCATCGAAGTAGCAGAAAGTGACCCGAACGTGATCTACGTTGGTGGTGGAGAGAAAACTGTTCGCGGTAATGTGTCTTCTGGATATGGCGTTTGGAAGAGCGTCGACGCCGGAAAGACTTGGAAACAAATGGGCTTAGAAAAGAGTCGCCATATTCCCAGAATAGCCATTGATCCGAACGATCACAATGTGGTCTACGCCGCGGTCATGGGAAACATCTACAAGCCAACCGACGAACGCGGGGTTTACAAAAGTACAGATGGCGGAAAGACTTGGAGAAAGGTCCTGTTCGCTAACCGCGATGCCGGAGCTGTAGACCTGACCATAGACCCTAGCAACCCGAGAGTCTTGTATGCATCAACTTGGAATGTACGCAGAACACCATATAGCTTGAGCAGTGGTGGAGATGGCTCTGCGCTTTGGAAAAGTACAGATCGCGGAGAGACCTGGACAGAGATATCGAAGAATCCAGGCTTCCCTACAGATACTTTAGGGATCATTGGAGTTACTGTATCGCCGGTTAACGCAAACCGTGTATGGGCTATAGTTGAGAATAAAGATAAGGGTGGTGTTTATCGCTCAGAAGACGGTGGGGCAACTTGGAGTCACATCAATAGCGAAAGAAAACTAAGACAACGCGCTTGGTATTATACACGTATCTATGCCGATTCTCAAGACGAGGATCTGGTATACGTACTCAATGTACGTTATCATAAAAGTACTGATGGAGGTAAGACCTTCAATACCTATAATGCTCCTCATGGCGATCACCACGACCTGTGGATCGCACCAGAGGATCCGAAGCGTATGATCATCGGAGACGATGGCGGGGCACAAGTGTCTTATGACGGCGGTGAAACTTGGAGTACGTATCACAATCAGCCTACCTCGCAGTTCTATCGCGTGACTACAGACAATGCGTTCCCGTATCGAATTTATGCGGCACAGCAGGATAACTCAACCATAAGAATCAATCACAGAAATGAAGGTTTTAGCATAGGCGAAGACGACTGGGAATCTACGGCTGGAGGCGAGAGTGCCCATATTGCCATAGATCCGCTAGATAACGACATTGTTTATGGGGGTAGCTACGACGGATTCTTAACGCGCTACAACCACAAAACAGGTACTGTCCGAAGTATAAGTGTATGGCCAGACAACCCTATGGGTCACGGTGCAGAAGATATGAAATACCGATTCCAGTGGAATTTCCCGATCATCTTCTCTCCACACAATCCGAAGAAAATGTACACCTTCTCCAACCATGTACACGTTACTACCAATGAAGGACAAAGCTGGGATATCATCTCTCCGGATTTGACCAGAAACGATCCGGAGAAATTAAAATCTTCTGGAGGTCCTATTACGCAAGACAACACCTCTGTAGAATACTATTGTACCATCTTCGCTGCAGCGGAGTCGCCAGTTACAGAAGGTCTGATGTGGGTTGGCTCTGACGACGGTTTGGTACACCTTACTCGCAATGGAGGAGCGTCTTGGGAGAACGTAACTCCTAAAGGTATGCCGGAGTGGATGATGATAAATAGCATTGAGCCTTCGCGCTTTGATCCAGCTGTGTGTTATGTAGCCGGAACCAAGTACAAAACGGGTGATTTTGCACCTTATTTATATAAGACCAGCGACTACGGAAAGACCTGGAAAAAGATCACCAACGGAATTGCTGCAGAGCATTTCACGCGCGTATTGCGTGAAGATCCGAAGCAAAAAGGACTCTTATACGCAGGTACGGAAACTGGGATGTATGTTTCTTTTAACGATGGCGCTTCTTGGCAAGAATTCCAGTTGAACTTGCCTATTGTTCCAATTACGGATTTGGCCTTAAAAGAAGACAACCTTATTGTAGCCACTCAAGGGCGCAGCTTGTGGATCATTGACGATCTAACCTTCTTACGTCAGGCTGCTAAGGCAACCAAGGCAGATGCCATGTTGTTCCAACCTAAAGATACCTATCGTATGGGTGGAGGAGGAAGAGCTGGTTCTCTTACCGAAGGTGCAAACCATCCAGGTGGAGTAATGACGTATTTCTATGTAAAAGATCCGAAAGACAAAGACATTCGTTTGAGTTATATGACCCAAGCTGGAGATACCATTATGAGCTACGGGACCAAAGACCCAAAGAATAAATTGAAGGTTTCAGACGGCAGCAACCTCTTTACCTGGAACATGCGTGGAGAAGGAGCTGAACGCCTCAAAGGAATGATCCTATGGTGGGCAAGTACCAATGCACCTAAAGCTGTACCTGGAACTTACAAAGTTGCCTTGAGTGTGGACGGTGAAAGTCAAGTGAAAACCTTCAATATTCTGCCAGATGAGAACGCAGAGACCGACATTGCAGGAATGCGCGCTCAATTCAACTTCATTAACGATGTTAACGAGACAGTAGACAAAGCGCATAAGGCTATCAAGAAGATTAGAAATGTAAACAAGCAATTGGAAGCCTTCCAAAAGCAATACAAAGGAGACGATCGCGTTGCAGACTTGTTGGAGCAGGCCAAGACCTTGAGTGAGCAATTCTCAGAGATCGAGAAGGCCTTGTATCAGACCAAGAACCGTTCCGGGCAAGATCCTTTGAACTTCCCGATCAAATTGACCAACAAATTGGCACACTTGAACTCCTTGGTAGGCATGGATGATTTCCCGCCGACAGAGCAAGATATTATGGTAAAAAATGAGCTTACTGCTCTTATTAACGAAGAGTTGAACAAGTTCGATGTGCTCATTACCCAAGAGATCGCCAATTTTAATGCTGCGTTCAATAGCTTAAATCTGAACTATCTCTTTGTGGCTGATGAATAAGCTTTTAACCTTATACCTTTTTTTAACTGCTGCGCCTCTACTAAAGGCGCAGCAAGATTTTAAGGCCGATTTTGATTTTCTGTGGAACGAGATCGATAAGAATTACGCTTATTTCGACCGCCAGGGAACCGACTGGGATGCGGTAAAAGCACATTACAGACCACTTACTGACACTGTTTCTCAGCCCTATTATTATACCTTGTTCTTAGAAGCCGTGCTTAGAGAACTCGGTGATCCGCATACCCATTTATTAATCAATACAGATTTAAGTCAACGACTACTACCAAGCGGAACGGATCTTAAAGTGGCCGTGGGAGGAAGCGGCATTGTGGTCTTGGAAACAAGACAAAACTCCAAGGCTAGTTCCTTGGTGTTTAGAGGTGATATTATCCGCACTATTAATGGCACTCCAGCCGTGGAAGCCGCCAAAAAATACTTGGGACTTTTTGTAAGTGATAAGACCCGAGATCTACAGCTGTACAATGCAGCAAATGTGTTGATGGCCGGAGACTATCGCAAACCAAGGATCATTGAGGTCCAAAGAGATGGAGAAACAATTCAAATAGATCTCGGTGTTTGTGAGTTCCCTAAGAATGAGTCAGGGCTATTATCTCATGAGATATTGAATGATAACATTGGTTATATCCGGGTGGAGAATTCCTTGGGCAATACCGATCTAATTAAGGTTTTCGATGATGCATTAGATGAGCTGATGGGCACTAAAGCACTTATACTGGATCTACGCAACACTCCCTCTGGAGGTGATTCTAATGTGGGGATGCCTATTTTAGGCAGATTCACTGCGGAGCCTAAACCGTATCAGACCCATTATCGTGTATCTGAAGATAAACGATGGACAGAAGTGGTTGAGCCCCGTGGCAAAACGTATGACAAGCCCGTTTATGTTCTGGTGAACTATTGGACAGGAAGTATGGGAGAAGGTATGACCATTGGTTTAGATGCTTTTGGTAACAATACTGTGATCGGGACTTCTATGGCGGGACTTCTAGGCGCGAATTATTCGATTAATTTGCCCAATTCAAACTACGGATTAAACATTACCTTTGAACGCTTGTATCATGTAGATGGTACACCGCGAGAGGACTATTTACCTGGAGTGATGCTGAGCACACAAGAATTACTTACCACAGATGATGCGTGGTTAACAAAAGCTCTTGCTCTGATTAACAAGTAAACGTGGAATACAATTATATAAAAGCATTACACTTGATCTTTGTGATCACCTGGTTTGCCGGCCTTTTCTACATAGTCCGGTTATTCGTGTATCAAATTGAGGCATCACAGAAACCCGAACCAGATAAGACCATCCTAGGAGACCAGCTTAAGATCATGGCCAAAAGGCTTTGGTTTATCATTACTTGGCCTTCTATGTTCTTGGCCATTGGTTTTGCGATCTGGCTCTTGGCCATCCGCCCATTTTATATCACAGATGCATGGATGCAAGTTAAGCTCGGCTTTGTCGTGGCGCTTATTGCTTACCACATTAAATGTCATTTAATATACAAAGACCTTCAGGCCGATAGGGTCAAGTACAGCTCCAACTTTATGCGTTTGTTCAATGAAGGGGCCACTTTAATACTTTTTGCTGTTGTGTTTTTGGTGATCCTAAAGAATGCCGTGAATTGGATTTACGGCACCTTGGGTCTTATTGTATTTGCCCTTTTCTTAATGATGGGTTTCAAACTCTACAAAAGATATAGGGCCGAAAAAGAATGATTCTGGTCTAATATTTGTAGTTTCAGCATAGATTAAAAGCTTCCAAGCCCGGTGAAACTCAGCCTAAGAACACGTATTTTCCTTTCCATGTTGTTGTTGGTAATAGCAGCTTCTGTACTTATTGCTGCGGTTTCTATTTACCAATACAGCGAAGAGGCCAAAGACTATCACACCGAGCGCTTAGAGCGCAAAGAGGCTGCCATTAAGTCGAGTATCAATTATGTGCTTAAAACAACGACCTATCCGGTTGAGACCGAGAATTTATCGCTGATATTCCGCACCAAGATCTACGAGATCAAAGACATTCATAACTTAGAGGTCTATATCTATGACTTAGAAGGGAAATTGCTCAAAAGCTCAAAGGCTTCTTTGATGCGCGATACTACTAGGGTACAAATTCCTGCGGAGGCTTTATCGGGATTGCAGAATTCTGCCACTAAGAAATACGTGGAAAAGTTCACCGAAGACGGCCGTGGATTTCGCTCGTCCTACTCCTACATAACAGACAATAAATTCAAACCCATTGCTATTTTAAACCTTCCTTATATAGAGGAAGACGATTTTATCAGCCGTGAGTTGGTAGAGTTTTTAACGCGTTTAGCACAAGTATATCTGCTGATGTTAGGCATCGCGATCTTCTTGGCCTTTTTCCTATCCAAATACATCACCAAATCGCTGCAATCTATCAGTGAAAAGATGACGGAAACCTCTCTGGGCATCAGGAATGAGAAAATTGTAACAGACGATACCAGTCCGGAGATAGTCAATCTGGTAGAATCTTACAATGCCATGATAGACGAACTGGAGATCAGTGCGGCTAAATTGGCTGCAGGCGAACGCGAGGCCGCTTGGCGAGAAATGGCCAAACAAGTTGCACATGAGATCAAGAATCCGCTTACGCCTATGCGCCTCTCTGTTCAGAGCTTTGAGCGTAAGTTCGACCCAAATGATCCGGACATAAAAGAAAAAGTAAAAGAGTACAGCAATACACTGATACAGCAAATAGACACCATGAGTTCTATTGCTTCTGCCTTCTCAACCTATGCCAAGATGCCGGCTCAAAAGGACGAGACGCTCAATGTGGTAAAGATCACCAAATTGGCCTTGGATATCTTCAATGAGTCTTATATCTATTTCGAGGCCGACCAGGAGGAAGTGATCGCTACCTTTGACAGAACACAACTCATTCGTGTGGTGACCAACTTAGTCAAGAATAGTACTCAGGCGCTGGTCAATACACCTGACCCAAAGATCTTTGTGCGTGTGCTCACCGAAGGTGAAGACGCCATCATCCGCGTAAGCGATAATGGTGTTGGTATATCACAAGCCAACAAGGAGCTCGTGTTCGAGCCGAAGTTCACCACCAAAAGCAGTGGTATGGGACTGGGTCTGGCTATGGTCAAAAATATTGTGGAAACCTACGGGGGAAGTATTAATTTTACAAGTGAGGAAGGCGTAGAAACCGTTTTTGAGGTGCGCTTTCCGAAACTTACTGAAAAACCAAGCAATCATGTCATACAATAACGTTCTAAGCGAATCCGCAAATGGTGTTTGCACCATTACCATTAACCGTCCGAGCAAGTTAAATGCGCTCAACACAGAGACCATTGCAGAGTTGCACAAGGCTTTTAAAGCTGCGGATGAAGACCGAGATGTCAAAGTCATTATAGTAACGGGAGCTGGCGAAAAGGCCTTTGTGGCTGGAGCTGATATAAGTGAATTTGCCGATTTCTCCGTTTCTGAAGGCGAAAAACTGGCCAGCAGCGGACAAGCTTTACTTTTTGACTTTGTGGCTAATTTGTCTACACCCGTAATTGCAGCAGTCAATGGTTTTGCACTTGGTGGAGGGCTTGAACTCGCCATGGCAGCACACTTCAGATTAGCAAGTGACAACGCGCGCATGGGCTTACCAGAAGTTTCTTTAGGAGTTATTCCCGGTTATGGTGGAACCCAACGATTACCACAACTTGTAGGCAAGGGTCGCGCTATGGAAATGATCATGACTGCTACCATGATCAAAGCCGATAAGGCTTTAGAATACGGCTTGGTGAACCACGTGACAACGCAAGAGGAGCTGATCCCAAAGTGTCACGAGATTGCCGGTAAGATCATGACCAATTCTTCTGTTGCTATCGCGGCAGCTATTACAGCAATAAATTCCAATTATGAAGAAGGTGAGAACGGTTTTGACACCGAGATCACCGAATTTGGAAAGTGTTTTGGCACTGCCGACTTTAAAGAGGGTACTCAAGCCTTTTTGGAAAAAAGAAAGGCGATCTTCCCAGGGAAATAAGCATTGATTTAGGAAATAATCCTAAAATTTGGAAATATTCCAAATTAGTTTGTATTTTGGTTGGAGTAATTCCCACTAAAGTACATGCAAGTTCATCTCAAAGGTCGGGGCGCGCAAGAGCGTGTCCACAACAAATTCGCCTCCGAAAAACACGAGTGGCTGGATGACTTTTTAGAGTATTGCAGCAAAGAGGAAGAAGCGTTCGAATCTAACAAAACCCGGTATCTTACCGTATATCCAAAGAGTTTTGTCAACGCAGTGAATAGCCCGGACGTAGGTATGGAGTTCTCGGCGAATCCCTACCAAGGTTGTGAACACGGCTGTGTGTATTGCTATGCTAGAAACTCTCATGAGTATTGGGGCTATGGCGCCGGATTGGACTTTGAACGAGTTATCATGGTTAAAAAGAATGCCCCCGAGCTGCTCATAAAAAAACTAAAGAGCAAGAAGTGGGAGCCAAGTCCTATTGTGTTCTCGGGTAATACAGATTGCTATCAACCTGCAGAAAAGAAGTTCGAACTAACCCGTCGCTGTTTGCAAATCCTATTAGATTGGAAACATCCTGTAGGGATCATCACCAAGAATTCCTTAGTGTTAAGAGATCTGGATCTTTTAAAGGCCCTAGCAGACCAAGAGTTAGTGCAAGTTGTGATCTCTATTACATCCTTATCTGAAAAGACCAGACGCTTGTTGGAACCCAGAACAGCTACTATAAAGAAACGTTTACAAACGGTAGAGACCTTGGCCAAGAATAATATTCCTGTCATGGTAATGATGGCTCCGATAATCCCATCCTTGAATTCGCATGAGATCTTGCCTTTGGCAAAAACTGTAGCAGATGCCGGAGCCATGCGTATAGGACATACAATTGTCCGACTAAACGGTCAGCTGGAGCAGATATTCTCTGCTTGGTTAAAGGCTGCTATGCCAGATCGGGCAGAACGTATTTTGAATCAGATAGCGGACTGTCATGGTGGCCAAGTGAACAGCTCTGAATTTGGACTTAGAATGCGAGGTCAAGGTGCCATAGCTCAGCAGATCAACGACCTGATAGCCTTGGCCAAGAAGCAGTATTTTCCATCCGCAGAAAAACCTAAACTGAGAACAGACCTGTTCTCCAATCCTTACCAGAATCAACTCAAGCTGTTCTAGCATTTTCTTAGCGCCGCGTTAAAGCCAATGGTTTGGAGTTTAAATTTCTGTATTTTTAAACCAATCCGGTTACTCCCCGTCTAAACCTAAACCTATTGAATATGCTAAAGAAGCTTGTTCTTGCTATCGTGGCCGTGTTATTCGTTTTAGATACATGGGCTCAAAACACGTCCAAACCTATGGAGGTGACCATCAATGCCTATGTATTGGATGGGAGTACAAATACGCCAATTGCCTTTGCCAATATTGGCTTTGTAGAAAAGGGAGTTGGGACTGTTAGCGATGAGAATGGCAAGTTTCGATTGAACTTTGACGAGGCAGAAATTGGCCTGAACGGCGTGCTACAGATCTCGACCCTGGGTTATCAGACCAAGACCTTTAAACTTGTAGATCTTTACGGGCTGCTTGAGAAGAATAACATCATTTATCTCAATCCGACGACTTACAGTTTAGATGAGGTGGTTTTGACCAACGACAAGCGCAAAACGATAGAGATAGGCAATATTATGCGCACCAGAGCCACTTTAGGCTATTGGAAAGACAAAGAAGGCTTGGGTGGTGAGATCGCAACTCGGGTTCGCATTAAAAAAGACAACACCCGTTTGGACACCTTGAAGTTCGATGTGGTAGAGAACCAGGCAGACAGTTTAAAGATCCGGGTTAATATCTATGATTATCAAAAGCGCTATCCGGCCAAGAACCTACTGAGTCAGAATATCTTTTACACCCTTAAGTCCGACATCGGGGCTGTGGCAATTCCACTAACAGATTACAACATCTATGTGAGCGAAGATATCGTGGTGAGTATTGAATTGGTAGAGGTCTATGGCGATAAGATAGAATTTGCCATAGCTGCAAGTGCCGAGCGAGGAGTGGCCTATACCCGAAGTATTAGCCAGGATAAATGGGAACGTTATTCCGATACTGGTATGGGTTTTTATTTGATCGCTTCCGTTCCGACAGGTTCGGGTAATAAGAGTGAAGCCCGAGAAGACCCGGAGCGTATCACCATCTATTGGGATGCTTCTCTTTCGCAGCTTAGCAGAAGTTTTGATGAGGAATTCGACCTGCTGGAATCTTACTTGAAAGCAGTGAAAGCTAAAGAAGTTCGGGTTATCCGTTTTGGAGCCGGATGGCAAGAAAATCAGGATTTTAATTGTGAGGATTGCAGTGAAATACTAGCTTATTTAAAGAGCAGCACTTATTTTGGAGGCTCTGGATTTGAGCAGGTGTTGCAGGACAATAACTTCAATGCAGAGACCATACTCTTCTTTTCAGACGGTGAGTCTGTCTTTGGCCCACCCTTATCACCGCTTAACATCCCAATTTTCAGTATAAACAGTCAAGCTGAGGCCAATCATACTGCCTTACAAGACCTCTCTTTGTACGCCGATGGACATTATATCGATTTGAGTAGAATTAATCCGAAAGAGGGGCTAGGACTCATGCTCAACGAGGTTGATGACAAGGTGGTTTATGCGCAGCGCAGTGAAGAGCTTTCCTTGAAAGGGCAGGTCACCGCTTCCTCTGGTCCCATTCAAGGGGCCAAGGTTTGGGTAAAGGACACCTACAATCAAGTGCTTACCGATACAGAAGGTAATTATAAGATCAATGCCAACAGTGGAGATGTTTTGGTGGTTTCTTTTTTGGGCATGCTGGACAAGGAAGTAGTTGTCCCTGAGGGTGGTTCTTTAAACGTGTTTTTAGAGACCGATGGCGAGCTTTTGGATGAAGTGGTCATTGAGGCTGAGAAGAACCAAGACGATATCAAAACACCTTATGGGAAAAAGTCTAGAAAGGCGCTTGGTTTTGCTGCGGATTTTATCCTTGCCGAGGATATTCCTCCTTATTACACCAATTTGAGCCAGCTTTTGGCCGGATTGTCGGGTGTACAGGTAATAGGCTTCGGTGATGATGCAGAGTTCATCTTTACACGAAGTATCGCCTCTTCCATCTCTAACAGCAGTTTGCCTGTAATAGTTGTGGACGGCATAATCTACACCCAAGACCAACGGCCGTTTATAGATGTACAGAATATCGATAATGTTGCCATTTTCCGAGGTTTGGCAGCGACCAACAGATACGGTTCTATAGCCGCCTACGGCGCCATTCGAATAGAGACCAAAACCTTTGCACTTACCGGAGCTCCGCCAGAGACTAAGCCCTCTGCTTTGGTTACCGGCAACGATTATCAAGAGGTGCTTTTACCTAGCTTGGATTCTGGGGCAGTGATACCCGAATACTTGAAATCGCTTTACACAGCTTCAAGTTTTGAGCAGGCCAAAGAGATTCACCAGTCACAACGCAAGCGTTATAAGCAGGACATTAGCTATTTTGTCGATGTATCTGAATACTTCTTAAAATGGGATGCAGGCTACGCTAAAGCCATTTTGAGCAGCTTGGCAGAAGTAGCGCCGAATAATATTCAAGCGCTGCGTATTATGGCTTATGCCATGGAGTCCTATGGTTTTGCACATCAGACCATTGGTTTACACCGACAGATCATTGCGTTAGAACCCACTCAGGTACAAGGCTATCGCGATCTGGCCTTGGCGCTACAGCAAGATGGGCAATATCAGGAGGCCTTTGAGGTCTATAAACGACTATTATCTGGAACTATAGATGGTTTAGTCCTAGGAGCAACGCAAGGACTGCTTGAGCACGAGCTACAACATTTAGTGGCACAGCACAAGGATCGAATTAGCTATAAGGATCTACCAACAAGTTTACTTAAGGCCGACTTTGACCTCGACCTGCGCCTGGTGTTCCAATGGACGGATCCAAACGCTTCCTTTGAGCTGCAGTTCGTGAATCCGGAGAAGAAATACTACCAATGGTCACATACGCCATTTCTGGCTAAAGAGCGGATGTTAGAAGAAGCTCAAGCTGGTTTTACTATGGAGGAATTCATTCTAGACGACAATAGATCCGGTAAGTGGTTGATCAATGTGGAGCACTTAGGCGAATCTGATTTGTTGTATCCGTCTTATATGAAGTATACCGTGTACACCGATTACGGAACAGATCAGCAGCAGATCCGCACCAAATTGATAAAATTGTACCAACAAACAAGTAAGGTGACTTTAGATAGTTTCTACTATTAGCCAAAAGGCGCTCAACGCCCGTAAATTCTGCTCACAAACAAACGTTAATTTCTATCGGGGATTACTTTTTTACCCATTTGCGTTGTATCTTAGGTATCAGTTAGTTGTGCATGCAGTGATAACTTTTAAAGTTGCTATTATGAAAACAGTTTTATCTTATTTTTTAGCTCTGCTGAGTTTACCGATGTTAGCTCAGATGAATGTGGTGACCATAGACGCCTATGTCTTGGACGGATCTACACAACGACCCATTGAATTTGTAAATATCAATGTATTGGACCGTGATATGGGTACCATTACTACTTCCGATGGTAAATTCCATCTAGAGATCATTGAAGACCAAATTGGACCTCAGGACCAGATCAAGCTGGCCGCTTTAGGTTATGCGCCCAAAACCATGTCTATGGAGCGTTTGTACAACCTATTGGAAAAGAACAATATCCTGTATTTGAATCCCTACAACGAATCTATAAGTCAAGAAACCCTTAAAAGCGCCAATCAAGGAAGTAAAGCTAAAGGCGTTACCGGAGTGGTGATGGCAGAGGGCGCACCTATCCAAGGAGCGACCATTCGTGTAAAAGGAAGCTACAAACAGGTAAAGACCGACGCAGACGGAAAGTTCGAGATCGACGCGCTTTCTGGCGATGTTTTACAGGTGGATTATTTGACAACCTTCCCTAAGGAGGTTAGCGCTCAGCCAAACATGAACATTGCTTTAACTGTTGATGGAGAACTGCTAGAACAGGTGACCTTAAAGTCAGAGAAAAGAGAGTTCCTGTCAGACAGAAACATTGAAACGGCTTACGGCAAGAAGAAATTCGATCGTCTTGGCTATCGCGCAGCACAGATCACTTACGACGAGATCTCGGCTGGGGCTTTGACCTTTGAACAAGCCTTATTGAGATTACCTACCATTGGCGTAGTTAATCCTACCTCTATAAACTTGAGTAACGGACGTGCAGTCGTAATAGACGACATGGTTTACGGACCAGACCAAGTTGGTCCAGGCGGATTAAATGGATTGCTCGATATAAACAATGTATACAGCATGACAGTTATTCCTGGAATAGTTGGTTCAACGCGATATGGTACTTTAGGAAGAAATGGTGTGATAATCATTCGAACTAAGACCTATGCCGCCGCACAAGGAGACTATAAGCCGGAGGCCAAACAAGAAACGGCCTTGGTTACCGGAAACAATTACAACCAATCTTTGGTAATGATCGATGATCTCCCAAAGAGTGATTATATCGCAAGATTGAATCAGGCTAACTCTTTTGAAGCAGCCAAATCGATCTACGATCAGCAGCGTTCTCTGGCAAATTCTGCCGCTTATGGTATAGACTTCTTTGTCAATGCTTCTAAGTACTTCGAGAAGTGGGATATGGATTTTGCTGCGGAGGTGGCACGAGAGATCTTGAATATCGCACCTAAGAACGACAAGGCGCTAAAAACCTTAGCTTATCGCTTGGAAGATATGGGCGATCTGGAAGGTGCTAAAGCAGCCTATCAGCGCTTAGCACTTTTAAATCCAAGTGATGCGCAGAGTTTTAGAGATCTGGCCTATATCTACAAAGAAACCGGCGAGTACACCAAAGCCTTTGCGTTATACAAGAGAATCTTGGCCAATCAGACCGATGGTGTTGACTTTAGCGGAATCCAAGGGGTGGCCGAGGCCGAATTGCGTCAGCTTTTGGCTAACCACAAAGACAAGGTATATTACAAAGACCTTCCAAATTCTTTGCTGCAAACCGATTGGAAGCGCGATATCCGAATTGTGTTCGAATGGAACGATCCGGCGGCTGAATTTGATATTCAGTTCGTAGATCCGACAAAAAAATACTTCACCTACAAGCATACACGTTTTGACAATCTAGATCAGATGGAAGACGAGTATACCAAAGGATATGCGATAGAGCAGTTCGAGATAGACGACAGTGTAAGCGGAAACTGGCTTATCAATATCGAATCTCTAGCAGGAGATGCCAGTATTAATCCGGTGTATTTGAAATACACAGTCTACACCAACTATGGCAAGAGCAATGAGACCAAAGAGACTGGGCTCGTTAATCTGTCAGACCTCAAGCAAAAAGTGACCCTTAAGCAGTTGCGCTACTAGGCCGCGACTAAGCAGAAATTTACAGCATTGACTCCCGAGGGAGTCTGGGTTTACAAGCCGGGAATCACCTACGTTCCCGGCCTGTCACCCATCACTTTAAAAATTAAAACCTATGAAGAAGATCATTACTATTTTCCTTGCTTTATTAAGCATTCCCATGTGGGCACAGATGAACGTTATCTATGTTGATGCCTATGTGTTGGATGGTCAAACACAGCAGCCCGTAGAGTTCGTGAATCTTAATATTCTAAACCGAAATTACGGAACGGTCACCCAGGCAGATGGGAGTTTTAAACTTCAGATCATAGAAGAACAGATCGGCTTGCAAGATCAGATAGAGATCTCGGCGATTGGCTACGCTTCTAAGACCATGAGTATGGAACGCTTTTACAATCTTTTAGAAGCCAACAACATACTGTATCTGAATCCTTACAACGAAACCATCAGCAAAGAAACCATGAAACAACCAGATGCAAAAGCAAAAGGTGTTAGAGGTGTTGTAATGACAGAAGGCCAGCCCGTTCAAGGCGCGGTGGTTCGAGTAAAAGGAAGTTATAATGAAGTGAAAACAGACTATCTGGGTCGATTTACCATAGATGCTTTACCGGGCGATGTATTGCGTGTGGATTATCTAACCACTTATCCAAAAGAGTTGGTGGCGGGTAATTCTAGTTTGGAGATCAATTTAGAGACCGATGGAGAATTGTTGGAAGAGGTAGAGCTTCGAGCTAAAAAAGAACGCAAAGAGCGTATAGGATCTAGAAGCATTAACACTTCAATCGGAACCAAAGATTTCGATGCCCTAGGGTATTCCGCGTGGCAGATCACAGAGGAGCAAATTTTGCCGGCCTACACCAATATTGGACAAGTACTCATAAAAATGCCAGGTGTATTTGTCTACGATATGTGGGGGCCAAATCCGGCTTATGGCTTTAACCGTTCTATTGCAACTTCTATTACAGGGAGTTCTTTGCCCATCATTGTGATCGATGAGGTCATTTACGAACAAGGACCGAATCAGGTGCCTCCCATAGATGTGCAAAACATCTATAGCATTACCACCATACCAAGTGTTATTGGAGGGGTTCGTTATGGGACTTTAGGTAGAAACGGAGTGATCCGCATAGAGACCAAAACCTATGCGGCTGCATTGGGCAAATATGAGGAGCGCGCCAAAAAGCGTTTAGAAAACCTCAAAGCAAAGAACAACGATTATACAGAAGGTGTTTTGGTAGCAGAAGACATTACCAAAAGCGAGTATATGAATCAGCTCAATACGGCAACATCTTTTGATGAGGCTGTTGCTATATACAAACAACAAAGCGCCTTAGCCAATGCCTACGGCGTGGAGTATTATCTGAATGCCTCCAAATATTTTGAGGCTTGGGATGTCGATTTTGCTGCACAAATAGCTCAGCAGATCTTGAACGAGGCTCCAAACAACCCTAAAGCCTTAAAGAGTCTTGGGTATCGCCTGCAAGAGTTAGGACAAATCCACGAGGCCAAAAGTGTATTCCAACGCATTGCAATACTAACACCAAACGACGCACAGAGCTACAGAGATCTGGCCTATATGTATAAGGAAACCGGTGAATTTCAAAAGGCTTTTGAACTTTATAAGTTCATTTTAGACAACGATTATCCGGCGCTGGATTTCTCCGGAGTTCAGGCCATTGCAGAAGCCGAGATGCGACAGCTATTGGCTAACTACAAAGACAAAGTAGACTATAAGTCATTGCCTAACAGGTTGCTCAATGTGGGCTATAAGAAAGATATTAGAATTGTCTTTGAATGGAATGATCCTGCTGCCGAATTTGACCTACAGTTCGTAAGCCCTGAGGGGAAATTCTTTACCCACAAGCAAACGCGTTTTGACAATTTAGAAGCTATGAAGCTCGCCTATAGAGGTGGTTATGCCATTCAACAGTTCGAGATAGACGATGCAGAAGCAGGCCAGTGGCTCATCAATTTAGAGTCGCTTAATCCGCAGGCATCTATCAATCCGACCTATTTGAAATACACCATCTATAGAAATTACGCTACGCCAGAAGAGATCAAAGAGGTTAGAACTATTAATCTGTCCGATCTAGACAAAAAAATAACCTTGGAGCAACTGACCAATTAGATCAGCGCTTACCTTCCCATTCTGCATAGAATTGGGACAAGAAGATTTGCATAAATTCATGCCTACCGGCTGCCATTTGGCGGCCGGTTTTGGTATGCATAAGGTCTTTTAGCAACAACAGCTTTTCGTAGAAGTGATTTATGGTCGGGGCCGTACTTTTCTTATACTCCTCTTTGCTCATGTTGAGTTTGGGAGCGATCTGCGGATCGTAGAGGGCTCGGTTCTTAAAGCCTCCATAATTGAAGGCGCGCGCTATCCCGATAGCTCCAATAGCATCTAGGCGGTCGGCATCGCGTACCACTCGAAGCTCTAGGGTGTCATAAGTATTCTCCTCTAAGGAGTTTTTAAAGGAAATATGCTTAATAATATTCACCACTGCATCGATCGCTGCGGAGTCCAATTTTTCCCGCAACAAGAATTCTTCTGCCTTTTTGGGCCCAATGGATTCGTCTCCGTTGTGAAATTTAGAATCGGCTATATCGTGTAAAAGTGCTGCAAGAGCCACCGTTTGCAGATCGGCTTTTTCTTGTTCGGCTATGGCTAGGGCCGTTTTGTAGACACGTTCGGTGTGAAACCAGTCGTGACCACCTTCTGCACCAAGAAGCTCTGCCTTTACAAATGCAATGGTTTTGGTAATTAGCGCATCATTTAAGGGCATGGTGTACTGTTTTTTCTAGCTGAGCTATTAGTGCCTGTCTGTCGGAGACCATTTCTAAAACGATGGGTTCGTGAACCAAAAAGGAAAGTTTGTTGCCCAAGCCTAAAGGGAACGAACCGTAACGCCACAGCTTCCAGGAGTTGTTTATGGTCACCGGAACTATCTGGGCAGATGGAATTGTATCGAACAAGGTGAGCAGTCCCTTGGCTTGGAACGGTTTGGGTTGGCCATTTCTGCTGCGTGTGCCTTCTGGGAAGATCACCGCTGCGCGCTTGTTGGTTTCTATATATTCTCCAAATTGAGCGATGGCCGCAACTGCTTGGGCCGCATTTTTCCTGTCTATAAGCACGCTGCCTCCATGTCTTAGATTAAAGGAAACCGACGGGATCCCTTTTCCTAGTGATTTTTTACTGATGAATTTCACATGATGTTTTCTAAAGAACCAGATAAGCGGAGGAATGTCGTATAAGCTTTGATGATTACAAACCAAGATCAAGGGCCTGTCTGTACCTATTTTGTCTTTATAAGGATTTTTAAAGCTGTAACGCGTACCGAGTATGGCTGTGCCAGCCATGATCCAAAATTGGAGCCAATCTACTGTGATTTTGTGGGCGCCATAACCAAAAACGCGTAGCGCTATCCATTGGATCGGATGAAAGATCACCAAGGTCAGCCCAAAGACCAAGTAATAAATGGCAGATATAGGATAGGAAATCAGTTTGGCCATAGCTCAAAATTAGGCATAAAAAAACCACGTTTTAAAACGTGGTCTTATTTTTTCTTTGGGCCGCTTAACAGTATTCGTTAAAGGCGTCCATTAGATTCTCCGCTATCATGGCTGCTGGGCGACCTTCAATGTGATGACGCTCTAGCATATGCACCAATTCTCCGTCTTTAAAAAGACCCATAGAAGGTGAGCTTGGTGGGAACGGGATCATGCGCTCGCGAACAGCATTAACAGCTTCCGTGTCCACTCCTGCAAAGACAGTTACCAAATGGTCTGGAGTCTTCTCATTGGTCAAGGCGTGTTTCGCTCCCGGACGTGCGTTTGCAGCTGCGCAGCCGCATACCGAATTAACCACCACTAGGGTAGTTCCTTCTTTGCTTAGCGCTTGCTGAACTTCATCAGCGGTATATAATTCAGAAAAGCCTGCGACAGTCAAATCGTCGCGCATGGGCTGTACTAATTCTGCTGGGTACATAATTTTTCTTGTTTTTGTGTAACAATTTGAGTGCAAAGATAACCAATTTTGTACTAGTATATGCGAACAGAGCAACCTACACAAGCAGTGAATTGGTTATCTTTAGTCGCGTTTTTAATCCTTATTTTACACCACTATGTTTCGATGGGCTGGAGCCTTATTAGGATGGGTTGTAGGCGGCCGTTTCTTTGGAGCTGTAATAGGCTTTGTCATTGGTAGTTTTATCGATGAGATCAACAAAGGCGGATCTAAAAAACAACCTTATAAGAGAGTATTTAATCAACCGAAAAGAGATCAGGTAACTCCTGCGGATTTTGAACTGAATCTATTGTCTTTGGCCTCCTTGGTTATCCGAGCCGATGGCCGCGTTAAAGACGATGAGCTCAATTATGTTAGGCAGTACTTTGTACAGGCCTACGGAAAAGATCGAGCCAATGCCGCGTTCAAGGTGTTCAACGATGTGATCAAGAACAGAGCTATCTCCGCAGAGAATATCTGTAAGCTCATGCGTCAGAAAACACGCTACGAATCGCGTTTACAGATCCTTCACTTTTTATTTAGCGTGGCTAATGCCGATGGAGCCGTAGACAAGGCAGAAGTAGATGAGATAGGCCGTATTGCGCGTTATTTGGCTATAAGTCAGGCGGATTTTGAAAGTGTGAAAGCCATGTTCTTAAAATCTGCAGATAGCGCTTACAAGATCTTGGAGATAGAAAAGACAGCTTCGGATTCAGAGATCAAAAAGGCGTACCGAACCATGGCTAAGAAATATCATCCAGATAAGGTGCAGCATATGGACGAGGCCTACAAGCAAGGCGCTGAAGAGAAATTCCGTAAAGTGCAAGAAGCCTACGAACAATTGCAACAAGAACGCGGATTCTAATAAAAAAGCCCGATCTCTTTTGCGATCGGGCTTAATTTTAAGATCAATTAATCGTTTATCTTCTGCGTACAGGTCCGTTATCTGGTGAGGTTGGACAACCAGACACACAGTAATCAGTGGCCATGGCCCAGCTGGCACCGCCTATAGCGTCTCCATCTGTCCAAGCAGTCTCAGTGACTACTCTATTGCCATTGGCATCTAATTTAGACACAACAGAATGCGCCGCTAGGGTAAAGCAATCTGGAACTGCATTTTTAGGAATAGTGTACACTACTTCATTGGTGTTGTTGTAATGAACGGCACTGTAAGGGAAGTGGCCAATGCGGGGGTTGCCACCACCGTTTACAGGGATGTCTTCGCGATTTCCAATGAACATGTGAGTCTCATCAATGATCCAATTAGAAATAGTTCTGTAAGTAATGTAAAGGTTGTCTGCATCTGCTAAGATGAATAGTTTACCTGCGATGGTATGCTGTCCGGCCATGATGTAGGTTACGGAACAGATCTCTGCGGATCCGGATCCGGTTGCCGTGCCAGCAGTCAGGATAGACTTAGAGGTTACCTCAAATTGTACTTGATCCGTTAGTGTCAGATCTTCGTTTACAGTTTCTGTGGAACAGCTCGTAGTAAAAACGGCTATCATTGCCCCAATAAAGAATAGCTTTTTCATGTTGTTGTTAATTAATCTGAGACGAATATAGGGGGTTGATTTTTATCTGTAAGAAAAAACCGACACTTTGCAGGAAAATTCGTTCAAATGCACTTTTGTGCCTGTGGACGAGTATATTGTACTGATGACTTGTCTGTTTAAACAAAAAACCTGCTCTCAAATAGAGAACAGGTTTTGATGTTTTGGGGGTTGCGATTAGCTGCTAATTGGGGGCGTGAGATTAGCGGCTATAGCAGCTTGTCTTATCGGCGTCTAATTGGACCACCAATACTGTCGTTGTCATCGTTGGTACAACCTGTTTTACAGAATTCTGATACGGTTGCCCAGTTCTTACCAGCCATGGCTACACCATCTCCCCAAGCAGTTTCGCTTGATATAACATTGCCTGCATCGTCTGTTAGGTAAACCACTGCATGTGCTGCAGCGTAGAAACAATCGTCTATGTCATTGATAGGCATCGTATAGGTCACCTCATTAGTTCCAGCACTGTGAGAAGCTTGATAAGGGAAATGCCCTACGCGAGGATTACCTGGTTCATTCTGTGGAACACCTTCTAAGGTTCCTAGGTATAAATGAGTCTGCCCAAGGACCCAGTTGCCTGAAGTTCTATAGGTCACATAAAGGTTCTCGCTGTCTGCTGCTACTTCAACAACTCCAGCAGTGTAATTCTGACCTGCGATCAGATCGGTCACTGCACAGATCTCAGGGTCTGATTTACCATCTAGATCTACTACTTTTTCATTCACTGTAAAGGTCTTTGCATCTAGGCCTTCATAGTTTTCATTGTCCGAGCAACTTGTGAGAATAGCTGCTGCAATAATTAATGCGGGGTAAAGTTTTTTCATAATGTTGTTAATTAATTCGCCTGCAAGCTATTAAACGAAATTTGAAACGTAAGAAAAAACCGACACATTGCAGGAAAATTCGTTCAAACGTAGTTTTGTTGTGGTTTAAACGTAAGAAAGTATAGATGTTTGATTTTCAGGCATAAAAAAACCTGCCAGGGAAACTGGCAGGTCATGCAATATCATTACGTCTTATATATTAACGAGTCGGATCGTCTGCAGGGCCGTCGTTATTTTCTGTACAACCATCTAGGCAAAAATCTGAATACATCGCCCAGCTGTTACCATCAAAGGTAGTTCCGCTTCCCCAAGCAGTTTCTGATTGGATCACAGTACCAGCTTCATTTAACAAGCTAACTTCGGCATGAGCGGCTACACAAAAACACTGCTCAAAGAATTCAATGTCTAAAGCGTAAGTCACTTCGTCTACGCTTGCACTGTGCGAGGTGGCGTGGTCAAATACTCCAATTTTAGGATTCCCAGCTCTGTTTTGTGGAATGTCTTCACATACACCTGCAAATAAATGTGTCGCGTCGATCACCCAGCCGTCATACGTTCTGTAGGTAATATAAACTGTAGATTCATCTGCAGTAACCAAGATCTCTCCCGCTACATAATTTTGACCTGCTATCAGCTCCGTAGCAGCACAGGTTACAACTTCATCTTTTCCATCAATATCATCTGTGGTACGCTCTGTAATTGTGAACTGTACATCCGGACTGTTCTCGTAGCTATCATTCGCATCATTACTACAACTTGCCATTACAAGAACAAAAGCAAAAACCAATAGTGAGTAGATTTTTTTCATGGTCTAAAATTTAGGGTTAGAGGTCAAATGTAGTAAATAATCGATTAAATGCAAGAAAAAACCGACAAAATGCAAATTTTTGTGTTAAATCAGTGAGAGTCACTTATGATCTGGGTGTAATTGTTAATAGTTTCTGAAATATTTTAGGCTTGTCTAAAAATAAATTTACTTTTGTATAAAGTTAAATGAAGTAGATGTATAGTCTATCAGAGGAAAACTATTTAAAGGCCATTTATCACTTGGAGCAAGGAACCGCTAGCGAGGTAAGTACCAATGCTATTGCAGACCGCATGCAAACCAAAGCCTCCTCTGTGACAGATATGATCAAGAAACTGGCAGACAAGCAGCTGCTCACTTATATCAAGTATAAAGGAGTTAGTTTAACCGAGTCTGGTCAAAGAACTGCCTTACGTATTATCAGAAAGCATCGCCTTTGGGAAGTATTCTTGGTCGAGAAGTTAAACTTCAAATGGCATCAGGTGCACGATCTTGCAGAACAACTAGAACACATTCAATCCGCAGAACTGGTCGATCGTCTGGATCACTTTCTAGGACATCCGCAGTACGATCCGCATGGAGATCCTATTCCAGATGCCAATGGTAATATCACCACCAGACAAAAGAAATTGTTGGGGCAATTAGATGCTGGGCAGTGCGCTGTCTGTATTGGTGTAAAATCTGCTTCGGATGATTTTTTGAAATACCTCAGCAAGAATAACATCGGAATCGGAACCCAATTAGAAGTACAAAAAACAGAAGACTTTACCGGAGCGCTAACAGTCGTTGTAGACAAGGCCCCACTTTTTCTAACTAAAGAAATAGCAAACAGTATTTACGTAACCCTTACCGCATAATGAATTTTAAAAACACTTTAATAACGATCTCAATATTAATGTTAGGCAGTTTCGGCTATGCCCAGCAAGATAACGGCCCAGGCCCCTTAATTACGGACAGGCCAGACGCTACCGAAGCTCCAAACACCGTTGGTACAGGATTTCTCCAATTCGAGACAGGGGCATTCTTTACCAGAGAGGAAACTAATGGTTTACAAACCGAATCCACCACTTTCAACACTATGTTGGTTCGTTATGGGATATTTGACAATTTTGAACTGCGCCTGGGATGGAACTTTACAGAGACCCGTCTCGAATTCAATGAGATGGAAGTCCCCGGCGTTCTAAGTGGCTTGGACCCTTTGCTGCTAGGAGCTAAAGTCGCCATTACAGAAGAGCGAGGTCTAATTCCTGATATTGGACTTATTGGCCATGTCTTCTTGCCTTTTACCGCAGGTAGGGATTACAAACCCGAATATACCGGTGTAGATTTTCGATTCTCCTTTGCGCACACCTTGAGTGAGCGCTCAAGTCTGTCTTATAATTTAGGAGCACAGTGGGGAGGAGACAGTCCAGAGGCTGAATACATTTATACTTTGGCGTATGGATATGCGATCACTGATGCCTTTGGCTGTTATGTAGAACTCTACGGAGAGTTGCCAGAAGATAGCGGGCCTAACCATTTGTGGGATGCTAGCATTACCTATCTCGTAAATGACAACCTGCAATTAGATGCCACTATTGGGAGCGGAATCCGCTCAGATCAAGAATTATTGTTAAGTGCGGGCTTGAGTTACCGTATTGATACACGAAACAGCAAATAGATGAGAACCAGTCTTTTATTTTTCGGATTACTACTGATCTTGGTTGGATGTAAACCATCAGTAGATAAGAATTCCAAACCCAATGTGGTGGCCACTACAACCATGATAAGTGATCTGGCCAGACAGATCGGTAAAGATTCTATAGATGTACAAGGCCTCATGGGTAGTGGCGTTGACCCGCACCTTTATAAAGCTAGTGAGGGCGATGTCTCTAAGCTCTTTAATGCCGATCTGATCGTATACAACGGTTTACATTTAGAAGGGAAGATGGGAGAGATCTTTGAAAAGATGCGCTCCCAGAACATCAAGACAGTGGCCTTGGCAGAGACACTAGATCCTTTAGCGCTTATGGAGTCTGAGTATTTTGCTTCTAACTACGACCCTCACGTTTGGTTCAACATCACTTTTTGGAAACGCATGGCCGGAGCACTTAAAGACGAGTTGATTGCTTTAGATCCTGAAAGTGCTACCTATTATACGGCCAATTACGAGGCCTATATAGAGGACTTGAACAATCTTGAGACCATAGTAGAGCAAATTATTGGCAGTCTGCCAGAAGAAAAAAGATACTTGGTTACGGCTCACGATGCCTTCAACTACTTCGGACGTGCCTATGGCTTTGAAGTAGTGGGCTTGCAAGGTCTTAGTACCGCCACCGAAGCGGGTGTACAAGACGTGCAACGCCTAGCTGATTTTATAATCGAAAAAAAGATCAAAGCCATTTTTGTAGAAAGCTCTGTGCCTAAACGTACCATAGAAGCCCTACAGGCTGCGGTTCGGGCTAAGGATTTTGAAGTGAGCATTGGCGGAACCCTTTATTCTGATGCATTAGGCTCCGCAGGAACCGACGAGGGTGAATATATTGGAATGTTCCTCGCTAACGTGAACACCATAGTAAACGCGCTGAAATAATGGAAAAAATAGCGGTAAGTGTAGACGATTTGACCGTAGCTTACAACTACAAGCCAGTCTTGTGGGATATAGATCTGGCCATACCAGAAGGCGTGCTCATGGCGATAGTTGGCCCAAACGGAGCGGGAAAATCGACTCTTATTAAGGCCATACTCGGTATAATCGATCCGATTGCCGGCAGCGTGGGTATTTATGGGAAACCCTATGAGCAACAGCGACAATTGGTGGCCTATGTTCCTCAAAAGGGGAGTGTAGATTGGGACTTCCCTACCACTGCTTTAGATGTGGTCATGATGGGAACCTACGGCAGCTTGGGTTGGATAAAAAGACCGGGAAAAGCTCAGAAAAAAGCGGCATTGGAGGCGCTTGAAAAAGTGGGGATGCTGCCTTTTAAAAGCAGACAGATCTCTCAACTCTCCGGAGGGCAACAACAGCGTATTTTCCTAGCCAGAGCATTGGTGCAGAACGCCTCGATATATTTTATGGACGAGCCTTTCCAAGGTGTCGATGCCACTACAGAGAAGGCAATTGTCAATATTTTAAAGGAACTCAGAAAGACTGGGAAAACGGTGATCGTTGTTCATCATGATCTGCAAACGGTACCCGAATATTTTGACTGGGTTACTTTTTTAAACGTCAAAAAGATTGCCACTGGTCCGGTCTCAACAATTTTCAATGACGACAACCTTACCAAGACTTACGGAATCAATTATAAAGTGAGTTTACAACAATGAGTTTAGGCGAGTATTTCGAATTGCTTTTTACGGACTACACCTTGGGTGTCATCACTTTAGGCACGGCTGTTTTAGGCGCAGTTACCGGAATGCTCGGGAGTTTTGCTGTTCTCAGAAAACAAAGTCTTTTAGGCGATGCTATCTCTCACGCCGCTCTGCCCGGAATCGCCTTGGCATTCTTGTTTACTGGAGCCAAAGACAGTAATGTACTGCTTATTGGTGCCTTAATAAGTGGTTTATTGGGTGCTTTTTGGATCCGCGGAATGATCAAGAATACACATTTAAAATCAGACACGGCCTTAGGTTTGGTGCTTTCGCTTTTCTTCGGATTTGGGATGCTACTGCTTACCTATATACAGAAGTTGCCTAATGCCAATCAGGCGGGACTAGATAAGTACCTCTTTGGTCAGGCTGCTACCTTGGTGGCCAAAGACGTTTGGATCATGGTGGCCATCACAGCGGTTTCACTCTTTATCCTCTTGCTTTTTTGGAAGGAATTCAAATTGCTTCTTTTTGACGCAGATTACACCAAGACCTTAGGGTTCAATACGCGCATTATTGACACCTTGATCACCTTTTTTATAGTGATTGCTATTGTGATCGGATTACAGACGGTGGGCGTTGTGCTAATGAGTGCTATGCTACTGGCGCCGGCTGCGGCTGCTAGGCAATGGACCAATAAACTCAGTGTCATGATTGCGCTAGCGGCTTTCTTCGGAGCTTTTTCAGGTGTGTTTGGCACGGCCATATCTGCAACACAAAGCAATCTGTCAACAGGTCCGGTTATTGTGTTGGTGGCTGCTTTTTTTGTGCTGATCTCCTTTGTTTTTTCACCCGGCCGCGGTTTGCTTTTTAGAGAGATCCGTTTCCAGAAGAACCGTAGGGAACTCGAACTCAAAAAGACCTTGCAATTCATGTATTCTATAGCAAAGACCCACGAAGATATTTCGCATCCGCATGCGGTGAAGATCCTGAATAACTTTCAAGGATTTACCAGAAAGACGCTCCAGCAGATGGTAGACAAAAAATGGGTAACCCTAGACGGAGCCATGTGGTCTATGACCTCCTTGGGATACGAAGAAGCAGAAAATCTATACAGTCAGACATGAGTACACCACAAATAGAAATACAACTCATTGCAGCAGTGGTTGCTGTGGCTTGCGCCATACCTGGGGTGTTCTTGGTCTTGCGCAAAATGGCCTTGATCAGTGATGCGATCTCGCATTCCATATTGCCGGGAATTGTATTGGGATTCTTCTTAACTCACGATTTGAATTCTCCTTGGTTGATCTTATTGGCAGCCCTTACCGGAGTCATTACGGTGGTCTTGGTGGAGTTCATCCAAAAGACAGGCTTGGTCAAAGAGGACACAGCCATCGGCTTAGTGTTTCCCGCACTCTTTAGTATAGGCGTGCTCATGATCTCTAGAAACGCCAGTGATGTCCATATGGACGTAGATGCGGTCTTATTGGGTGAATTGGCCTTTGCACCTTTTGATAGATTGCTTATTGGCGGTGCGGACCTCGGTCCGAAATCTTTATGGGTCATGGGGATCATACTTCTGATCACCTTACTGCTGTTGTGGGCCTTTTTTAAAGAACTCAAGGTGAGTACTTTCGATGCTGGTCTTTCTGCGGCACTTGGTTTTTCTCCGGTTGTCTTGCATTACGGACTGATGTCTGTTTCGTCAATTACCGTTGTGGGTGCCTTTGACGCAGTGGGAGCTATACTCGTGGTCGCCTTAATGATCGCACCTGCCGCAACGGCTTACTTGCTTACCCACGATTTAAAACGCATGCTTTGGTTGTCTGTCGGATTCGGGATAGCCTCGGCAATTGGAGGCTACTGGCTTGCCCATTTACTCGATGCCTCCATTGCAGGTTCTATTACTGCAGTACTTGGGTTGATCTTTTTGACAGTCTATTGCTTTGCTCCCAACAAAGGGATCATTGCCGTGCTTTACCGCAAACGTCAGCAGCGAATAGAAGTATCCTTACTTACTTTTCTATTACACCTCAATAATCATCAGGAGGAGTCGGAACGCCATATCAATCACTTGAATGAGCATATCAATTGGCAAAGGGTGCGCTCCGAAGCCGTTGTAAAACTTGCCTTAGAGAACAATATGATCACTGTAGAGGATCAGCTCGTATCCCTTACAGATAAAGGTAGAGCGTTCACAGATCTGGCCTTGGAGTATATCATTACGAATAAGGACGAGCATATCGAGCACCTTAAAAAAGACTTCTTTCTATTTAGAGGGTAGCAATTTGGCACGATTTTTTAGTACACTTGTGTATGAGATCGATACTTACTTTATTACTCCTGTTAAGTACAGGCTTGACTATGGCTCAAGATGAAACTTTAGAGAAACTCCAACTCAAAGTTGGAGAATCGGCCAGCACGCTGGACATGCAATTGCAGTTCACTGCAGTGGTGATGGACTCTCGCTGCCCAAGCGATGCCCAATGTGTCATGGCGGGCTGGGCAGATGTTGAGGTTTTATTAATTACTGCGGATGGAGAAAAGCAAGCTTTAAAGGTGCGTATTGATGCTAGCGAGCAACACATGATCCATCCAATAGTTATGGAAAGAGCCGATGGTGTGAGAATTGTTGTTGGAAAGCTTACGCCTTATCCCTTATCAACAGTGCAGTTTGCCGACAGAGAATACTGCTTGGAACTTTGGGTGTACGAAGATCAGTGACAGCCGCAATCTTTGTTGCCGCATTTGGTCTTACCACCGTCTAAGGTACCCACAGCTGGTTTGCGTCTGGATTCAAAAATAGGGTTCCACACAAATTTTTTGAGCAGATAACCTACCGCGATCGCAAAGACTACAAAGACTAGAATTTTCTGGATCATCTTATTTTAGGATTTGATAGGTTATTAAAGCTACAATATACGCAATTGCAGACATTGTTAGTAATTGCCACATGGGCCATTTCCAGGAATTGGTCTCCTTCTTTACAATGGCTAACGTACTCATACACTGCATGGCAAAGGCGTAAAAGAGCAGCAGTGAAATACCGCTGGCAAAATTGAACAGCGGTGTTCCAAGCACCGGATTAACCTCTGCAGCCATTCTATTCTTAATGGTCTCTTCTTCCTCGCTGCCCACACTGTAAATGGTAGCCAAAGTCCCCACAAAGACCTCACGAGCTGCAAAACTGCTTAAAATCGCTATCCCGATCTTCCAGTCGTAACCCAGAGGCTGTACGGCAGGTTCTATGCCTTTTCCTAGAATTCCGATATAAGAATGCTCCAATTTAAAGGAAGCGATCTGGGCGTCTAGTTCCTCTTCGGAAAGACCATTATTTATATTTTCTTGCTTAACAATCTGCTCTGCCTTATTGAAATCTCCAGGGCCATAAGAAGCCAACACCCAAAGTATTACTGAGATCGCCATGATGATCTTCCCTGCACCGACTACGAAAGACTTGGTCTTTTCTACTACGGTCAAAGCCACATTCTTAAACAAAGGGACTTTGTAGTTTGGCATTTCAATAACAAAGAAACTCTTAGATTGGATCTTTAGAAAACGATCTAAAAGCCAGGCAGAAATAATGGCCGAGGCAAATCCTAAGAGGTATAAGAACATCAACGTAAGCCCTTGAAGGCTAAAGATTCCTAAAACACGCTGCTCCGGAATAACCAATGAAATGATGATCAGATACACGGGTAGTCGCGCCGAACAGGTGGTAAAAGGAGTTACCAAAATGGTGATCAGGCGTTCTTTCCAGTTCTCTATGTTTCGGGTTGCCATAATGGCCGGAATGGCGCAAGCGGTTCCAGAAACCAAAGGAACTACACTCTTTCCGCTAAGGCCGAATCGGCGCATACTGCGGTCCATTAAGAATACAACGCGACTCATATAGCCGCTCTCTTCCAGGATGGCGATAAAGAAGAACAAAAAGGCGATCTGTGGAATAAAGATCACGATTCCGCCCAGCCCAGGAATGATCCCTTCTGCCAATAAATTGGTAAAATCTCCGGCAGGCATAACGGCTTTGATCCATTCGCTAAGGGAGCTAAAAGTAGTATCTATGAGATCCATCGGATAACCGGACCAATCAAAGATCGCTTGAAAAATCAAGGCGAGTATGCTAAAAAAGATCACATATCCCCATACTTTGTGGGTAAGCACGCGGTCAAATCGACTGCGCAGATCCTTGGCATTGGCCGTGTCGACAACCAAGGTTTCTTTTAGCGTTTCGTTTATAAACTGATAGCGCTTAATGGTTTCCTTTTGCTGCAGTCGCTTGAGGTTGCTTTTAGATTCGGTCTGAAAGGTCGCGATAAGATCGGCTGTATTGCGTTCTACCTTTCCAAAGTTTACATCTTGGGTGATCACCAACCACAGCTTGTATAGCTCTTGATTTGGGAAAGCTTTTTTAAGTCGATCAAAATACTCCGGCGCAATCACTGAGGCGTTCATACAAGGTTCTGTAGAGACCTGTCTGTAATTGGCAATCAGCTCTTTGAGTTCGTCAAAACCTTGGTTCTTGCGCGAGCTGATCAGTGCGATCTTGGTTTTGAGCTTTTCTTCCAGTTTCTCTAGATCTACCGTAATGGCTTTGCGTTTCATACGGTCTGCCATATTGATAGCCAGTATGGTAGGAATCCCCAAGTCTTTGATCTGCGTAAAAAGTAACAGGTTGCGCTTTAGGTTCTCTACATCGGCAACCACCACAGCGACATCTGGAAAATCCTTGTCGTTCTTGTTGAGCAGCAGTTCTATGACCACGTTCTCATCTAAAGAGGAAGCATTGAGGCTGTAAGTGCCGGGTAGATCTAATATATGGGCCTTAACACCACGTGGCAACTTACAGATACCTTGTTTCTTCTCAACGGTGATCCCCGGATAGTTTCCTACCTTTTGGTTGAGCCCGGTAAGTTGATTGAAAACAGAGGTCTTCCCCGTGTTGGGGTTTCCAATGAGCGCAACATTGAATTGTTTGGCCATTAGCTCAGCAGTTCGATTTCTATTTGCAGGGCGGTTTCTCTGCGGATGGCCAGATGACTCCCGTTGATGTTGAGGTAAAGCGGATCACTAAATGGCGCGAGCTGAACCAACTCCACCTCCATGCCAGGTAAACAACCCATTTCTAACAATTTAAGCGGCACAGTTTCTATGGGAAAATCCTTGATTATTCCCTTTTGTCCGCGATTTAGATTGGCTATGGTAGGCATTGCGCTTATTTAGACTGATTTTAAACAACAAAAATAGCACTTCTGCATAAGTTCCGAAAGCAAAAGGGGCTTTTTTCTAGTATTCGGCTTTTAGAATGGCGATATCCTGAAGCAAGCGCTCAATATCGTCTGGAGCGGTACCGTCATAATAACCGCGAATGCGTTTTTCTTTGTCTACAAGTACAAAGTTTTCGGTATGTATCATACCGTACTCACCAACCGCATCTTTTTTGGCAGCAAAGTAAGCTTTGCGAGCCAGATCGTAGATCTGCTCCCGATCTCCGGTGACCAGATTCCACACGGAATCATTCACGCCTTTCTCTAAGGCATATTTTTTAAGCTGAGGCACCGAATCGATCTCTGGAGTAACCGAATGAGAAAGCAACTTGACCATAGGGTCGCCTTGCAATTCTCGCTGTATTTGTGCCATATGATCTGTCATTACCGGACAGATAGTAACACAGGTCGTGAAGAAGAAATCGGCAACGTAGATCTTGTCCTGGTAATCGGCCTGACTTATGGTATCTCCGTTCTGATTTAAAAGCGAGAAGTCTGGTATGCTGTGGTACTTTTTTACAAATTGCATACTGGGGTCCACCAGTTCTTCGCTCACACTCACAGGTTCAATGATAGGAAGTTTGTCCTGAGGTTTTAAAGCGCGGTACATCAATGCAATGATAAGGGCAGATAACACTAACATTACCAATCCGAAGAACTTGTATTTCGCAAAGAAATCGAGCATGATAAGACCGCTTTTCGCAAAGGTACGACGGCCAGAGAAGACCCCACAATAACCAAGGCAGTTTTTAAAGATTTTAACGCCACCCCTGCAATTGAAAGCTCCCAATGATAAAAATGCGTTAAAAATTCTAGCTCAAGGCCCTAAGCAAGTCCGCAGCATTTTCTAAAGCCATACGAATAAGTTACTTTTGTCCTCTAATTTTTATGCTATGAGCGAATTTTGGGTCAAAGCCGCACAGCTCCTTTTGAGTTTGTCCATTCTAATTGTACTACACGAGCTGGGGCACTTTATACCTGCCAAACTTTTTAAAACCCGAGTAGAGAAATTCTACTTGTTCTTCGATATAAAATATTCCTTGTTCAAAAAGAAGATCGGCGAGACCGTTTACGGGATCGGATGGCTGCCTCTTGGCGGATATGTAAAGATCTCTGGGATGATAGACGAATCCATGGACAAAGAACAAATGGCACAACCTCCGCAGCCATGGGAATTCAGATCTAAACCCGCCTGGCAACGTCTTATTATTATGGTCGGTGGTGTGACAGTGAATATTATTGTCGGACTGCTTATTTACATCGGTATCTTCTATGTAAATGGAGAACGTATTATTACACCAGAACTTGCCCCTAGAGGTTTCTCTGTAGCGCAAAGTTTTAAAGAACTAGGTTTTAAAGACGGCGATCATATTTTGGCCGTTAACGGAGAAGAGTTCAAGGATCTGGGCGATTTGAATCGATATATCTTTTTAAGAGATGTAGACAATATAACCGTAGCCCATTCCAACGGTGACCAAGAGACCATCAGCTTACCAGAAGATATTGGTATGCGCATGTTCAAGTCAGGAGATACCAACCCGTTTAACCGTTGGCGAAAACCGGTAATAGACACTGTAATTCCGGGCTTGCCTGGAGCAGAGGCCGGATTACAAAAAGGAGACGTTGTTCTTGAGGTTGGCGGGGTAATGACCGCTAGCTGGAAAATGGTTCAGGAGAATGTTGCCGGTAATGCAGGCAAGCCTATTCTCTTTGCAGTGAACAGAAACGGTCAGAAGAAAGAGATCACTGTAACACCGAATGAGAAAGGCAAGGCCGGGATAAACAATTACGGCAAAGAATACGATGGTAAATTCGAGGTCATTAAATACAGCTTTTGGGAAAGCCTTAGCGGCGGAACCGTTTTTGGATATAATATTCTGGTAGATTATGTGAAGCAATTCAAATATGTGTTTACCAAAGAAGGAGCTACGCAGATAGGTGGTTTCGGGGCTATTGGAAACCTGTTTCCTGGTACTTGGAGTTGGACAGCCTTTTGGTTCAACACCGCACTTATCTCTATCATTTTGGCCTTTATGAACATACTGCCTATTCCTGCTTTAGATGGAGGACATGTTATGTTTTTGCTCTATGAGATAGTCTCTGGAAGAAAGCCGAGCGATAAGTTTATGGAGTACGCTCAGATGATAGGATTCTTCTTATTGATCGCCTTAGTACTCTTTGCAAATGGGAACGATTTATATCGATGGCTATTTGGATAGAAAAAAGTATAATTTGCTTGTAGTGGAATAAAAATAAATTTATATTTGCGTCCGCTTAGCGAAATTCCTCCATAGCTCAGTTGGTTAGAGCACCTGACTGTTAATCAGGGTGTCCTTGGTTCGAGTCCAAGTGGAGGAGCCGAGAAGTAGAAAAAAGCAACCTTCGGGTTGCTTTTTGCACTTCACGGCAGTAACGTGAACTTGTTCTACTTTACTGCCAGTTAAGATTTAACCCACCCTATTGGTTAATAGAGGTGGGTTTTTTTATACCTATATGTTATGATTTTACCATTTTGCGTTTATGTATTACAAAGCGAAAAAGACCTTCTTCTATACCATGGTTTTACAACCAATCTTGAGCAGCGATTAATTGATCACAACAGTAAACGTACGAAAAGTACGTCGTCAAGAATTCCTTTAAAATTAATTTATTGCGAGTTTTTCATAACAAAAACGGATGCCTTAAGAAGAGAAAGATACTTTAAGACATCAACAGGGAAGAAAATGCTAAAATTATTACTTAGAGATACTTTTGAGAAAGTAAATTATCCCAAACGATAGTCTAGAAGCCATCAGAAATGATGGCTTTTTCTTTTGGTATAACTTGTACTCTTCCAAGGCCACATCCAGCGCGGCAGGCTGGCTCATGGCTTAATACATCCGCAGAAAAACCAGAGCGTAAATTAAGTTTCTGATCTTCTCAGGGAATACCCTGAATTTTTATTTCAAGGGTATGCCCTGAAAGCGGTATCAAGTGGTTTAAATAGCTTGCAAACAGCAAAATAACCAAACCCAACTGTATCAAACCAAACAACGAAAAGCTTCTATTTTAGATAGTATTACCACAAAGGGAATGAATCTAATTCAAGCGCAAAACTGGTTTGAGGCTCAGTCTTTAGAAAAAGCCAGATCAAAGCTAAAACCAGGAAGCGCTGCATTGCACTTTCTTTGGGGTGGTGGAGATGCAGACCGAAAGAAAGCCCAAGTTTTGTTTGTCAGTAGAAACGAAGTATTACTTTTTCCATTAGAGAATAAAGACCTGTTGAATTCATTGATTGCTAAATTTATGAATCAGGTCTCTCGGCCTTTCACTACTGGCGCAGATGCAGATAGATTTTACGCGATCTCCAATGAGCTGTATCAGCTTTTGTTTCCGCCAGCACTTCAAGAAAAACTTAGCGACTACGATGATCTTATAATAATTGCAGCAAATGAATTAGGTTATATACCCTTTGAGGCATTGGTGGTTGACACAAAAACTCCAACCTATTTGTTTTCACAATATACTATTGGTTATTCTCCGTCAATGGGTCTGCTCAAGAAGGATAATTTGGGCGACGACTTGTTTAAATCAATGAACTTCTTAGGAATTGCACCAGTCTCTTTTGAGGAGCACGATTTGCCTTTGCTTCCTTACACAAAGGAAGAGCTTCTAGAAGCCAATGAAGTTTTGGGAGGTGATGTATTCATTGATTCTATAGCAAACCGCAGCACATTCTTTAAAAAAGCATCACAAAGTCGGATTTTACATTTGGCAACACACGCAGCTGCCGATGAGCAACCCTGGATAGCGCTAAAAGACAGCTTGGTTTACTTAAATGATCTCTATGCATTGAATCTGAACAACGAACTAGTTGTATTAAGTGCGTGCAACACGGCTTCTGGCCAGATTCAAAAAGGTGAAGGTGTTGCTAGTCTGGCGAGAGGATTTTTTTATTCCGGAAGTAAATCCGTAATAAGTACAAGGTGGAGTACTAACGATAAAGCGACGCAGTTAATATTAAAAGATTTCTACAAGATTTTAAGCGACGGAAAAGACAAAGCCACAGCTTTGCAATTGGCACGACTTAATTATCTGAAGAATGCCCAATTATCAGAAGCCTCTCCTTTTTATTGGAGTTCTTTCGCACTTATGGGAGATCCATCGGCAATAGAATTCTCTGGCCTTCAGAACAATTGGTGGTGGCTTCTTGCTATGGTTCCTCTATTACTACTTTTTTTATTCAAAAAAAGTAGGCATAAGATGGGTAACAGATAAACTCCTCAAGTAACAGTAGGGTATTAATTCAAATTTATATCCTATGAAAACTAAACAGATTATTCAGCACTTTGGGCTGTTGTTCTTGATTGCATTTATGGGTTCTTGTGAGCAAGAACCATTGAACGATTCCGCAGTAGACGAAGTAAACCTTGAGGCTAAGGCAAGCCCAATGGTCAGAGTCTACAAGAATATGCTTGACTTTCCTGACATGGAAACATTTAAAAGCACTGTCGCTCTGCTGGAAGAGCAGGTGGAAGCCTATGATGACGAATTTTTAGCCTCTTGGGGCCATCTAGAAGACGAAGCTCTAGATGAAATGGAAGATGAGCTTAAATACGATCCAGCGCAGCCATTGATCGATTTTGAAAATCAGTTTGTAGGATTCACCTCCTTAAGAAAACTGCTGCGCGAAAAAGAAGATGAGTGGTTGGCTAATGATATCCTTGACGATAAGAATGATCCAGACAATCATTATATTTTCGACGACGAGGTTCGTACGGTTGTTAACGAATTTGGAAATGTTAAGATAGGACGCTTGTTGTATCATATAACACGTTACGGATACATTACGGTTAGCACTATGGATGTAAATCTGCTTGAAACAATTGCTGTTTCTAATGCAGAGGAGTTTGTAGATGTAGATGGTGTAGAGATCTATGGAGGATACACAGGAGGTGGTAGCTCCGGAAACTACGGTGGAAATTCAGGAACCACTGGAACTGATGGAGGTGCTGAATGTCGTCTAGGTTTTGATCGTTCAAGATATTATTACCCAACTTCAAACCGTCGCATAAAAGGTAAACAAAAACTGTCTCACCCAAGCGGGCTTTGGGGCTCTCGCATTAAATCTAAAACGGTTCATTACAAAAAGAAAAGAGGTAAGTGGCGTCGTCGTCGCGGAAGAATCACGGCAGAAATCCGCGGAATCTCTGTACGCTTTGACTGTATGGAACCAGTAGAGTTGAACAAGACAAAAACCCGTCGTCGCAGATCGGTAAAAGTTAAAATTGTCGCTCCGGCATCAACGGGCTATTTGTATAAGACCAAGCAAATGCAGCTTAAAACTGTCCACAAGAAAGTTAGCACAGGATCATCTTACGATCACTTTTTTTGGGAGAATTAAGCAATGCAGGCCGGGAGAAATCCCGGCTTTTTATTTAGTACTAAAGCTTAGCTTGTAACCTACTCCGTGAACATTTACTATTTGGATCCTATCGTCGTCCTTTAGTTTTTTACGTAGTTTAGAAATATAAGTGTCTAAACTCCTACCGGTGACCACTCCGTTATCTTCCCAAACGCGTTTGAGCAATTCTTCTCTTTTGATTATTTGGTTAGGGGCTTCTACCAAAATGGCCAATAATTCGCATTCCTTGTTCGACAAACCGATTTCTACAGCAGCTTTTACTAGTTTATTTTGATCGGGATAGAACCTAAAATCACCAAGGGATTTGAAATCATTAGCATCTTCGTTGGTTGTTGCAGCTTTCTTACGAAAATGAAACAACACCAATCCGGCAATGATTATTGGAAAGGCCAACCACCACCAAGGTATCGTAGCCGAGGTTTTTTGCAAGGGGCTTATAAAGAGTTGAATCTGGTAACATCCTTTTGGGAGAATTCGTGTGCCACACGGAATTATGGTTCGATGTTCTTCTTTAGCGATCTCATAGCTGTAAGCCACCTGGAGATCTTCACAATTTTTTACTTCGACGGTATAATTCTGGGTAAAGCCAGCACGGAGCATTTTGTCTTTCATCTGATCCACTAAATACTGCGGATTTATTGAAATATCTGTATCGAAAGAAAGTAGGTAAGAATTGTTTTCTAAGGTTTCAATTGGCGGAATGTAAGAGGTAGAATCCTTTGCGGTTAGCAGCAACTGGTGCCCTATTTCGCGCATTGCGATTTTGGCTCTCTGGCTATCATTATTAACCGACTCTTGGCAGGCGTTAAGGGAGAGTAATAGGAAAAGAATACCAAAGTGGAAGTATCGAATGTATAATGAGGTCCTAATCATAGCTGCTACAAATAACACAGATTTTGACCAACTTTTGCAAGCCTTTAAACATCTTTTACACTTTTTTGACACTTCTCACAACTGCTCCAGCTAGTTTCGTTTTAAAATTTTAAATCATGAAAAAACTAGTCTTGGCCTTATGTATTTTATGTGGTGTGGCCGCCCAAAGTCAAACAGAGGAAAACCTTACTTATGTATTAGATACAGAGCGAAGTCTTATCAACTGGCGCGGCTATTACGCCTTTCAGTTCAGCGACCATAAAGGCACGGTAAATTTCAAAAATGGAGAATTGCGAACAGCGGCGGGAGCAATAGTGGGAGGTTCCTTTGTAATTGACATGAACACTATCAGTAATCGGGACTATCTCGAAGGGAATGGGCCAGTGGAACATCTGAAGGACAAAGACTTTTTTCACGTAGAAAAATTTCCATTGGCCATGTTGACTATAGTATCGGCAGAGTATTTTGCAGAAGAGAATAGACATAAATTTATCGGATTGTTGACTATTAAGGGAATCAGCAAACAACAAGAGTTTTGGGGAGTGGCCAATGGCGATAAGCTGGAACTTCGC